>CAYLRE010000001.1:0-83265 GCA_964385715.1 uncultured Planctomycetaceae bacterium
ACTGTGAATCGACTATGATGGAACGAACAATCCGTTTGTCGCCGCGCGCAACGCAGGTCACGCCAGTCCTGATGGCAACACGTTATCAACAGAGTCAACGCATCACGTAATTGAAACGGCGAATTGAAATGACGCAGCAACACCCTTTGGACGACCGCCCATGGAAACTCGTCAAATTCGACGAAATCCCCGGAAAACCGTGCCCTTGCGGCACGGCCCGCCGTGGCTTCGAAGAGGTGCAAGACTTCCCTGGCACGATTCACCGGACCAGCATCTCGGCCGACGCCAAGACGCATTACCACAAACAACTCACAGAGGTGTACTACATCCTGGAATGCGAAGACGGGGCAAGCATGCAGCTCGACGAAGAGACGATTCCACTGCAAGCGAACATGTCGGTCCTCATCCCGCCCGGCGTGCGGCATCGCGCCTGTGGCAAAATGGAAGTGCTGATCGTCTGCTTGCCAAAGTTTGACGAAACCGATGAGTGGTTCGACTAGTTAAACTTTGACGGTTACGTTTGGCTTGCCGGCAGAGTACCGACCGCGCAGCTAAATCGGCTTCGATCACACCTGTTCAAAGCGGACTACCAGATAGTAGCAAGGCCCAGATAGTAGCAAGACAGAGACGATTCGGCCTTACTCTTCTTCAATGACTTCCTTGACCGGCTGGACGAAATGGGGAGATCCCGACTTGTCTGTCAGCTCCCCAGCCTTCTTGTCCGCCTGACGTCGCTGGCTGTACTCATACAGGGCCACTCGCTTGAGGGACTGATTGAATACTCCCCAGAAGGCCTTCAAACGCACCTCGGCCGGAGCCGCTTTGGCCCGACTCTTACGCTTGGTGGGCGTCTTTTTCTTCGCGGTAGCAGCCTTCTTCGTGGCTGCCTTCTTCGTCTTCTTCTTGGGCGCGGCCTTCTCGGCGGCCTCGGCCTCCGCTCGTAACTCTTTGCGGTTGACGACTTTGCGAGCCATATCTTCTGCTAACTTAGGGGGATTACAGCGAAAATTGTCCGTGAAAGAGAGGGCATGATACTCGATTCCGCCGCAGACGGCTAGTTGCCTCTCCCTTCCAATACGGGGTTTCGCGGCGAAAATCGGCCGAAAAAGCCTCGTTCGCCGCCAAAACGACCTGCTAGCGGACCTATTCAGGGTCGGTTGACCTGTCCGGGTCGACGGGTGTCGCCCCAGGAGGCGGGGTTCCGCCGCCAGCACGCACGTATTCCGCCCGCTGCCGGGCGTAATCGGCCGCGGACAGCTCGGAGGTACCTGCATCAGAAGAGTCGGCCTGGGCGGTCTCGAACATCGACTGGAGCATCTTGCGGCACCACCCACAGCCGGTGCCGGCCCCGTAGCAGTCGCTCAGCTGGCTGGCACTCCGCGGCTTCTCGATGCGAATGTAGTTGCGCACCTTCCGCTTGGTGACGTGAAAGCAGAGACAAAGTTCGTCGTCGAGTTCCATGCTAACCTAGTTTCATGATTAACTATCGTCGCCGTTACAGGGCCACCTCGCCGGCCAGAATTTTGGCGATCTCGCACGCATCCAAATAGTCGGCCACATCGAGTCGCTCGGTAACCATGTGCTGGTTGAGCTGACCACAGCCGAGCGTTACCGTCGGCACGCCACGCTTAGTCATCCAGTTGGCGTCGAGCCCGCCGTCGGTAACAGCGTGGATTGGCTTACCGCCGACTCGTCGTACCGCCTCTTCCGCGGCGAGCAGCGAAGGTTCTTTCTTACCAAGCTTGAAGGAGTCGTAATCAAGCTGACCTTTGAACGTCACGCTACCGGACTTGCCGACGACGTTTTTGACACTGGCGGCGGCGCGACGAAACGCCTTTTCAATTTCGGCCACAATCCGTTCGCGAAACTTCGAGTCATGGCTTCTCGCTTCGGCTCGTACATGCACACGATCGCAAACCACGTTGGTCGCCGCCCCCCCTTCAAACACGCCAATGTTACTGGTCCCCCGCCGGCGACCCTTTTCAATCAGGCCATGCCAGCCGTTGGTCTGCAGATCGGCAATTGCAAGCGAGGAGATTGCGATCGCGCTCACACCTCGTTCTGGCGCGCCGCCGGCGTGACTCGCCAGACCGGTAACGTCGATCGTCATGCGGAAACCACCGGTCGCCCCGATCGTCATTTTGGAAGGCGACCCGCCGTCGAAATTGAACGCCAACTTAGGATCCCCCAGCAGCCCCATCGTGGCATGCCGAACGCCGTGAATGCCAATCTCTTCTTGCACCGTCCAAAAGAACGTCACCGGCGGATGCTCGTCTCGGTTCAAGACATCGAGCGCCGCGAGCAACACGGCTGCAGCACCGGCCCGATCGTCCGCACCCAGTCCCGTGTTCGGATCCGCCGACTCGATGTAACCATCTTTCAGCACCGGCTGCGAACCAACGCAGACCGGCACCGTATCCATGTGGGCCATAAGCAAACGCCGGGGAGCACGACGAACAGCGGCCGCCCCCTTGCCTGGCAGCTTGAGCACCAGGTTACCCACGTCGCCGGGCCGGACCGTGCGGCGATGGGCCTGATCGAACTTGATCGCGGAAGCCGGCGCCCCGGCGGCGAGCAACATTTTGCGAATGAACTCGGCGACCTTCCCTTCCTCGCAGCTGATCCCTTCGATGGCCATCATCTCCATCACCAGCTTGAGCTCCGGCGTCACCGTCGACTTGCCTGCCTTGCTGGCCCCCTTCTTTGCCTTCTTGGGTGCTGTCTTCTTTGCGGTCGCCTTTTTTGGGGCTGTCTTCTTCTTAGTGGCCATCGTGTCGCGTATTCCTTCTAGGTAATTACCAAGCCGCTATTCTGATCGGGGGGACGAGCCACCGCCGGTTGCAGATCGGCCGCGAGCGCTTATCCTATCGAAAACCAAGTTCACCGAACAGCGTGTCACGACGCGATCACTTCAACGACGTGAGACACAGATCAAGAGAATCGCCCATGCGAATTTTCTTAGCCGGCATCATGCAGGGCTCCCATCGCTCCGCCGCCCTTCATGACCAGCACTACCGGGGACGTCTCAAGGAGTTGCTCAAAGAGCATCTGCCCGACGCCGACGTCTACGACCCGCTGGCCGATCACGCCGGCTCACTGGAATACGGCGACGACAAAGGCCGCGAGGTGTTCACGGACCACTGTCAGATGTGCACCGAAGTTGACGTCGTGCTGGCCTTCGTGCCGGAAGCCTCGATGGGGACCGCCATCGAAATGTGGCAAGCCATGCAAAACGCTCGGGCTGTCATCACGATCAGCCCCCTCACGCTCAATTGGGTCATCAAGTACGTCGGCCACCACAACTACGTCGACGAGGACGCCTTCGTCGCAGCACTCACCAGCGGCGAAGTTGCCGAGCGAATCGGCCAGATTCTGGGATCGTGAGGCGTGGAGCGGAGTGTCTAGGCTGCCGAGCATCATTCCCTCACGCACGGCGGCGGGTAAAATAGAATGCGTGAACAACGAGTCGGGCACACAGCGATGCGCCCGTGGAGAGGATCTTCAACGATGGCCGACGCAAACATGACCATGGAAACGATCGAACCGGTAGGACAACGGGTCCTGGTCCGCAAAGACGAAGAGAAGCGAACGACGCGCGGCGGCATTCATTTGCCGGACGAAGCCAAGACGCCCGTACTAACCGGCCGGGTTGTCGCAATCAGCGTGCAGATCGACAGCGACCCCGACTACCCGCTGCAGAAGTACGACAAGGTTCTCATCGATCCTCGCAACGGCATTCCCGTCGAGCTTGAACACGACAACAAGCTGTTTATCATCCCCATCGAAGATATCGTCGCCGTGTTCCGCAAGGACGATGGCGAAGAATAGCTACCCGCTAACTCCACATGGAGCGAAGCGAGAAGACCAGCAGCGATGCCAGGCCGAAGATGGCCAAAAAAGTCTTGCCCTGTTCGATGGGCGTTGTGCCGACGACCGCCTGTAGATTGAATCCTTCGCCGGCCGTCTTGGATTCCTGCGGATTAGGTGCCCCCTGAAGACCGCGGCCACCACGGCCACGGCTCGCAATGCCCCCACTTCCATCGGTAGACAGGCCCCGTCCCCCATCGGTAGAAAGGACAGCAGCGCCGCGACGCCCGGTGCTGCTCGAGTTCCAATCGGAACGTCGATCTGCGACCAGACGCCGCTGCGGCGCGCTTCCCATCGACGGCGTCCACGGTTGCACGAAATCTTCGTCTTCGCGCGAACGCTCGTCGTCGAATTGAACCAGCTGATCTGCTGCGTTTGCCGGCAACGGTCCCAACGCTGTCATGTCGGAACGAACCGGCTCCCTCGCGGCAGCCACCCGCGGCTCCCTGTTCTTATGAGCCTGAAACGGGTCGTGGTTCGGCGTACTCTTAGGTTGTGTTGGTCTCGCGGCTAACGGGTCGGAGGCGGATTGGCCTTGGGGATGATGCGGCACCTGTGACCCTCCCGGCGATGGCAAGCCGGTTCTGCCACGCTCGGTGGCTGCAAGTCTCCGGTCGATTTCGGAACTCGTGTTCGATTTCGCATCGGCGATCATCTCCTTTCCCTGATGGTCCAGGACGGGCGTCACGTTGGCAATGAAATTGCCGACCCGCCCACAAAAACTGCCCACGGTCCGCCCGCGAGCCGCCCCCAGAAGCACTCCCGCAAGTTGCCCCTGTTGGTTGAAAATCGGTCCGCCAGAATCGCCTTGGCGCGCTTCGGTTCCCAGTTCGACAATCTCGAAAGGGTGGCCGTCGCCCGGCGACAGATATTGCAAACATCGTCCGCTGGCCGCGCGGTAGCTGCCGCTACCGTAGCCGGCGATGGTAAGAACTTCGCCCTTCTGGGGCGGTCGGGTTGAGAGCTCGACGGGCTCCACGTCAGGTCGCCAAATGCCGATCGCCGCTAAGTCCCAATCCTTGTCGACCTTCATCACTTTTCCGCCACTGCGGAAACCGTTCGGGAAGACGACCTCGACCGGTCCCTTCGCGTCGCGCACCACATGCCAATTGGTCAGCACCAGACCATGCGTGTCGGTGACGTGAATCAGCGTGCCGGAGCCGAGCGAGTTACTGTTGTTGTCCGGCGCAATCACCCGCACCACCGCCGGATGCGGCCTCTGGCTAACGGGCCGCCGACTTTGCGGCTGCGCAGGTGGATGCTGCACAACGGGACGAGCCGGGCGCACGGGCTGGGCCACCGTCGACGTAACGGGGACCGCGGGCGCAACAGAACGAGGCTGGGCGACAACGGCCGGTCGCGCAGGCACTTGCTGCACGGGCGTTGAAACCGCAGGCGCGGAAACGGGTGGACGAGGACCTCGTCGCAGCCAGGTGGGAGGTCACGTTCCGCCCGGCGCGCAGGACTGCGCAGCGGCAGGATTCGGTGACATCACGATCGCAGCAAGCGCGATCGCCCATAAAAATAGACGCGACATATAGAGGTAACCCGTTCTACCAAACCCAAAAACATCAAGGTTGGTCGCGTTCCGTCGCGTCAGTCAATTATCCGGTGCTCATGAAAAAGTCGATCCGTCTGAGCACGCTGATCTAGATATCGACCAGGCTGTGAGCCGATGTGCAAAAGAAAATTGCCGCACCGAAAGCTCTACGGCATCAGCTCACCTGACAACACCGCTGCGTCTAAGAGATCCGCGCCAGCGGGACGAATCGGAAGAGTTTAACAGGGCACGCAGCGGTTAGAACGCCGCCCTAACCGTCCATGCGGCGGGCGATTAGCAGGGCCATCTCGAGAGCCTGCTCGTAGTTGAGTCGGGGGTCGACCTGGCTCTTGTACATCCGCTTGAGGTCATCTTCGGCCAGGCCACGGGCACCACCAAGACATTCCGTGACGTTCTCGCCGGTCATCTCGAAGTGGACGCCGCCGAGCCAGGTGCCGTGATCGCGGTGAATCGTGAAGGCCGAATCGAGCTCTCGCAGGATGTTATCGAAGTGCCGCGTCTTGATGCCATCGGGTGTCGACTCGGTATTGCCGTGCATCGGGTCGCACATCCAGACGACCACCTGACCGGCGTCCTTAATCGCCTTGATCAGGGTCGGCAGGTTGGCTTCGATCTTGTCGGCACCGAAGCGGTGGATCAACGTCAGCCGGCCAGCAACGCGATTCGGATTGAGCACCTCGGCCAGATCGATCAGCTCTTTGGGCGAAATGTCGTGGCCGACTTTCACGCCGATCGGATTCTCGATGCCGCGGAAGAATTCGATATGGGCCCCGTCGAGGTCGCGGGTGCGATTGCCGATCCAGGGGAAGTGGGTCGTCAAGTCGTACCAGCCGGTTCGGCGTGGCACGCTTCGGGTTTGGGCCTCTTCATACGGAAGATGCAGCCCCTCGTGGCTAGAGAAGACCTCGGCCCGGCTCAGCTCACTGAGAGAGCTACCGGCAACCGTTTCCAGGAAGCGGATCGAATCGGAGATCTTACCGACCATGGAGTGGTATTCATCGGCCTGGGACGAATGGCCGACGAAGTCGAGATCCCAATAGTCGGGATGATGCAGATCGGCAAAACCACCGGCGGTCAGGGCACGAATGAAGTTGAGCGTCATCGCTGCCCGTTCGTAACCCCGCAGCAGCAGCTCGGGATCGGGTACGCGATCTTCTTCGGTGAAGGCAATGCGATTGATTAAGTCGCCGCGATAGCTGGGCAACGTGACATCGTCGCGGGTTTCGGTATCGGCCGAGCGCGGCTTGGCATACTGACCGGCGAAACGACCGACGCGGGTGACTCGCTTCTTACAGCCGTAGACGAGGATCAAACTCATCTGCAGCAAGATCTTGATCTTGTCCGCGATGACGGCTGAATTGCAGTCGTCGAATGACTCACTGCAATCGCCACCTTGTAGCACGAAGCGTTCGCCACGAGCGGCTTCGGCCAGCTGGGACTTGAGCGATTCAACTTCCCAGCTGGTCACCAGCGTGGGCAATTCACGAAGTCGATCGAGAACCGCATCAAGCGCTGCGGGATCCTGATAGGTCGGTTGTTGCGTAACCGACTTTTCTCGCCACGATCGTGGGGACCAGCTTTCGGACATCGCTTACATCTCGCGCAGGAAGTGAAACGATTGTCACGGCGGCGCACCCGCACCAAGATTGCTAACTCACGGGCGGTGCATCGATCGCTCGGAGTGGGCCCCGTGCTACTTAGCCGTAACGATCTTGCCGATCTCGACCGTCGTGTAGAGTTGGCGGTGGCCCGTCTTACGTCGCGAGTTCTTACGGCGACGAATCTTCTGAACGACGAGCTTCGGTCCCTGTTCGACGCCGACCACCTTGGCCGTTACCGAGGCACCTTCGACAGTGGGTCGACCGACGGAAGTTCCGTCATCGTCACCAACGACGAGCACCTTGTCGAACTCCAGTTCGTCACCTTCCGCCGCCTGGCGATAGTCGACCTTGAGCTGCTGACCTTCTTCTACTTTGAACTGACGACCGCGGTCGGTAATGATGGCGTACATGCTGCTAACACCGTAAGGGCGACGGGAAAAGACGAACGGAACACACACGACCCCGGCCAGGCACCAGATGCCCACCCAAGGGACACGCTCTGAGCTCACCAGGCACGTCCGGGGCTCACCGGGGAAACGACTAATTTAACCAAAATCTCGCACGCGGTCGAGTGGCCAAAGTCGCCAGTTTTGGCCCGTTTTCCGGTCTCTAGGGGGCCATTCGGCGCCGCTGTGGACCCCTCTCCGAGGCCGGAATCCCTACGAGGCCGGAGTTTTGACCGTGCGACCTGCCTGATCGACACACTCGATGACCGATTCCTCGGGCATCATGCCTTCTTCGCTGACGACGGTTATCGAGACCTCTGCCTCATCCTCCAACCGGGAAAGCTCGCGGCGTTTCTGGTTGTTGAGGTAGGTGGCGACCTCGTCGTTGACCGTGACCGTTATACGATCGACTTTTTCGGTCTGATTCGCCCGCAAAAGATTGCGAATTACTTCGATCGCCATACTCGACGGAGTCTTTACCAGACCAGTTCCGGCACAGCAGGGACAATCGCGATAGACGCTCCGCTTTAGGCTGGGGCGAATTCGCTGCCGGGTCATTTCGATCAGACCAAAGGGGCTCGTCCGCAAAATCTTGGTACGAGCCCGATCTCGCTTGACCGCATCACGTAGAGTACGCTCGACGCCGCGACGATGCTTTTCCTTCCGCATGTCGATGAAGTCGTTGACGACCACGCCGCCTAGATCGCGGAGTCGTAGCTGTCGGGCAATCTCTTTGGCGGCCAACTGATTGACCTGAAACGCGGTTTCTTCGGCCGAATCATCGACGCGGAAGTTACCACTGTTGACGTCAATCGCGACCAGGGCTTCGGTCGAGTCGATCACGATCGAACCGCCTCGCTTGAGCGGCACCTCGCGCATGTGAATCTTGGCGATCTCCTGCTCCAGCTGGAACTTGTGGAACAGCGGTTCCTTGCCGTCGTACAGCTGCAAGCGGCCGACGTGCCGGGGCATCACCATCTGCAAGAAATCTTTGGCCCGTTCGTACGCCTGCGGCTCGTCGATATGAATCGAGTCGACCTCGCTGGAAAAGATATCGCGAATGGTGCGGATGATCAGATCGCTTTCTTCGTAGATCGTTTCCGGACCGCTGCCTTTCTTGATGCGGCGGACGATCACCTTCCAGAGCCGCAACAGGTACGCCATATCGCGCGAAAGCTCACGCTTGGTGCGGCCAGCACCGGCGGTACGAATAATGAAGCCCAAGCCCTTGGGCGGATTCAGCTCCAACAACACATCTCGCAGGCGACGACGGTCATCGTCGTCTTCGATCTTTCGAGAAACCCCGACGCGACCGAGTGCCGGCATCAACACCAGATAGCGGCCCGGGATGCTGATGTAGGTGGAGAGGGTCGGTCCCTTGGTACCGATGCCTTCCTTGATCACCTGGACAAGCACCTCATCGCCTCGGCGGAGGATTTCCTGGATTGGCGGTTTGACACGGGGACGCGCTCCCGGACGCGGCGGTCGTTGGCCGCGACGACGCTGGCCCGATCGACCATTGCCGTTACCGTTGCCATTCTCGCCACCCTCGGCGTCCCCTTCAGATTCTTCATTGCCCGAGCGTCCGCGACGCGAGTCTCCTCGCTCGATCGGCTTGTTGGGATCGTAACCACCCTGGCGATAGTATTGCGGTTCAATGTCGCTGATGTGCAAGAAGCCGTTGCGCCCGACCCCGAAGTCGACGAACGCGGCCTGAATGCTCGGCTCGAGGTTGACGACGACGCCCTTGTAGACATTGCCGACGTAGTTGTCCTGATCGGTACGTTCGACGTAGAGCTCTTCCAAGACTCCGTCTTCAACGATGGCAATCCGCGATTCCTCGGGCTGCCGAACGTTGATTAGCATTTCCTGTTTCATGTTGTAACTTTCTCGTTGTGTAAGCTCACGGCGGTGCGTCTCAGCAAGCTTCCATCGCGCTCCAGTTCGGCAAGTCCCAGAACCACCAGAATCTCGCGGGGCCGCACCGACGCATCGCGCGTCGTGCGAAGCTGCATTTGCAGTCCCTGTTCGGTCAATTCCAGTCGTTCCACGTCGCGCCTTATGTCAACCGGTTCGGTTCGCTTTTCGCGATCGACAAAATGCGACGTCTCTGCCATGAACTCGACGATCGCCGCCTCCGCAGAGTCGCGACGATCCGCCGGCACGGGAAACTCAAATAGGACGCTCTCCACCTGTGCTTTCTTGCTACCCTCTGGCATCTTCTCCACCGAATGGAAAACAAGCCCGGGCACGGTATGTTCGTTTAAGGTCGCCAACAATTCGGCGGCCTCTGTCTCGGCGGCCAGTTCCAATTCCATCACCTCGTCGTTCGAGGCGATGCCAACGGCCAGGGCCAAAGGAAAGCTCATCCGTGGTTTAGGATGAAATCCTTCGGTCATACTCAATTTCAAATCCGCTCGCCGGAAGAGTCGCTCCATGACACGCAGCAAATCTCGATGTCCGATCCAGCGGAGATCGTCCCGCTTGGCAAATCGAATTCTCATTCGCTGTCGAATCATATCGATAACTCTTCACCGCGATTTCGTTCCTGAGCCGCCATCTGCTATGGCACCAGCTCCGGAACCAAACGACGCAATTCTTCTTTCAAATAAACCTTAATTTGGCGGGAGTTCTCCAGCGTCAATGCACGCTGAGCCACCGCCTCGCACTGCTCAATTCCAACACTGCGAACTGTTTTCTTAAGTTCCAAAATCACGCCCGGCGGCACGCTGAACTGACGCAGTCCCAGCCCCAGGAGCAACATCGTGTAGAGGGGATTGCCGCTCATCTGGCCGCACAACGACACCGGCACCGAGGCGCCTTCAGCAGCTCTCATCACCATATCGATTTGACGAATCACCGCTGGATCGGCCGCCGTATAGAGGTCGGCAACGTCTTTATTGCCACGATCGACGGCCAACGTGTACTGCGTTAAGTCGTTCGTTCCAATGCTCAAGAAGTCGACTTCATCGACAAATCGATCGAGCATGAACACCACCGATGGCACTTCCACCATCATGCCAACCGCCACGTCACGTTTGAATGGAACGCCGCTTTCCTCGAGATCCTCCATCACTTCGGAAAGGACCATCTTCGCCTGGCGTAATTCCATGAGCGTGCAGATCAACGGGAACATGATCTTCACGTTGCCCAAAACACTGGCTCGCAAGATCGCACGCAGCTGAATACGGAACAGCGACAGGTTTCGCAAGGAAAGGCGAATACTCCGCAGACCGAGCACCGGATTTCGTTCATCGTCTGGCCTGGGTAGGTGGGCCATCTTATCGGCACCCAGATCCAGCGTACGAATGCAGACAGGCCGTTCTCCCATCGCCTGAATCACGCTGGCGTAGGCCTCGTAATGCACCTCTTCGGTCGGCTCTGCTTCGGCGCCAAGATACAGAAACTCCGTTCGATAGAGACCAATGCCATCGCTACCAGAGGCGGTACAAAGATCGACCTCGCCGGGGAATTCGATGTTGCCCGTGATGTCGACCTTTACTCCGTCCGTCGTCTCGGCCGGTAAGTCTGCGAGCGGCGCCAGTCGCTTGGCCAGCGAGCGATGCTCTTCCGCTTCGTGGCGATAACGGGCTAGTGTTTCTTCGTCGGGCTCGATGATGATCGTGCCCATGTCGCCATCGATGATCACGACATCGCCACCGGAAACGTCGGTCAGGAAGGGCCCCACACCAACGACCGCTGGAATTTGCAGACCCTCGGCGACGATCGCCGTATGGCTACCTGGGCCGCCGATTTCCGTACCAAAACCAAGCACGAATTCACGGTCCAAATTGGCGGTTTCGCTGGGCGTCAGGTCGTGGCCCAAGATGATCACGGGCGACGTTAGCTTCGAGAGTCCTTCGCGACGCTGCCCCAGCAGGTGACGCAGCAGACGCTTTTCGATGTCGAAAATGTCGCTGACCCGCTGGGCAACGAACGTGGCATCGAGAGAGCGAAAGACCTTGGCGTAGCGACGCAGCGTACGGCTCACGGCGTATTCGGGCGAATATCGTCGTTCGCGAACGAGCTGTTCGACCTCACCATGCAAGCGAGGGTCACGGAGCATCTGTAAGTGAGCCTGAAAGATGCCGCCGTAGTGTTCGCCGAGCTCAAGAGAAATGGCATCGCGGTTCTTGGCGATTTCCTCGCCAGCCGCTTCCACGGCGGAACTTAGCCTGGCAAGCTCAGATTCGACTTCATCGCGCGCAACGAACCGTTGCGGAATGCGAAAGCCTTCCTGATCCAGGACAAGCGCCTCGGCGATGGCGACGCCGGACGAGACCGCGATACCTTCTAATTTTTGCATACCACGCCTTTACGGCGCCGCACAGCGCGAAACAACACGTCACGATTACGCCCGCAGGCGATTCCAATCGCGACGGCGCTTCGTCACTCCCGTGGTTCCACGTCCGCTCTCTCTAAAGTGAGCAACGCGGTTCCATGAGCGGAGCCGAGCGCTGTCGGCAAACATCTTTCCGGATCGCCTCAAGGCGCGTTTCATCGCGCCGAGCTTGCCGGGTTGTTTGCCGGTGGTTTAACTTTCAACTGTTTCGTCCGTGGCAAACTGGCTTTCGACCAGCTTGACCAACTCTTCCAGTGCCAGTTCGGCATCGCTGCCGACGGTTTCGATCTCCAACTCGGTGCCTTTTACCGCGGCGAGTGTGATGAGATCGAAGATACTCTTGCCATTGATCCGTTGGTTATCCTTGATCAAGGTAACTTCGGATTCGAATCGCGACGCACATTGCACGAACATGTCGGCGGGCCGCATATGCAACCCTTGTTCGTTCTGCACAATCACAATTCGACTGGCTCGCTGTTGACTCATATCGTTTTGCTCGGTGCCCTCGCAGCAAAGCCACCGGACGGGAAATCTCTACGCGGGCTATCAAGACGGAAAAAAGCCGTGTCGGGGGCGGAAACCCTGTCGCTGACGAACGATTCGCCGGCGCGAGATCCGATCGCTATGACACAAACTGGTTATTGTCCGCCTCAACCAGCAACTGCCAAATGTCTTCCGTCGTCTTCGACTGCTTGAGGAAACGACAGAACGTGTCGTCTCGCAGCTGGCGCGAAATGTTTTCGAGAGCACGCAAGTGATCGCCGGGGCGATCGGGGGGCGAAATCAGCAGGAAGAACAATTGCACTTTCTCGCCATCGAGGCTCTCGAAATCGAGCCCTTCAGGGCTGACGGCCACTGTTCCGACCAACTTATCGACACTCGGGTGCTTGGTATGCGGAACGGCCACGCCGCGTCCGATGCCCGTGCTACCCAACTCTTCGCGGCGAAGAATCGCTTTCACAATGCTTTCGAGTTCGCTTTCCTCGATCGCACCAGTGGCGGCCAAAGCGCCTGCCATTTCGCGAATCACGCCTTCTTTATCCTCTGCGGTGAGTTCGGCACGAATCGAATCGCCGTGAATAAAGTCCGCAAATTTCATAGGACTCTTCCTTTCTCGTAATGTATCTTCGTTCGTAGCGGTGCGGAAATCGCCCGTGATGGTTTTCCAAGCCGTGGTATTCCGAGTCGCAATACCCCGGCAGGGCAGACGAGTCTCGCAACACACGGTCTACGACGTGGAGCTCTCAGCCGGTTCGGGTAAATGCGTCTGTCTCTGACGAATCACCCTGAACGCAAGGCTCGAGAACGCGCGCCACTGGGACCAGCCACGGGAGCTAGTCGTCGTAGACATCGGCGTCGCCGATCTCCGCATCGGCATCGCCCGCAGGCGACATCTCTTGACCTTTACCCGACACGCGGTGCCGGTTCTGAACCTTTTCCTTGTATTTACGCAGCTGCTGTTCCAGTTTGCTAATTGCCGAATCGAGAGAAGCGGCCAGCGTCGACTCCTGGCCGGTGGCCACAAAATCATGCTTGTGCTCGGCCGAGACACGCAGATCGACCGTGGGCGATTCTTCGTGTTCTAGATCGACCGTAACCTCAATCGAGGTTAAGCGTTCAAAGAATCGTTCCAGCTTCTCAACTTTGCTGGTAATCCTAGCCTGACTCTCGCTGCTCAAATGACCATGGCGGGTCGAAACGTTGATCTGCACTCGCTAAGCCTCCTGACTCGCCAAGCACCGCCGAGGACGAAAACACCGCTCTCGGGCCGCTTTAGCGTTCACCAAACCCCATATTCTACCGCGACAGGCGGCCGGCCACAAATGGCAAAACCCCGCTCACGGAGCCGCCTGTGACGGGCTCATTCATTGTATCGCTCCCCCGCGACCGGGGTAAATGGCCAGGACAATTTTGTCCCAACCGGGGACGTTTCTGCCGCTCTAGGCCACGCTCTCTATCGGCAGTTTCACCCCACGGCAACTCAGAACTAAGCAAGTCGCAAGGCCAGATCGCCCAAAGAGCCCACACGCGCGATGCCACCTAGAACACAAAATCCCCCTCGCCTAGAGGATGTGCTACCCACAATCACCTACTCCCCAAGGGCGACAAATGGCAAGCAGGCCCGCTCATCAGCCTGTCCCCAACAGCTTCCCCACCGTCGCCCAGACCGCCCAAGCAGCAAAGAACCCAAAGAACCCGGTCGTGGCGATCATGGTCAACTGCCGTGGGCGGCTCATGCGGATCGCCGCCGGCAGCCGTCGACGATTCAGAACCAGCAGCGCCGCGCAGTACAGGAACATCACCACGCCGTTGAGGGCAGCGGCCGCCTTCACCAGATGAAAACCGCTCACATCGCCACCTTGCCACAGCAGCAGCGCCGAGCCACCGAGGATCATCGACCACAGGGCGGCCCCGTAAATGCGGCTTTCGGTCCAGTTCGCACTGTCCCGGAGCCAGTTCACCTTGACTAGATCGGCGGTGATTCGAGAAGTTGCGTCGAGCACGCAAAGTTCCGTCGTGAACAAGATCACGACTCCCATGACCAGGAAAAGTGTCTGGAAAGTGCCGCCTAGGTGCTGAGCCTGATGCCAGACGAACTCCAGCTTGCCGAGCTGCTCCGCCTCCGCCCCGCCTTCGATGCGGCTACCGTTCTCGTAAAACACGCTATAGGTCAGAAGCGACAACAGCACCAAACAGATCACACACGTCATGAAGAAACTAAAGAAGTGCTCCCACGACGCCCGTCGCCACCACGACCTCCAACGAGTCAGGTTTTCCTCCGTGGCCGGGAAGTGGTAACCAACCTCGCTCTGGGCCTCGCTCTGTCCGGTGATGGGGCTCGTGATGCGACCGATGTAATGGCCCATCCCGTAGCCCTTGTCCTTGATGTAGTTGCTCTGACCCAGGTTGAGCGTGCCACCGACGCCGGCAAAGGCCAACGCCCCCAACAGCATCATGGCGTCGATCGGACTGTTCTCGCGACTGATGTCAGGAATGCCCGCATCTCGCCACAGCCCACCCACGAGTGCCGACACCGCATCGGGTCGCACAAAATTGATCGCCAGCACCACGACCAGCGTCAGAATCAGGCCGACAAGCAACATCTGGGCCTTCTCAACCGTCTCATACACAACCGGGCCAGCGGTGAGAATGATTCCGCACAACAGCAGACTCGCGATCGCCAGTGGACCCACGTAGGGAGCCACCGCCGTCGAGCCAGCCGCGTTGGCTGCGGCCGCCTGTTCCGGCCAGAGCAGCCAGCTAAGCACCTCGGCCCCGGCGGTCGACCAGGCAGGAATGAACCAGGGCAGAATATTGCAGGCCATCAAGGTCCAGCCCCAATGCCGCGACATGCGACAGAAGCCAGTGATAGCGCTCTCACCCGTGGCCAGTGTCCAACGGGTTATCTCCATGTTGATGAAGTACTGCATCGTGACGCCGACGATGCAGGCCCAAAAGAAGATGAACCCCACGTGGAAGGTGATCTTGGGCCAGATGATGAACTCACCACTGCCGAGAGCCAGCCCGGCTAGGATGATGCTGGGCCCAATCATCCGCCGCATCGGAACCGCCGGCGGCAAATCGCGATACTCCATGGCCGGCAATTGCCCGGCCGGAATCACGTCGTCGGGAACCTTGGAGCTAGTAGCCGTCGAATTGGTCGCCACAGCGGCCGCCTCGGTGGCATCGTCGGGGAGAGGATTGTCTGTCGTCACGCCTGCGTCATCCATCCTGTGAGAGCATCGTGCTTGCGCCATAATCGGCAACTACGCCACCGATAGGCACGCCGTGCAACCGCCGGAGGCACGCCGATTGTAGCCCGTCTGCGGGCAGTATCAAGAAAAAAGACGCGATTTGTGGCGGTGATTCGCAGTTCCCAACGTCCGCTCGAGACGCCAGCGGGGACCGCCGGGCACCTTCTCGTTGCCTGCCAAATCGACTACCGTGGTCGGTTTCACACCGAGTCGATTTTGGCGACGGGACGGTGCAAAAAAAGCGCCCCGCCGCCGCTGCCCCGCCCCTCCTCCCTCGAACTGCCACCGCAAGGTGCGAACTGAATCATGTCAGACGCCAACTGCTTTCCACCGCTGAGAACTGAAATCGCCGGAGTCAACATCCGCGAACTTGCCGAGATGGGTGATACCCCGGTGTTCGTCTACGACGCCGCCAAGATGCGTGAACGACTCGCGCAGCTCGAACCTTTTGACGTTGTTCGCTACGCCCAAAAGGCCTGCTCCAACCTGGCGGTGCTCGACCTGTTGCGTCGTGGTGGTGCCGTTGTCGACGCCGTAAGTGCTGGCGAAATTCGACGAGCCTTGGCCGCTGGTTACACCACCGAAGGGGATGTGCCTCCGATCGTTTACACGGCCGACATCTTCGACGCCGAGGCTCTCGACCTGGTTGCCGAGCATGGTCTGCACGTGAACTGCGGATCCCGTGACATGCTTTCCCAACTCGCCGAGCGCGTACCGGGTGCCTCGGTGACGCTGCGGCTCAACCCCGGTTTCGGCCACGGCCACAGCCAGAAGACCAACACCGGTGGACCACAGTCGAAGCACGGTATCTGGCACGAAGAGCTGGAAGAATGCTTGCAGGTGGCGATCCATCACGGCCTCACCGTCAGCGGTCTGCACATGCACATCGGCTCCGGCACCGACATGGAACATCTCAGCCAGGTTGCCGCCGCGATGGAAGCCGCCGCACGCCAGGTCGGCCGCACGCTAACTTCGATCAGCGCCGGAGGCGGACTGCCGACGCCCTACAAGGCAGGCGACGAAGAAGTCGATGTCACCGCTTACTACGAACTGTGGAACGCCATGCGTTCACGTCTGGCCGAAGAGTTTGGTCACCCGATCAGTTTGGAGATCGAGCCGGGTCGATTCCTATCGGCCGAAGCCGGATACCTGGTCACGGAGATTCGCGCCATCAAGCAGATGGGCGAGAACACCTTCTACCTCGTCGATGCCGGTTTCAATAACCTGGCCCGTCCGATCCTTTACGGTGCCTACCACCCGATGTCGATCGTGCCAAACGATGGTGCCGCTGAGCGGACCACGCATCCCGTGATTGTCGGTGGACCACTCTGCGAGTCGGGCGACATCTTCACGCAAGAAGAAGGTGGCTTCGTCGCCTCCCGTGAGTTGCCACTGGCGTCGGTCGGCGAACTGCTGGTCATCGAGTGTGCTGGCGCCTACGGTTCTGTGATGGGCAGCAACTACAACTCGAAACCGCTGGCGGCGGAAATCTTGATTGAAGATGGAACGCCCCACGTTGTTCGTGCCCGTCAGACGTTTGAAGACATCGTCCGTGGCGAAGTGATTCCGTCGCGCGGTTGACCTCAGAACCGCGTGTTTTGCCGCGGAGTTCTTTGCCCGAAAACAGGACGACAAAAAAACCCCGACGGTGCGTGCGACACCGCCGGGGCCTAATCGGAATGACAGATGCTAGTGCAGTCTTGAGAAGAACAGCCTTGCATTCCTGACGTAACGATGATCGATCGTGAAAAGGGCGTCAACGATTTCGCAAATTTTTTTTGAATTGAGTTTTGGACGAATCAAATTCGCTGTGACCGGCCTCATTGGCAATCGCCGAACGAGCGTCGAAAATCGGCAGAGTGAAGCCCTCGGTCAGAGGGGACGAATCGCGTCAAAGATCGGCTAGGCCAGTGGCCGATGAAATCGTATGATTCGCTGAATACTCGACTTACGAACAGCCGCCGGCGGTCGTGACGAGCAGCCTATCAATCGATTAGAATCGAAAGCTCAGCCGACGGATCGCAATTGGCCCAATCAGCATGAATTTTTGTAGGTTTGCGGTAGTTGATTCGTAGTTGATTAGTAACAGTTGATCGGTCGAGCCGGCCGCTAGCAACGATAAACGAACGTTAGAAAATCTCTTCGAGCAATCAAGGTCGGATCCACCATGGCCACGGACACGGAAAAAAAGCCAGCCAAGAAAAAAGCTCCTCGCAAGAAGGTGCCGAAGGAACTGGCGGTCATCAACGCGGACAACTGCACCGGCTGCGAGTCGTGTTTAGAGGTCTGCCCCGTCGATTGCATCGAACTCAAATCGATCAACCGCGGCGTTGTGAAGGGAACGCAGCAGTGGTGTGAGATCGATATCGAGCGCTGCGTCGGTTGCGAAGTCTGCGTTCATATTCCGCAGAAGAAGTCGAACCCTTACGAGTTGACCGTCTGCCCTTGGAACGCCATCGAGATGGTCCCCACGCTCAACGTGGCCCAAGTCGTGGCCCAGATCGGCGGTCCCCCGGATTACATCTACGAGAACTGGGACCGACTCGTCGGCTCCGCTCAACATCTGGCCGAACTCAAGGCCGAAGCCGGCTAACGGCGCAAAGCGCTTGGCCTCCTTTTGCTTGACGACCGATTCGCGGTCGCCCATGCGCTCATTCGAGTACGCTCAAGCTCGTTCAGCTTCAATGCAAACCGAACATGCGATGCACGACGCCAAGCGAGAATCGCAGACCGGCCCCTGCACCAATCAACAGCACGAAGAAATTGCGCTCGCCTTCCTCTCGACCCGGTTCGGAAAACGCCCACCAGACGAGCGTTCCCAGACCGATGAGAATCGGAATCCCCAACAGCGGCATCTGCAAGTCGAAACGGACGGCAGCCCCACCCGATGCAGCAAACGTGTAGAACAACAACACGACGCTTGAGAGAATCGTGATCGCGTCGGGCGCCGACCAACCAATCATGCGGCAGAGAAACGCCGTTACGTAGATCGCTAACATCATGCTGATCGCCAGATGGCGACCGGTCGCCAAGAAATAGGCGATCACCGGCGGGCAGACAATTCCCAACACGATCGCATTGAGCTCTAGATCCGAGTCCCCCGCGATCAGCCGTTCGACCGCGAACAGAAACGCCACGACGAAGGTCAACATCAGCATCGTCGCGATCGTGAATTGAGGGGGATTCGCTTCCTCCTCTTCGTCGTAGCCGAACGGGACGTCGGAGATTTTGTTCTCCGGCTCGTCCGCCTCCTGGTCGGCTAGCCAAAGATCTTCGGTCACAGGCCGCTTCGTTAGCGCGTCCTCGAGCGGAATATCAGATTCGTCGTCCTCAGACCGGAGCTTATCGTCGGTCATGATCGACCTCTCGCTGCCCACCAAGTAAGCGCGCATCTCAAACGTAGCGAAACTAGCACGCCTTTAGCCGAGCACCTTCTCACCGCGAGCCTAGCCAAGCACCTTCTCAACAGTCGCCTGCATGTACTCGATGCTCTCGCGTACCAGCCGCTCCACGCCCGGCTCGTAGTCGAAGACTTCCACCGACACCCAGCCGCGGTAGTCGATCTCGCCAAGGGCCTCAAAGATTGGCACGAAGTCGACGTCGCCAAAACCGGGGCCCTGAAGATTCGGGTCGTTGGCATGGAAATGGGCCAACAGATCGGCATTCGCGCGGATCACATCGGCGATCGGCTGCTCTTCGCTGGCCATCGCCTTAACGTCTAGATGCAGCCGGCAATAGGGCGAACCGACTTTCTCGATCAGGGCCGCTCCTTCGGCCGCCGTGGTCAAGAAGTCTCCTTCCGCCGGTCCCAAGGGCTCAATGGCCAGCGTCACTTCATTCTCCTCCAAGACCGGCATCGCGTCTTGCAGAACATCGACGGCATACTTGGTCGCTTCCTCGTGACTCACCCCTGGCAGCAGATTCCGCTGCTGCGGAGAACCGAACACCATCACCGAACCACCCAATTGCCGGCAGAGCCTGGCCAGCGTCTTCACGTAGTCGGCCGTCGCCTGGCGAACTTCGGCATCGGCGGTGGTCAGATAGAAGCCCTCGGTCTTGGCCAGCAACCAGTGCAGTCCAATCACGTCGAGGCCATTCTCTTCAGCACAGGCTCGCATCGCCGTCACTTGGGCGCCGGTAATATTGCGGGCGTCGGTGTCAATCGTGAAGGGAGCGATCTCCACCCCCGTGTATCCACATTCGCTGGCAAAGGCGAACGCCCGCTCCATCGGCCAGTCGCCAAACATCTCGTTACAAATCGCGTATTTCATCGTCACTCTTTTAAAGCAGGTACGTTTCTGTTTCGTCCGCGGCCGGACCATTGGCGGTCACCGTCTCTCGCTCTTTGGTCTCGGCCTTATTGCTCGATTTCTTGGCGGCCTTGCCGTTCTTCGCTTCTTTGTCGGCCAAGCGTTTTCCCTTCGCCGTGCTGGGGGCACTCACCGACGGCTCCGGTGCCCCATCCAGGGCGTCGCCGACGCGAACGGAAGCCAGTCGCTTACGCGTGCTGTCCACGTAGTCTTCAGAGATCTCGTAGCCGACAAACTTGCGGCCCAACTTCTTGGCCACCGCGGCGGTCGTTCCGCTGCCCACGAACGGATCGACCACCAGGTCGCCTTCGTTGCTGGAGACGCGTAGGATCCGCCCCAACAATTGCTCCGGCATCTGGCAACCATGGAATCCGGCTCGCTCCTTGAAGGTGCCGGCCACGCGGGGGAAGTGCCAAACGTCTTCTTCCGACGAGAAACTCTCCGGGACATCCTGTGGTCGTAAGATCCAAGTATCGTCGGGCAGGCGGCCCTTCGAGTTGGCACGCTTGTCGGCATAGACCAACTGGCGAGCCGAAGGAACGCGGATCTCGTCGCTGTTAAAGACGAAGTCCTTCGGGTCCTTCACCATGTGGAACAGGTGGGTGTGCGAGCGACTGAACTTCGCTTTGCAGTTCACGCCGAACGTGTAGTACCAGATCACCCAACTGCGACAGGAAAGACCCAGCTCGCGTTGCATCAGCACCTTCAGTTCCGCGGCGTAGTCATCGCCAATCGCCAGCCAGAACGTACCGCTGGGCTTGAGAATCCGCGTCACCTCGGTGATCCAATCCCGACTCCAATCGAGATACTGTTCGCAATCGAGCTTGTCTTCGTAGACGTCGTAGTCGTAGCCAATGTTGAAAGGAGGATCGGCAAAGACCAGGTCGACTTCTCCATCGCCCAGCTTCTTCATGCCGGCGATGCATTCCTGTTTACGAATTGAGATTGAGCTTCTTGCCAACGTTCGGCTCCATGCTGAATTTTTTGATTTCCGACGGGCCAAGGCGAGCGGTGTTAGCGGCCCAACATTGTGGACCCACATGGTACCAGCTAGCGCGCCAGAGCGCAAGAATGTGCTCCCCTCTCCGCTCAAAGATAACTCCCCCCACTGGAATGGCCGCGTGCGCAAAAAGCGTACCAAAGTGGCCGCGGCCGCAGAAATCGCCCCCACCGAAAAAAACCGGCCCAAAAAAGACCCTAGAATTCGAACACTTTTTCCACGGCAGGAGCACGATATTCGGCCGCCCCGGTGAGGATCTCGAGATTCTCCAGCGGCCGGACCTCCCCGCGTCCGTGGGTATGCCCACACAAAACGGTGAGCTGCCGGTCGGGGAACTGCGGCATGATTTCCAAGAGTGCCTGACCAACTGCATGACAAGCGAAGTGTGGCACCCACTCGTCGTTCGACGTGCGACCTTCATGCCAACAGGCCTCGCGCATCGGCGGCACATGCGTGAGCAGCAGCACGCGCCCGAACCGCTCAAACGCAATCGGCAACACGCGGCGAAAATGATCGGCCGCCTCATCACCGAGCTGATTCAAGAGCGGTAGCCGCCGCGCTTTGTCGACGCCTGCCAACTCCATGATCAAGCGGTAGTCGTTGAGCATGACTTGGGATCCGGCGTAGTCTCCCAATCGGCCATCGGCCCAACCGTCGTGGCCGACCAGTCCGACTCCTTCCGCCAATTCGGCCACACCGTCATCACCAAGCGACGCTCCGGCACCGGTCGTTAGATAGTTGAGCGAGTTTGAGGCGGCCGCCTGCTTGCCGACCGCCTTGCGAACGCGCTCGATCGATCCGCCGTAGAAATCATGATTGCCCAGTACGAAGTAGGTCGGGCATTCGGTCGCCTCGATCGCCCGCAAGTATTTCTCGACCGTCGGGGCTTCGGCGATGTCTCCACCGATCAACACGACGTCCGGCGACTGTTCGGCCACTCCAGCGAGAAACTCTCCGACCCCTTCCGGTTTGAGAAAATTCAGATGGATGTCGGTCATCCAGAAAATGCGCTTGGTCATGATGGCCGCTAGAACGCTCCACGGAACAAGGTGCCCACCACGTACGCCAACACGGCGGCCGATCCACCGATGAGTAGCGTCTCCAACCCAGCGAGCCAAGGCGACCGCCGCACAACGAATCCCTTGGCCACGCCGATCGCGAAGAAGGTCAACGCGGTGATCACGGCACTGATCAGAAATCGGCTCTCGCCCAGCATCTCGGCCGGAAGACAGTACGGCACAAGTGGAATGAAACCGGCGACCACAAAGGCGACGAACGTCATCAGCCCTGCCTTCATCGGCGAAGGCGTCTCCAGCGGCTGCCCCCATTCTTCGGTGACCATGGTGTCGATCCAGCGTTTGTCGTCCTTGGTGATGACCTCGACGATCTGACCGAGCAGCGGCTCCTCAAACCCCTTGGCGGCGAAGATCTGGCGAATCTCCTCCCGCTCACCTTCCGGTTCCACGTCGATGTGGTTCTGCTCAATCTGACGAATCCGCTCGATCACGTGGCGATCGGACTTCACGCTCAGGTAGTTGCCGACCGCCATACTGAAACCGTCAGCCGCCAGATTGGCGAGTCCCAACACGAGTGCCACCGGCCCAGTCATGGCCGCTCCCGCCACACCGGCGACGACCGCAAACGTGGTCACGGTGCCGTCGACCGCACCGAGAATAAAGTCGCCCAAGTAGCTATGCGACGTGGCCGCCTCGAGTCGGGCTTTTATCGCCGCGGGCGAGTGGTCGTGTTCGAGTTGTGGTTTCTTGTCGGACATGATTTGTGCGTGCTTCCACACGCTCATAGTCGTGCGGCATGTGCGTGACGCAAACGTGAAGTGCCGATTGATTGTAGTACCTATATTGGTCGTGTCCCTCGCTGACGCTTCGGGTTACGATTGTTGTCCACCCGTAAAGTCTTACGTCGTCTGATGCAAAAAGCTGTCACGCTTCGGGTTAACGTGCTGAATTCACATACGAACTTACGCCAACACCGTCTTGTTCAGTTCGCCTGGAATCTCGGCAACATAACGCGGCACCGCATAACCAGGCAGGCGGGCACGCAGCTGTTCGATCAGTTCTCGTCCCCGCTCCAACGGCACTTCAAAGTGAGCCGCTCCGGTCACCCGGTCGAGTTGATGCAGGTAGTACGGCATCACCCGGCAGGCGAGCAGCCGCTCCGACAGTGCCTCGAGTGCGTCGACGTCGTCGTTTACGCCTCGCAGTAGTACCGCCTGATTCAGAACCGGAATACCGGCCTCGACCAGTCGCGCGAGCGCCAATTCCACGTCGTCATCAATCTCGGCGGCGTGGTTCACGTGGACCACCATCAGTGGCGTCAGCCGCGAGGATCGCAGCATGGCAACGAACTCGTCCGTCACTCGGCTGGGAATCATGATTGGCAGCCGGGTGTGAATCCGCAGTCGTCGCAGGTGTTCGATCGTTTCGAGCCGCTCAACAAGTTCGCTCAGTCGTTCGTCGCGGAGCATCATCGGATCGCCGCCAGAGAGAATCACCTCGCGAATTGATTCGTCGCCGGCGATTTGCTCGAGTGCTTCGGCCCAATGAGAAATGGCCCCCGGCACATCTTCATAGGGAAAGTGCCGCCGGAAGCAGTATCGGCAATGAACAGCACAGGCCCCCGTGGTGACCAGGAGCACGCGGTGTGCGTATTTCTGCAGCATCCCACCGGTCACGGCCGCATCGGATTCGGCCAGCGGATCATCGCTGAAACCGGCCGGCGCGGCGAGTTCCTCAGAAACAGGCAACACCTGCCGCAGAAGCGGATCGTCCAGATTTCCAGGCTCGATACGGGCCAGGTATTCCAGCGGCACAAAGGTGGGAAAATCTCGCGAAGCCTCGGCGGCAGCCGGAGAGAGGGAATTGGCCAGAGAGAGCCGGCGAATTAGCTCCGCCGGGTGGCGAATTGCCGCCCGCAGGGAGGCCTGCCAGGGCGTATTTCCGCCCACCTGACCGGCGCCGACAGATTCGCTCGTTGCGGTTACAATATTCACCTTCGTTCTCCGCTGCGAACGCCCCGGGAAAATTGCCATTTTTGGGACCCTAGCCCGAAGCGTGAGCGAGGGAACCGAATAACACTCCGCGTCGCGTCAGCGACGCTCCGCATTATCGACCTCGCCAGTAGGCCATCCCCTGGCCGCTAATGAACCAGACGTTCTTCCGCGCCGTACATTCGGCGCGCGATTCAGCATAACCCGATACGTATCCAAGTAAAAGCGAAGCAGGAACTCTCAAGTGGCCACTTACAACACCAGCGACTTCAAAAAAGGCATCAAGGTTCAACTCGACGGCGACCCCTATCTGATGATCGAGTGCAACTTCGTCAAACCCGGTAAGGGCCAGGCGATGTACAAGTGCAAGTTGCGAAACCTGATCCGCCAGACGGTCATCGATCGCACGTACAAGAGTGGCGACTCGGTCGAAGCGGCCGACGTCAGCGAAATTTCCGCTCAGTACCTCTATCAGCAGGGCGACAAGTACGTCTTCATGGACGGCGAGAGCTACGAGCAGTACGAGCTCACCAAGGAACAAGTGGCCGACGATTGGCGGTGGCTCAAAGACGGCGTGAACTGCCAAATGATTCTCTACAACGACAACCCGATCAGCGTCGCGCCGCCGAACCACATGGTGTTCAAGGTCGAATATTGCGAGCCGGGCGCCAAAGGCAACACGGCCACCAACGTCACCAAGCCGGTCAAGCTGGAAACAGGCGCCGAGGTCAACTGCCCCGCGTTCATCAACATGGGCGACCTGGTCAAAGTCGACACGCGCACGGCCGAGTACATCGAGCGAGTCAAAGAGTAAGTCGGCGAGTAAATCGGCGGTGGCGATGGAGTGCCGCTCAAGAAGGGATCGGCACTCTGCGTTCATAGAAGGCAAGCCACGTGATGTCGCAATCTCCGCTCACGTCGCTCTGGAAATCGTCCGCCCCGTGGAGCAACCTGCGCGTGCGTGCAGAGATTCTGCGGCGCACGCGGTCGTTCTTTGAAACGCGCGATTTTCTGGAAGTCGAAACGCCGCTGCTCTCAAGCGAAGTCGTCGTCGAAGCACATATCGATCCGGTAGCGGTCGATTTGCGCGACGATTCCCGTCGGGTCGACTCCACTCGAGAGATGTGGCTTCAGGCCTCGCCCGAGGCCGGCATGAAGCGACTCCTGGCCTCGGCGGCCGCTGACGATACATCGCATGAAGCGTCCGATGCCCCGCGCGCCATCTACCAGATCGCCCGCGCTTTTCGTGGCGGCGAGTGTGGGCAGCAACACAACACCGAGTTCACGCTTGCGGAGTGGTACTGTCTGGATCAGGACATGCCGGCCGCGATGGACCTGCTGGATGCACTGTGCACGGAGCTACTCGGGACGCCGGCGGCCGAGCGAATCAGCTACCGCGCGGCATTCCTTAAGCACGCCGAGATCGACCCGCTAACCTGCGAAACGCAGGAGCTGATCAACCTGGCCACTGCCAGTGGAGTGGCGGCACCGGCGGAGATAGGCGACGATCGCGACGCCTGGCTCGATCTTCTGCTAACCGATCTGGTTGTGCCCCGGTTCTCCTCCGAGCGGCCGACCATTCTCTACGATTACCCTGCTTCTCAGGCGGCTCTCTCTCGCGTTGCGGCAGCAGAAGATGCCTCGGACGCAGGTGACGACACACCGGTCGCCAAGCGATTCGAACTCTTCGCTCACGGTATGGAACTGGCCAACGGGTATTGGGAATTGCTCGATGCGAATGAACTTCGCAAGCGAACCGACGCCGCCAATGCCACACGCAAAGCCGACGGCCGCGACGAATTGCCCGCCCCAGAGAAGCTACTCGCGGCCATGGATCATGGTCTGCCTGAGTGCAGCGGCTGCGCACTGGGGCTCGACCGGGTCGTCATGCTCGCCGCGGGGGCCAAGAGCATCGAAAAAGCCATCGCGCTGCCGAACCAGCGGGCATAGAATTGTGATTTTGGGAGGGCGAGGTCGCGCGCGACGCGACACCCCCTATTCTTCCCGCGATCTCTTGAACTCGGCGAAGCTGTATTTCAGCCCGCTCTTCTCGTCGAGTTCTTCCGGAGTCTGCTCGACCAGCTGCCAGTTGCGCCAGTCGACCTCCGGAAAGCGAACGTCACCATCGACCTCGGCATGCACGCGAGTGATGTGGAGCGTGTCGGCCAAAGGGAGCGCCAATTCATAAATCGTCGCCCCGCCGATCACGAACGCCTGATCGTCGTCGGCCACTAGATCGAGAGCCGCCTCTAGATTCGCCACCACCTCAACGCCCTCGGGCGCGTATTCCGGATTGCGACTAATGGCGATCGAACGACGCTCCGGCAGCGGGCGGCCGATCGAGTCGTAGGTCTTGCGACCCATGATGATCGCATGCCCCGTGGTCAGGCGGCGAAAGCGTTTCAGGTCGGCCGAGATATGCCAAGGCAGATCGCCGTCGCGTCCAATCACGCGGTTCTCAGCCATGGCAACGATGAGAGATAGTGACATGTGCAATATTCCAAGCAACCCGAAGCGTCAGCGAGAGCAACTGAGCACGTTTGCCCGTTAGGCAAACGAGCGCAAGGCGGTAGTTTCATTACGACCAAACAGGTCTCACAATCAATCGGCACTCAACGTTTGCGTCACGGAGTGCCGCACGACTTTGATCCAACGCGCAGGAAACACGTATCGAACCGAACCCGTCTGGCAGGCCCATCGGATGAACGAAATTCATCTCTCCAGTCGATCCTGTTCATCCTGTCCAAAATGAATCTTCGTCCCGGTCTGATGCGCGAGCATGCTCTTACACCGAAACCGCCGCGGCGATGTGCGGGTGCGGATCGTAATCCTTAACTTCAAAATCCTCGAACTTGAAGTCGAAGATCGAGCTGACCTCGGGGTTGATCGCAACCGTCGGCAAGCTACGAGGCTCGCGGCTCAATTGTAGCCGGGCCTGCTCCAAATGATTCTTGTAAAGGTGGGCGTCACCAAAGGTGTGCACAAACTCGCCAGGCTCGTAGCCAGTCACCTGGGCCATCATCATCGTCAGTAGCGAGTACGAAGCGATGTTGAACGGCACGCCGAGAAAGACGTCGGCACTCCGCTGATACAACTGACACGACAGTTTGCCGTCGGCCACATAGAACTGGAACAAGCAGTGACAGGGGGCCAGGGCCATCTCCGGCAACTGCCCCACGTTCCAGGCACAGACCATCAGCCGGCGCGAATCGGGATCGCGATGCACCAGGTCGACAATCTCCTGAATCTGATCGACATGCCCACCATCGGCCGTCGGCCAACTTCGCCACTGGTAACCATAGACCGGGCCAAGCTCGCCAGACTCGTCTGCCCACTCGTCCCAGATGCGGACCTTGTTCTCTTGCAGGTAGGCGATGTTGGTCTCGCCTTTGAGAAACCACAGCAGTTCGTGAATGATCGAACGCAGGTGCAGCTTCTTGGTGGTCAACATCGGAAAGCCGGCTGAAAGATCGAACCGCATCTGGTGCCCAAACACACTAAGCGTGCCGGTGCCGGTGCGGTCGTCTTTCTCGACGCCTTCGTCGAGCACCCGCTGCATCAAGTCGAGATACTGCTGCATCTGGTTGTCTTTCCTAGCTGGGATCCATCTCCGGCAGACGCTTGTCACCGGCAAACACGAGACTACTTCTGGCCCGCCATGATTTCTTCAACCAGCTTGGCAACCAGCTCCGGATTGTCCTTCTGCTTCAAGTGCTCAATCCGAGCCGGCTTTACTTCCAGCTTCTCCAAGGCGGCGATGATCTGATCCCACACTTTGGCTCGTTTCTTGCCTTCAGCCAGGTAGAGCTCGGTGACCAGTTCGCTCAACCGTTGCAATCCAATGGCGCCGCGATTCTGGTAATAGTTCTTGATAATGTTCTGCTGGTATGCCGATCGTTCTGCCATCGCTTTTCCCGTCCTTCCTTGCTGTCAATCTAACCTTTTTTGCGACGCCTGGGCCGTGTGTTTGGCGGCTTCCTGCCTGCTCTCTAGCGGCAGGTCACCATAGGCAAATTGCCGGGGTGCAACAAGGCTGGCCCGTCCGCCCGGAAATACAAGCATTCACGCCCGTCGCGGCGGCGGCCAATATCGAACTGGATCGACACCCGAGAGCGGCGCATAATCTCTACTCCTCCGCTCCCAACCTCGCCCAGCATGTCCGAACAACGACGAAAACTGATCGCCGGCCTCAAGGTCACCAGCCTGTGGACGCTCACCAGCCGGATGCTCGGCATGGTCCGCGACATGGCAACCGCTGCCCTGCTGGGTCTCTCCGGCAGCCCCGTGCCGGACGCCTTCGTCATCGCATTTCGCATTCCCAATCTGTTCCGGCGACTGTTCGGCGAAGGAGCTTTGGCCGCGAGTTACTTGCCGGTGCTCACCGAGAAGTTGGAGTCGGATCGCTCCGACGCCTGGCGGCTGGCCAGCGTGGCCCTCACCCTGTTCACCTTCGTTTTGATCGGACTGGTTGCCGTTGGTGAGTTGGTCTGTCTTGTTGCTTGGCTCGTTAGCAACGGTGATCCCGAAACGGACCTGCTGATCACGCTCACCGCCCTGCTCCTCCCTTACGTGCTGTTCATATGCCTGGCGGCACAAGTGTCCGCCACGCTGCACGCACTCGGTCGTTTCGGCTTGCCCGCGTTCGTGCCGATCGTGCTCAACGTCGTCTGGATTGTGGCCGCTACGTTCGTCGCCCCCGCTCTCACAGACGACAAGGCGACCCAAGCCTACGTGTTGGCGGTCGCCGTGCTGATCGGCGGAGCTCTTCAACTGAGCGTACAGATCCCGCTGCTCTACCGACTCGGTTTTCGCTACGACTACAACTGGTCGCGCACTCGGACCGCGATCGCTACGATCGTGGCCTCGATGTTGCCGATGCTGCTCGGCCTGGCAATCACACAAATCAACACACTCGCTGACAGCGTAATCGCCTACACGCTTTCTGCCGCACCCGGCGAGACGGCAACCATCACCTGGCTGCCCGGCGAACTCGCCTACCCGATGCAGCAAGGCGCGGCCGCCGCGATTTTTTACGGTGAGCGTCTCTACCAGTTCCCGGTCGGCATCCTGGGCATCGCCGTGGCAACCGTGATCTTTCCGCTGCTCAGTCAGCACGCCGCCCGCAAACAGTTCGACGCCATCGGTCCTGACCTTTCCGTCGGGCTGCGACTGGTCACCTTCCTTTCGGTTCCGGCCGCGGCGGGACTCGTGCTACTGGCCGAACCGATCGCCCGGCTGCTATTCGAGCGAGGCGAGTTCAAGGCCGACGACGCGGCGCGAACCGCCGCCATGATTCGCGCTTATGGCCCCGGCGTGTGGGCCTACTGCGCACTGCCCGTCGTCGTGCGTGGATTCTACGCGCTGGGCAATCGCACCACGCCGGTCAAACTCGGCGCGGCAATGGTCGCACTCAACCTGGCAATGAACCTGACGCTCGTCTGGTCGCTGGCGGAAGTCGGTCTGGCCGCCGCCACGGCCATTTGTGCTTCGCTCCAGGTCGTGCTCTTGGCGGTCATCTTCTCGCGCCGCTGCGGACGCCTCGATTGGCGACGTCTGGTGCAAACGCTCGGCCGAGCCACACTCGCCACCGGCGCCATGCTCGCCGCCGGCTATCCGCTCCTGACGCAAATGCCCGCAGGCCCCGAACTGACAACGCAGCTACTCCGCGTGGGGGTGCCACTGTCCGCCTGCGTGCTGGTCTACCTGGCGGTCTACGCCCTGCTCCGCGGGCCAGAACTGCGAATGCTACGAGGCAAGGTGGAGGAAGAATAGGCGTCGATCTCCATGAATCAACCGTCTATTCCGCCACCTGCGTGAGCTAGATTCAGAGCCGACAAAATATTAAACTGGCCCCTTCGGCCCTACTCGTGCGGCATTTGAATTGTCGCATCAGTTCAGTTGGCTGGCGATTTGGCCGATAACTCTATTCGTACACCGACGTTCCTAACTCAATCGATCACCGCAAGACCGACCATGCCCACCGTAAAATTCCTTCGCGAGAAGAAAGAGATCGATGTGCCCGCCGGCACGAACCTTCGCAAGGCGGCCCAGCAGGCCGGCGTGAACCTTTACCAGGGCATCAACGGCTACGGCGAAGGGATCAACAAGGTGCTCAACTGCCACGGCCTCGGCGCCTGCGGCACTTGCACCGTGGGTATCGAAAAGGGTCAGGAAAATCTCAGCAAGATGGGCACCTGGGAAAAGATGAAGTTCCGCGGCATGCCCACGCCCGACCCCTTCCTGGGGATGATCAACTGCATGCACTTCATCGGCAACGAAGACCGCCTGCGTCTGGCCTGCAAGACAGAAGTCAACGGCGACGTGGAAGTGACGACCGGTCCCGAGTTCAACGCCACCGGCGAGAATTTCTTTAGCTAGACGTGGTTTGTTGGCCGTGGCCACGCTGCTTGAAGTCACCGACGCTCACAAACGCTACGGCGAACAGCTGTTGCTCGACAACGCTTCGGTTGCGCTGCCAGATAATTGCAAGATCGGCATGGTCGGCCGCAATGGAGCTGGCAAGTCGACGCTGGTTCGCATTCTCGTCGGCACCGAAGATCTTGATGCCGGAGTCGTCACCCGCAGCCCGCGTCTGCGGCTCGGCTATCTGAGGCAACACGATCCGTTCGAGCCGGGCGAGTCGGTTCTCGATTTTCTGATGCGGGACAGCGGGCAGCCTGACTGGCGCTGCGGCGAAGTGGCGGCCGAGTTCGCCATCAAGGGTTCCGACCTAACCCGCCCGGTGAGCGAGATGTCGGGCGGTTGGCAGACCCGCGTCAAGCTGACCGCGCTTCTGCTACACGATCCGAACGTGCTGCTGCTCGACGAACCAACGAACTTCCTCGACATCCGCACGCAGATTCTGCTTGAGCACTTTCTCAAGCACTTCTCCGGCGGCACGCTGATCGTCTCCCACGATCGCGGCTTCCTAAAGGCGACCTGCACGCACACGCTGGAACTCTCCCGCGGCAAGCTGACGCTGTTCCCCAACGACATCGACCGCTACATCACCTTCAAGGAAGAGCGACGAGAGCACGACGAAAAGGTCAACGCGGCCACGCTCGCCAAACGGAAGCAGCTGGAGACGTTCATCAACAAGAATCGGGCTAACGCCAATACCGCCTCGCAAGCACGCAACAAACAAAAACAGCTCGACCGACTGGAAACGCTCGACATCGAAAGCGAAGAGCGCAAGGTCCGGTTCCACCTGCCGCAGGCGAACATCCGCCAAGGCACCGCTATTCGCTGTCGCGATCTATCCATCGGCTACGAAGATCACACCGTTGCCTCGGGTATCAATCTTGAGATCGAGCATGGCAGCTGCACCGTGATTGTCGGTGACAACGGTCAAGGTAAGACGACGATGCTCCGCACGCTGGTCGGATCGCTCAACCCGAAAGGCGGAGAAGCCCGTTGGGGACACGGCTGCGAGATCGGCGTGTACGCCCAACACGTCTACACCTCGCTCGACGAACGCCAGACGATCCTCGACTACCTGGACAACTGCCGCAGCCCCGACACCACGCAGCAGAAGGTGCTCGACGTGGCCGGCAGCTTCTTGTTCCACGGCGACCTGATCAAGAAAAAGATCAAGGTGCTCAGCGGTGGCGAACGAGCCCGTGTCTGCCTGGCCGGGCTGTTGCTCTCCCCGCACAACGTGCTGGTGCTGGACGAACCAGGCAACCACTTGGACGTGGAAACGGTCGAGGCCCTAGCCACGGCCCTCAACGAGTATGAAGGCACCATCATTCTCACCAGCCACGATCGTCATTTCGTCCATCGCGTGGCCAACAGCGTGATCGAGATCGGCAGCGGCAAGGCGACCCACTACCCTGGCAGCTACGACAACTACCTCTATCGAATCGAACAAGAGTTCGACGAAATGGAAGCGGCCGCCGCTCCCCAGCGTGACCCGGCCCGCCAGAACAAAGACGCTAGCAAAGAAGAACGCAAACAACAGGCAAAAGATGAACGGGCCGCGCGAAAAGAGATCCAGTCGCTGGAACGAAAGATCGCCCAATTGGATGATCAAAAGCGATCGCTCAACGAACAGCTGATGGCCACGACCGACGCCATTGAAGCGCAACGCCTGCACGACGAACTACAAGCAGCCACGGCCGACTGCGAACGGCTGGAAGAACGCTGGATGGAGCTGCAGGAGTAGTTCCATCACCCTACGCTGCATGGACGGGATATCTTCGAAACCGCCCGCTCAGTTCCCGTTCAAGGAAAGTACTTCCCCATGTCACTGGAATTCTCAGCCCGCGTGGCCAGGTTGATCCTCGTCATCGCGATTTCGGGACTCGTTGCCGGCTGCGGTGATTCGGCGTCCACGACGGGTTCGCAAGAGGTCGCGCAACGATCAGGCGGTACGCCGAGCGAATCGCCAAAGACGATCTCGCCCCCATCCGGACGGCTCGTGTTCCAACCGAGATTCTTGTTTGCCGACGAGAACATAACCCATCAAGGAACCGGCTTCTTTGTCGCAGACTCAAAAGGCAAGGTTCTCGGAGTCACGAGTGCTCACTTTATTGACTTCGAGGGGCCACCAATGGTGTCGGCCGCTTGGATCGCATTTCCCGAGTTTGAGGCCGTAACGGAATTTGAATACTCCTACGGCGCGCCGGGCGACGAAGGCACCCTGGAACCGATCGATTTGCGCAGGGACTATCTCATCGTCGCTGGCGAAAAGAACGCGACGGAGGTCACGCCGCTCGAACTAGATGAGCGAAAAGTCATCGACGAAAACGAGCGAGTATGGCTACCGAACAAGGACCAGAACACAACCGAAGGCCACACCCTTGTCGAGGGCACCGTCGTTGAAGCGAGCAAAGAATATGTCACGGTAATTCTCGATGAAGAAATTACCCTGCAATCCCAAAGCGGCTCACCTCTGATCAGCCAACAGACGGGCAAGGTAATCGGAACACTCTCCCGCGGTGGCAACAGCGACGGATCGACCGTTCTGTTCCTGTGCCCAGCGCGGTCCATTCTGGACGCCATCGAGAAAGAGCCCTCTCTTGTGCCACTGCGTAAAGCGATTGGCAAGCCAGAGAAATCGCAGGCGGCCGAGGACTCGTAAGCCTCGGCAAACTAGGACTGGTACCGCAGAAACATCATCTGAACTGAGCACGAGCAGTGGCAAAGCCAGTGGCACCCGTGCAGCGACTACCCACGATCGTTCTTCGACAATTGGAGTGGCGTGAGACGACATGGTGCGTCTACTCACGGAATAACCCTCACTCGGCCCGGGCGTTGCGAGCGGCTCTTTCGCCGAGGATAATGAGAGCATGAAGCAGATCATTGCCATCGTGAAACCGTTTATGGTCGAAAAGGTGCTCGAACATCTCCGTCGGGCTCCGCTCGAGGCCTGCAGCATTCGTGAGGTCAAAGGCCACGGCCGGCAAAAGAGTTACCTCGACGAATACCGCGGCAGCGAATACTCGATGGCCTTTCTGCCCAAGGTCGAAATCACCCTCTGGGTCGATGACGCTCGGGTCGAGGAGACGGTCCGCAAGATTGTGGAGGTCGCCCGTACCGGTCGCATCGGCGATGGCAAGATCATGGTGCTACCAGCCGATCAGGCAGAGATCCCGCTCGACGCTTAGGAGTGTCAGAAATCTGGGGCGGAAAAATGCTGTGGGAGCGTGCTACTTCTCGCACTCGCGGAGTAACTTCTCGAACCGATGCTTTCGCTCACCGCCACCTAGCTCCGGGTGCAGAGCTGCCGTGAGCTTGAGAATGCGCAGGGCCTGCTTGGTGTTGCCCATGCGGTGATGGGCGAGTGCCTGATGGTACTTGGCATCGAACCAGTCGCCGCTGGCCTTCTTGCTGCTTCGCTCAATCTTTCGCCACTGGGCGAGCGCCGCCTGCCAGGCCTCCGGTGAATTGGCCACGGACGGATGAGAAAGGGCCTGAGCGTAACGCAGTTGCACATCGCGGCTGCGGGGCATCGCCTTGGCTAGCTTGGCATACTCTGCCTTGGCGCGATCGAAGCGCTTCGCCTCGACCAAGGCCGCCGCACGGGCCAAGTTGAGACGCCGCTGCGTAGAAGGATCGGCAACGGCCAAAACCTTCTGAAACTGGTCGACCAGCGAAAGCTGCAAATCGGCCAGAGCTCGCTCGCGCGAACCGTCGGCCTGCTCGCGCAGAACATTCAGGGCCAGGGCCAACTCGATCAGATCCTCGCCCTCGATGTGGTCGCTTTGCACGGAAAGTTGACCGGCGGCCGCGGCGGCATCCTCGATGCGTCGCGATTGTCCCGCCAGAGCCAGCACCAACAGGCCTTGAGCTTCGGCACGCCAGGTGGCAGAAGCATCCTCCGTGGCGGCCATCGTCTTTCGCAGCATCTGCTCGATCTCGTCGTAGCCTTCGCTGAGAAAGATCATCCGCATACGTGCCCAAGCCAGGAGCAAGGTCCGGCCCAACTCATCGAGCGGCTCGATCAACTCACCCCGCGAATCCAACAGACGGTCGGCGGAATAAGTGGCCGCGCGACGGGCAACGCGAGAACGCTGCGCGTCGTCGACCTTGAGCGACTTGAGCCAGCGGTGGTAGGTTCGCACGAGCGAAGTAACGGCAGCCGCATAATGTGGACTGGCCGAAGTGATCGCGGAGAAGAGCTTCTCGGCCGCTTCCCACTCGCCACGAGCCCGACGCACTTCCCCCAACCATAGGCGAACCTGGTCCACAGTTGCGGCCTCCGGCCACGACGCGAGATGCTCTTCGAGTAGCTCGACATATTGGTCGAGGGCCCCGGCCGGCCCACCGCGAACGAGCTGGGCGGCGTTGTAAACCGCCAACAAATGGGCCGCCGCCGCACGGGCATGCTGCGGCTGCTCCTTGGCGAGCTTGCGGTAACGATCGAGGGCCGCAGAGTGCCGGCGGCGCTGATGCTCAATCGTCGCGGCAGTGTAAGCCAGGTCGAACGCCTGTTGAGTGTCATTCGCCTTCTGTGCGAGAGCGGCCGCCTTGTCGTAAGTCGCGATCGCCTCGTCGGGCTTGTCGCTACGGAAGAAGTTCGCCGCGGCGCGGGCGAGCGTGGTCGCGTCCTGGCTACCTCCACCGCTGGTAATGTGACGCCCCAACAGGGCCTCGGCTCGGCGGGTCCAATACGCACCATGCTCCCGCTCAATAAGGCGGACCAGGTCGTTGCTAGTATGTTCGAGTCGACGAGTCGTCTGCTTGGTATCGCCCTGAGCGCGGGCGGCAAGAAGTGCCCGCAAGTAATCGTGATCCCACTCAGCAGCCAGGCGACTGATCTTCGCGCGATCCTGCAGAATATCGAGCGCTGCCTCGGCGCGGCCACCGTCGATCAACAGACGGGCACGCTCGAGTCGCGCCTGCTCGGCAATCTCCCGCGGCGCGTCGGCCTCGATCTTCGCAAGCTGCGCCAGCGCCACCTTCGAGTCTTGCAGCAGCCGGTCGCAGCGGGCTTTGCACAGTCGGGCGGTCCAATCGATCGGATCGTTGCGCTCGGCGAGCGTACTGAAGAGTGCCTTGGCGGTGTCGACGGCGTTGACGCGATCGGCACTACCGGCGGGGTAAGTCAGACCTTGCGAGACGCGGGTACGGGCCAACTGATAACGGACTTCTTCCTGTAGGTTACGCAGCTCGTCGGTCGACAGTGCGGCATCATCCCGCCGCACGGCACGAACACTTGCCGCCAGGGCCTGCGTAAGATCGTCGAGCAGCGAGGTCAGCATGCCGGCCGACTTACGCAGCGACGCACGGGCCTGTTGGCGCAGCGGACCGGCGGTGGTGACGACTTCGGCCTCCTGCCGCAATAGATCACCGCGGGCACGATGCACGAGCGCTTCTTGCCGCCGCAAAAGAAACAGCAACGGGCTGCCTTGGTGCTGGTCGCCGAAGGCGGAGAGTGCATCGAACGCCGCCTGCCAGGCAACATCGCGAGCCGCAGACGGAAGCGAAAGAGCATGCAGAGCGTGGGTTCGGGCCAGCTCGACGGTGAGTTCCGCTCTCCGGCGAAGAGGTAGATCCTCGCGGGAGAGCTGCTCGTTGCAAAACGTTTCGGCCAAGGAGAAGAGCTGGCGAGCGAGCAGACCGTCGACGAACCGCTGGTCGGCTGACTTGGAGCGAGCCGCGACGGCGAAATCGGCGCTAGCGAACACGGCAGCAATGACCATCACTGCGGCGATCAGCAGCGTAGTCCAGCGGCGAATTGTGCTTCGCGAAGGTGTCATCGTGTTGGGTACTAGCTGGCTGTGGCTGACGGGTCGACTCGGCAAATGGGTCACGGCACGCTCGACCGACTAACGGGGCACTCAACGTCGGCCAGCAGAATTATAGCGCCGCGGCCGCGAATTGTACTTGCTCAAAGCCGGTCATGCGGGCCGCGTCGTAGGCGTCGACCACATGCCCCAGAGGCACCGCGTCGTCGACGTCAAGGATCACCGGCACGGCCAGATCGACATCGGCCACACTCGCGAGCACCGCGCGAAGCCGCCCGAGACTATCGACTGGCTGCTCGTTAACGATCCAGGTCGGGGCGTTGCCGGTCCAACCGATCTCGACGATGACCTCCTGCAGGTCTTCCAGCTCTGGAGGAATCTCGGCCTCGGCAATGCCGGCCCCTTCCTCCATCTTCACGCTGCTCGGCAACAGCTGCTCGCTAATCTGAAAGCTGGCGGTGCAAATGAAAAAGATCAGCAGCAGAAACACGACGTCGATCATCGGCGTCATCGTGGCGTCGGTGCGACCGGCGGTCTCGTTGTGGTAAGAAGGAATTCGCATGTTCTGTTGGTTAGCAGACAGCCAGACGACGAGACGAAATGAACAGCCTAAAACGCGTCCTCGCGGCGAATGACAACGATCGAAACATTCCACACCCCTTGCTTGGCGCAAGTGGCCAGGACCGGCGAAACGATTTTATACGGCACGTCGCGGTCACTGCGTATCCGCACGTCGAGCTCCCCACCAGCCCGCGCGACCTCGTCGGCCAGGCGTTGCGGCAATTCTTCAATCGTGACTGGCAGACTGCCAAGCCGCATCTCGAACTGGCCATTCTCCGACAACAGATTGATCGTCACCCGCGGACGATCGGACTGCGGATCTTCCTCGCCACTATCGGCAGTAGGAAGCGCCACCTCGGCCTGCACTTCCTGTCGCGCCAGATGGCTACTGACCAGGAAGAAGATGATCAGCAGGAACACCACGTCAATCATCGGCGTCATGTTGGGCTGCACACCGCTACGACGTTTGGGACCGTGTCTTTGCGAGGAACTCGATCGCATGAGCGTTACCCTCCCGCCTGTGGTGGTGGTGGAGGCGTCGCACCACCTGCTTGGCCGCGAGCGCCACCACTGCCCGCGTTACCAGCGTTTCCCGCCACAGGGGCACTCGCGCCGCCTGCCCCTCCCGCCCCTCCCGCTCGTCGCTGCGAACGACGTCGCTTGAGCGGCAAGAAGACGTGTTGGGCCATGTACGATCCTTCGGCCACCAGCTCATCAACACGATTGCGGAACACGGCAAACGCGGCCAGGCAAGGAATCGCTACCAGCAGCCCGCCGACCGTCGTTACCAGGGCCTGATAGATTCCAGTCGCCAGCTGCGGCGCACGGGCGGCACCTTGTGTATTGGCCACTTCCTGAAAGGCAAAGATCATACCGGTGACCGTGCCCAACAGCCCGATCATGGGGGCGATGTTGCCAATCACCGAAAGGTACTCGACCTTACGGAACAACCGCGCGGCCTGCTCGGTCGAAGCATCTTCCATCGCCTTCTCCACGGCTGACCAGCCGCCGTCAACCTCGCCGATGCCTGCCTGAAGTACAAATGCCAAGAAGCTCGGTTGCTGCCGACAAAGCTCTTCGGCCCCGTCGACATTTCCGGCCAAGAGTTGTGCCTGCACATCGTTCGCCAGTCGCGGCGGCATGATCGTGTCTTTACGGATCGACATCATGTGTTCGATGCCGAGGCCGACCGCCGTGATCGATAACCCGAACAGCACCAGCACGATCAGAAAGCCGATCCAGCTGCCGGAAAAGACGATGTCGAAAAAGCCATGGTCTTCGGCCGTCTCACCGGCAGCCTCCGAACCGCCAGCATCGCCGGGCGCGGCGGCGGCAACACCGTCATCAGCGGCCGACGAAAATTCGCCATAGGCAGTGACCAAGGCAAAGACCATCGCCAAACCGGTCAACCAGGTGAGCGTTCTCGAAAAACGGCGTATCGCGGATTGTGGCAAGGAACCAATGCTCGCTGTTAGAAAGTTTAAAAAGAATAAGGACAACGCAAGTCGTTCGTGCGCCTCACGGTCCACCTCGATTCTGCGATATCTCGGCAGTTCGAGGCAAGCCCGTTATGGAAATCACCGTCATCAGAAACACACAATGCGGCACACACCATCGGCTGCTACCGTCGCTTCGCTACTCGCCCAACTTCTCTAGTCGCTGCTTCGCTTCTTTGGCCGCGTAGGAATCGGGGTAACCGGCGACCAATTCACGTAGCACTCGCGTGGCCTCTTCCTTCTGCCCGATCGAAGAGAGCGAGCTTCCGGCGTAGAGCAGAGCCTCGGCTGCGATGTCCTTTTGACGAGGGAACAAGATCGGCACCCGCATCATGGTAAGTGCGGCAGCCTGATGCTGCTTCCGCACCGCCTGCCCCCGCCCCACAACAAAATAGGGTCCCGACCGCAGTCGCTCCGGCAGCTTCTCAATCGTGCGTGCCCAACGCTTTACATCGTCGTCGGTCGCGGTCGGAATCTGTGTCTGCCAAAGTTGGCAACTCGCCAGCAGTGCAATCTCCGTGTCGCTCCCCTTGGCCAGCTTTCGCAAGATGGCGAGTGCCTGTTCGCGACTCGGCGAACGCTTCATGTGACTAGCGGCCAATAGTTGCACCGACGCGCGATCGGAATCTTCCAACCAACCTTTGGCAACACGCTCCGCTACGCTGGCGGACGAAGTCCAAGCGAGCGGCATCTTGTCCAGGAACACGCGATCGGCATCGCGACGGGCCAGGTTTACAAACAGGTCGCCCGCTCGCTTGTAGTCGCCAAGAGCCTGGCGACATTCCATCGCCTTGGCCGTCAGCTGAGTTCGCACCCAAGCCCGCTTCTCTTTGTCGGCCCGCAAGGCGTTGCGATAGTAGAGTCGAGCCGCGGCAAAGTCCTCAAGCGCCGCCGCCTGATCGGCATCTTGATGCATCTTCGACTTGGGGTACTCGAATCGTACGACCTGGTCGACGGGAATCGTAATTTCGCGACCACCCAACGTGCGAAGCACCAGACCATTGTTGTCGTAGCTCTGAATCGTGCCTGCCCGACGCGTTTCTTTGTCCGAACCGGCGTCCGCGTGATACCAGACGATGTCGTTGGCTATGCCAATCGACGCCGCAGCGGACAACAGCACAGCGAACAAGGCAACAACCATCTTCGACCGCCAGCTGCCGCGACGTACTGTTCTATGGATAAGTCGGTGCATAGGTGAATGTGCCGTCTGGTACGCAACGACGAGCCTGTTGGCCAGCATCATGGCAGCAGCCGATTGGTGTGGAAGAAGTTGTAGCGACCGCGATTCTTACTGGCCAACTGCTTGAGCCAATTATTGCCAACCGGGGCGGCCCCGTCGCCGAACTGAATGACATGAATCGACGCCGAGCCGCGATTGGAACGGGTCACGCGGCGCAACTCGCTTGGCTCCAGCGGTGGAAAGTCACCATCGGTCAAGAAGAAAATCACATCCGGTTGCATCCGCGTAGCAATCATCAAGGCTGGCTCGTGCCGAGTCGTGTTGGCCGCCTCGATCTTCTCAATATAGTCGCGGGCAGCCTTCTTATTCAGTTCCGTGGCAAAGACCAATCTGCCCTGGGCACCAGTCGGCGAAAAGATCGTCGGCGTGCTGTTGTAAAAGATGATTTGAAACTGGTGTGTTCGTTCCAGGCTCTCCAGACTCGCAAGCAGTTCACGTTTGGCCGCCTTGAGCCGTTGTCCACTCATGCTGGTCGACGAGTCGAACACGTAAACGAACTTGAAGCCTTCACCCGGCAGCCCGAACACCTCGGTCCGTGCGGCTCCCCCTTCTAGATTGCGCTGGCCAGGGCCTTTTCCAGAAATATCGACATTGCCACCGCCGGCCGCGGCGTCGGTCGCCGCCGGACCGATGCCGGCATCTCGCGATGGCAAGAAGTCGGTCGGATCGATGGGCGACTGATTGTCACTCGGCAGTGCTTCAACGACCGCCGTCATCGCGGTACTGTCGGCAGACTCGGCCGCTTGATCGGCATTGTCGAGCGGGCCTTCAAAGGAACGTCCCTGGGGCGAATTCCGCTTTAATACGATTCCAGTCGTGCGGGCCGGCTCTTCAACCACGCCTGGCACCTGTGTGCCGATCGCCAAGGCGAGCACGATCAGGATACCCGCGTGCAAGATCATCGACCCCAACCAAGCCGGCAGACGGCGCCGACCGCTGGCGTCGTTTTCCTGCCACTCGCGAATTTCGGCGTCGAGATCGGACATCGGCTAACAACAGAGGTACGAGAAATGGAACCGCTTACTAGGAACACGACCGCTCGCGCCGGGAATTCTATGACTGGTCCATCCACCAATCAACAGCGAGACCGAGACAGCCATCGGGAAATGCCGCCGAAGGTCGGCGAAAGGTCGACTTCCGATAGTATCGGCCTTTTGGCCGCCCGGCCCCACTACAAGGGAGCACAAAACGGGACGCCTCGCCTCTCAGAACAACTACCTCCGCTTGCCTGGCCCCCTGCTGCCGTAAAATCCCCGCTGCTCTATAATCGCGGTTTGGCCACGGCTGCCTGACTTGCGGCTAGTCAACAACAGCCTGTGGTCGCCCTTGGTACGTTCCCCCCTGATGCGTCAAAGTTCGACGCCACGATTTCCCGATCGGAAAAAAGGCCTGAAACGTTGAAGATCATCGACTATCCCCATCCGACACTGCGACACAAGAGTAAGCCGATCCGTCGGGTCGATGCCGAACTGCGTGGTATGATCGCCGAAATGTTCGAGCTGATGTACGAAGCCAACGGGATCGGTCTGGCGGCGAATCAGGTCGACCTGCCGCTTCGTTTCTTCGTAGTCAATCCAGAAGGTCGCGATGGCGATCGCTCTCAAGAGCGAGTCTTCATTAACCCGGTATTGGAACGTCCCAAGGGAAGCTCTGAGGCAGAAGAAGGTTGCTTAAGCCTGCCGCAGCTCTACGCCCAGGTGAAACGGCCCAAGACCGTGGTCTGCACCGCCTACAATTTACAAGGCGAACAAACGACCGAGGAACTCGACGGGCTCCTCTCGCGCGTTGTTCAGCATGAGACCGATCACCTCGACGGCATCATGTTTATCGATCGCATTAGCGAAACCGAAGCACTCGCCAATCAGGTGGCGATTCACAACTTCGAAGTCACATTCGCCGACGCACAACAGCGAGGTGAGATTCTTAGCGACGAAAAGATCGCTGCACGCCTGGCCGAAATAGAAGCGAAGTACTGCTAGGGCATTCCGCGGCGAACCGCTTCACGCCGATAGTACGCAACGCCACGAATTCCGCGAACAAAGGTTGTTATGCGTTTGATCATGATGGGCACGGGCGGATACGCGGTGCCAACATTCGAAGCACTCATCGAGTCATCGCACGATGTCGCTGCGCTCGTGACCAAACCGGCACCGGAAACGAAACGCCGCCGTTCCGCCCCCCGCAATCCAATGCGAGAAGCCGGCCAGGCCCACGATTTGCCGATCTTCGATCCCGTCAGCATCAACTCACCAGAAGGTCTTGAACTGCTCACGGACCTGGCCGCCGATCTGTTCATCGTCTGCGACTATGGTCAGATCCTCTCACCCGAGGCGCTCGCCTTGGCCAAACATGGCGGAATCAACCTGCATGCTTCGCTACTGCCGAAGTATCGTGGTGCAGCGCCGATCAATTGGGCGCTCTTCAACGGCGACACCGAGACGGGCAACACCGTTCTGCACATGACCCCGCAGATCGACGCCGGTCCCTGCGTGGCCCAACAACGCGTCACGATCGGCGCGGAGGAAGACGCCATTGAGCTGGAAGAAAGACTCGCCGCGATCGGTGCCCCACTCGTGCTGCAAGTGGTTGATGCCATCGAGGCGGGCAACATGCAACCGATCGTTCAGGATCGCGAGCAAGTAACCCGTGCTCCGCGCCTGAAGAAAAGCGACGGCCTGGTCGACTGGTCCCGCTCGGCTGAGCAGATCGTCAACCAGATTCGGGCCATGCAGCCGTGGCCAGGCACCGCCACCAACTGGCAGCGAACCGACAAAGAACCGCTGCGGCTGATGCTGCAAAAGGCCCACGCCCTTTCGGCCGACGAAACGGCCGCCATGGAAAACGCAGTTGCCGCCGAGCCTGGCACGGTCGTCACGTCCAACGATCGATTCGTGGTGGCGACGGGCGAAGGGCTGTTGGCCATCGACGAGCTGAAGCCAGCTGGCAAGCGAGTGCTATCGTCGGCCGAGTTCTTACGTGGCAACCCGGTGCCGGTCGGGGATCGACTGGCGTAGAGGGTAACCTTCGGCCGTTTTCGTCGACGTCTAGCGGCCGAACTCCGGTGGCGGTAATCCCACCTCCCGTGGTAAGATGTGCCCCCTGACGTGACCGCACTGGCCGCGTCGACTTGGACCGGTGATCAAGGAGGTTTGCCGGAAATGTGGGATCGCTGGGACGTCTTGTTGCTTGTCATCGCCGGCTACGTGGCCGTGATGTCGCTCGTTCGGCTAATGTCGACGCGACGTCGTGAGTTGGCCGCGAAGTTTCGCGCCCAGATGCAGGCCGAGCGCCAACGCGTGGCCGCTGAGGTCGCTCGCAAGAAACGGGCCGAAATAATGGCGGCCCAGCGCGACAAGGTCGCTTAGGCGAGCGTGCCTGTCGAGACGCCCTACGGAGCGACTCGCCGCGTTCGACAGATTGCCGCGAAACGTTGCCACTCGATTCCCGTTGCCTCCTTACCGAATTCACCGCTAACGTCCACCGCCGCGCATGTCTGAAGCTTCGTCCCCACAAGAAACGGCTACCTCCTCGCCAGCGACCGTGCCTGCTAGTGCAACCGATGGCAGCGGCGCAAAAAAGTCGCTCTACATCGAGACGGTCGGCTGCCAGATGAACATGCTCGACAGCGAACTGGTTGTCGCCTCGTTGCGTCGACAAGGTTACGAGCTGGTCGATTCCGCCAAAAAAGCTGGCACGATCTTGTTCAACACCTGTAGCGTGCGAGAACACGCGGAAGAGAAAATCTACAGTGCGCTCGGGCGGCTCAAGCACGCCAAAAGGCACAACCCCGACAAGGTCATCGGGGTGCTCGGCTGCATGGCCCAAAACCACCAGAAGACGGTTTTTGACCGGGCCCCTTATGTCGATCTCGTCGTCGGGCCGGGGCAATTGCATCAGGTGCCACAACTGATCGAAAAGATTCGTTCCGGCAGCGGACAACAACTCGAAGTCAGCTTGGAACGCCAAGGCGGCGCTCGCGACGTCGTCGCCGACAGCTTCGAAAGTTTCGACCCGATGCGGTCGCCGGAGATGCGACCATCGCCCTATCAAGCATTCGTGCGGATTCAGATTGGCTGCGACAAGTTCTGCACCTACTGCATCGTGCCCAAGGTTCGCGGCCCCGAACAAGGACGGCACCCGCGAGAGATCATCGCCGAGGCGGAACAGCTGGCCAACGAAGGTTGCCGCGAGGTAACGCTGCTCGGCCAGACGGTGAACAGCTACAAGTTCCAAGATGGCGAGAAGACCTGGCGGCTCTCCGATCTGCTTTACCGGCTCAGCGATATCGAAGGACTCGACCGGCTGAAATTCGTAACCAGCTATCCCCGCGACATGACCGACGACTTGCTCGACGCGGTGCGAACCTTGCCCAAGGCTTCGCACTACCTGCACGTCCCGGCTCAAAGTGGTTCGGACGAGATCCTCAAGCGGATGAAACGGGGTTACACCGTTGGCGAATACCGCGACATGATGGCCCGCATTCGAGAAGCGATTCCAGACGCGGCCGTGACGAGCGACTTTATCGTCGGCTTCTGCGGTGAAACCGACGAGGACTTCCAGAAAACGGTCGACCTGGTCAAAGAGTGTCGCTTCAAGAACAGCTTCATCTTCAAATACAGTGTCCGCCCCGGCACCAAAGGCGCTGAGCGACTGGCCGACGACGTACCCGAGGCGGTCAAGAAACAGCGCAACAACGAGCTGCTGGCAATCCAGAACGCGATCTGCGAAGAAGACAACGAGAAGCGAATCGGCTCGCAGTTCCAAATCCTGGTCGAAGGGCTCAGCAAAGCGGCCGCCAAAGCGGGCGACGATTCACCCAAGGTGCAGCTCACGGGCCGCGACAACTGGGATCGCATTGTCGTCTTCGAGGGCAACCGCCGCCTGATCGGGCGCATGGTCGACGTCACCATCTACGACGCCAACGCCCACACGCTGTTCGGCGAGGTCGTAACCGATCACGTCACGCCCGAGGTCTACTCACTGTCGTAGACGCGCGCGTCGACTCGCTCCTTCGCCACCGATTCTCCCCTCGCAACAGAGAGAGTGTGCGAATCTGGGTCGCCGGGGCGCGTGACTTCTTGAGATAGCCACTCCGTCTGCCTACGATGGCGTGTATGGATTCTACGTTGGAACAGCTGCGCACGCGTCTGGAAGATCCGAGCGAGGGAGCCCGTTGGCTTGAATCGATCGGGGTCAGCGATGGCGTGCGCGGCCAGGCCAATCTGGCGGCGATTGCCTCGGCCGGCTTGTCACTCGACTTGATGTCGATCATCTGCCAGCAGCTGGCCGAGTACCTTCCATCCTCGAGCGATCCCGATCGGGCGCTGAACAACTTGGAGCGATTCGTCGTCTCCGCCCGCAATCCGCTCTCGCTGGCGTCGCTGTTTGAGCGCGATGCCGAAGCCCTGCCCCAGTTGTTACAAATCTTCGCCACGAGTCAGGCCCTCTCCGACGTCTTGGTCTCCGACCACGAGAGTTACGACCTGCTGCGAATGACCGGCGGTCAACCGTCGGCCCGTGACGCCTTGGTCGAAGAAGTGACCAGCGAAGTTCTGGCACTCGGCGAACCGGCAGCGATCTCGGCCGCCCTGCGAAGATTCAAGCGCCGTGAGACGCTGCGAATTGCCTACGGCGATATCATCGCGCAGCAGAGGCTCGATACCGTCACCAGGCAAATCAGCTATCTGGCCGACGCCTTGGTCGAGGCGGCCGTGCGCGTCGCCTGGAGCCGATTGGAAGAAAAACATGGCGTCCCCTGCGACAACGAAGGACGCATCGTCAGCTTCGTGGTCATGGCGATGGGCAAACTCGGTGGCGAAGAGCTCAACTACTCCAGCGACATCGACTTGATCTGTCTCTACGATCGCGACGGCAAGACCGACGGTCGCCGTTCGCAGAGCAATGCCGAGTTCTTTGCCGCCTTGGTTCGCGACATGGTCAAGCTGTTGACCGAAGCGACTGAGATGGGAACCGTCTATCGTGTTGACCTGCGACTTCGCCCCGAAGGTTCACGCGGCCCCGTGGCGATGAGCCTGGAGAGTGCACTGAGCTACTACGACATTCGCGGTCGCACCTGGGAACGCCAAGCGATGATCAAGGCTCGTCCCGCCGCCGGCAACCTGGCGCTAGGCCGCGAGTTTCTCGAACGTCTCGCTCCTTGGATCTACCGCAAGTATCTCGGCCTGGCCGACATCACCGGGATCAAGGCGCTCAAGCGCCGCATCGAACAACGGACGCTTCGCGAAGGGGGCGACGAGCTCGATGTCAAAACGGGCCACGGCGGCATTCGCGATATCGAGTTCGCTATCCAGTTCTTGCAACTCTTGCACGGCAGCGATCTGCCGGAAGTCCGCACGCCCAACACCCTCGAGGCAATGACCCGGCTCGAACATGTCGGTTCGCTCACGCACCAAGAGTGGACGCTGCTCAACGAAAACTACCGCTTCCTCCGTAAGCTCGAACACCGCCTGCAAATCATGTTCGATCTGCAAACGCATACGATGCCGAAAGACGACGAGGAAGTTCGCCGCCTGGCAATTCGCATGGGCTACAGCGACACGAGCGATGCCTCGGGCAAGGAGCTTTCGGCCCAAGATGCATTCCGCGCCGACTACCGCCAGAAGACGCAGCAAAATCGAAAGGTGCTCGACCACCTGCTGCACGATGCCTTTGGCGATGATGCCCCGGCCGAACCGGAAGTCGACCTGGTGCTCGACCCGGAGCCGCCGGTAGAACGAATTGAAGAGGTGCTCGGCAAGTACGGCTTCGAGGATGTGCCGGCCGCGTACCGCAATCTGATGGATCTTTCCGAAGAGAAGATCCGCTTCCTGTCGACGCGGCGCTGCCGTATGTTCTTGGCGGCCATCGCTCCGCAACTGTTGAAGGCGATCGCCTCCAGACCCGATCCCGACGCCACGCTGTTGAACCTTTGCAAAGTGAGCGACTCCCTCGGCGGCAAAGGCGTGTTGTGGGAATTGTTCAGCGCCAACGAACCGTCGCTGCAACTCTATGTCGGTCTGTGTGCTTCCAGTCCGATGCTCTCCAACGTGTTGGTCAGCAATCCCGGCATGATCGACGAGCTGATGGACAGCCTCGTGCTCGATCGCCTGCCTGGCCTTTCCTGGATGCAGCAACAACTCGTCGAACTTTGCTACGCGGCGGAAGATGTCGAGCCGATCCTGCACAGTTTCAAGAGTGCCAAGCAGCTACGCGTCGGCGTTCGTGACATCCTCGGCAAGGAAGACATTCAGGCGACCACCGGAGCCTTGTCGGACATCGCTCAGGCTTGCTTGCGATTGATCACAGAGATGGAGTATCAGAAGCTGGCCAAGCGGCTCGGCGAACCGATTGTCGCGCTCGGTCCGCGGGCCGGGCATGTGAGCGAGTTTGTGATTCTGGCGATGGGCAAGTTCGGCGGCCGGGAGCTCAACTATCACAGCGACCTCGACATTGTGTTCCTATTCGAGGCCGAAGGGGGAACCGCCCATCGCATGAGCGGTCGCTCCGGCGAAGTGACTTCCAATCAACACTTCTTCGATGAACTGGGGCAACGAATCATCAAGATCGCCAGCCAACTCGGCCCCTACGGCCGACTGTACGAAGTCGACCCCAGGCTCCGACCGACGGGACGCAGCGGGGCACTCGCCACGAGCATGTCCGAATTCAATCGTTACTTTGCCGAAGGGGACGGTCAGCTGTGGGAACGGATGGCGCTGTGCCGCGCACGTCCGGTGCTTGGCAACGAACGTGCTCAGTTTCGCGTGAATGAGGCGGTCGCCACGGCCGCCTTCGATCACGAATGGAAACGCGAGTATGCCGACGAGATTGCCGATATGCGAGGCCGGCTCGAAGACGCCGCCAGCAAGGGCAGCCTCAAACGGGGACGCGGCGGCATCGTCGATATCGAGTTCATCGCCCAACTCTTGCAGCTGCAACATGGTCGAGAGCGACCGGAGTTGCGCGAGCCGAACACCGTGGCGGCACTCACGGCCCTGCACGAAGCTGGCCTGCTCGACGCGGAATCGCACGAGTCGCTCACCAGCAGCTACCGCTTCTTGCGAACGGTCGAGTCGCGGGTGCAGTTGATGAATCCACTCGCCAGCGCGTCACTTCCCAGCGACGAAGCGGAGCTGGAAAAGCTGGCCCGGCTGTGCGATCTGGCATCGGCCGATGCCCTGCTGCAAGAATGCGAGCGACGGTGCGAAAGTAACCGCCAGTACTTTGAGCGGTTCATCGCGGAAGCGCGGCGATAGTCGCGAAGAATATGGGGGGGGGCACCTGTCATGCGTGAGCTGCAATGGGGTGCCACTGGCAGCTTGTCTTCCAGTGCTCGATATTCGCCGAATGCCCTGCGATCAATGGGAGGGCGAGGCTCCCGCCGAGCCGTGGTGGTGCCGCGAGTGGAGGTACTGCACCGATTCACCCAACACCGGTAGCAAGCTGATGACAACTCGCAAGTGCATGTAGCAAGGCCGGCATGACGTTTGATCTCAAGAACCTCGACACCTCGGCGATCAGGCCGCCGCGAAAAATGGGCCAAAGCAAGACTGTTGTAGTTGCCGCTACCGCGATGGGTGCCACTGGTAGCGAATCGACAAGACTTTTGGATTCTGGATGCAGGAAGAACGTGACTACTGGATTCCAACCTACAACCGCGAGTCTCGTTCGTTGACCGTCGTCCTCTACAGCCGCCGGTCGGCCAAACGGTTCTCGAATATCGTGCGGAAGATCCAAAAAATCCTTTGCCACTCGCGGAACGAATGGATCGTCTACTTCCAATCGGAATGGTTTGACGAAAAAGGATTGGAAGAGAAGGAATTCATCCGCTGGATCTATCGCGACAAGATCGTCACCACCGAAGAGTATGTCGGCGTGATTCGAGAACTGATGGAACAGAGCCGCTCAGCGGTTACGATTCACGAGGATTGGCGGATCGAGAAGTCGTAGAACCAGTTCAGGGTGCCTCTGGCTTTGCCAGTGCTGGGGGCAGTGGAATGACTCGTCTACTCGCTACGCCAGGTGGCTTGCCCGCGAGCATTGCGCCACGCATGTTCAACATTTGTTCCACAAATGTTCGCCGCTCTCGATGAGCATACCGCCTGCGGTCGACCGCGATTTTGTTTGTTTTGAACCCACCAGGTGTGATAGGCTTGCTCTTGATGTCACGTCGGACTCGCCATACCAACAACTGACGCGTCGGGTGACATTTCCGTTCTTTGACAACTTAGTTAGATAGGCTGAAGTCTTGAGACGTGAGGCTCGAGGGTGCTACCGGCACGTCCACTCGCCGCTTAACGTCGGCTCAGCAGGAGCTTCGCCCTCCCAAGAAACGTGCCGACTTTTTTTTGGCGTTGCGCGCAAATCGGGCGAATTTACTCCAACGCCTGACAGCCCAAAGAGTTGCGACAAAAACAGCGGCCACCCGCCAATAGCGCAACTCAAGTCGCACCAGCAGTTTGGAGTTTTTTCACCCCAACCCCGTTTTCGCTCATATGGCAAAAAAAGTCGGCCCACACCTCCTTTATTCCAGCACCCCATACACGTCGCCAGCTTCGTCTTTCTTGGCGTCTTCGTAGGGGGCCGCCACGCGGCGATAGAGTTCCAGCTTGACACACTCGACCGCACCGACCGCCTCGTTCAGATGGGCGTAGCGGATGCCACCCTTCCGAGCGATGTAGTCATCCACGATCTTGGTGAGCACGTAATTCAACTCACCAGCCGTCTCTGGCTGGCCACCGCCAGCAAGTCGGTCGCGGGCCGTCTGATCGATATAGGGCATGGGGGATTCCTGCCTGCGAGATTGGGTGTGAAGAAACGGTGTGGAGGGAGCCTGCGGATTCTTGATCCACCAAATCGCCATCGGCCGAGGATTCCGCATGATTTTTCCGTCCCACCGTAACCGAAACGGCCAGGCGCGCGTATAACAGATCAATCACGACCTTTCCCTTCTCGTTCGCACGTCTTCTCAAGGACTTAAGCCATGTGTCGCGTTGTTGCCCTCGGTTTGACTGGGTTTTCAATCCTGACTGCTAGCGTGCTCGTCAGCGGTCAGCAGGCCGCCGCCGGCTCGCTCGACGCGTCTCAGGTTGCCACCGGGGCCAAATGGGTGATCCATTTCGATGCCGAAGCGATGCGAGCGTCCGATCCCGGCAAGATGATGCAGGCCAAGTGGCTTGGCTCCGATCGGGCCAAGAAGAAGATGGCCGAGGCGGTCGAAAAGCTCGGCATGAACCCGGCCAAGGATATCGTTGATGTCACGCTCTACAACGACAACTTCAAGCGGCATCGCGGTGTGGTCCTGATTCAGGTCAGCAAGATCGACGGAGCCAAGGCTCTGGCCCACCTCAAAGAAAAGCACCCGGACGTCCGCAAGACGACCTACGAAGGGCAGGACCTCTTCACCTGGAAAGCTCGTCATCCCAAGGGCGATCAGGAATATATGACCAGCACCCTGTTCGACGATTCGACGATTGTGATGTCGAGTGAGATGACCAAGGTAATGGACGCTCTCGATGTTCTCTCCGGTCGCAAAGAGAGTCTTTCGCCCGCCGCTCCCCTCGGCGCGGCAGCACCCGCAGGCAGCATCATCGTGATGCGAGCGATCGACATGGCCGGTGCCGACCTGCCTGGCAAGTGTCCTGTACTCAAGCAAAGCGAGAGCTTCTCGTTCGTCGGTGGCCAAGACGGTGAGAAGCTATTCGCCACCACGGTGCTGACGGGCCAGAACGAAGGCGTCGCCAAGAACTCGGCCGCCGTAATCGAGGGCTTCCGAGCGATGATGTCGCTCAAGGCGATGAGCGACGCAGAAATGATGCCGCTGGTGGCCGGTCTTTCGACCAATGTCGACGGCAAAACGGTCACTATCGACTGGCGCATCAAATCGGCCGATGCAATGAAGGCCATGGCCAAGATGAAGAAGAAGTGGCACGGCAAACATGGCAAACACGGCTGGTGGAAGAAGCACGGCCACCGTAAGCACTGGCACAAAAAACACCACGACGAAGCGGGCAGCGACAAGAAGAACCGTGACGCGTAGTTAGAACGCGAGCACGTTCCTCACTAATTTCTGAAAACTCTCGCCACCGCTGCCACGCCCATGAAATCACTTGAAGACCTGCTAGGATGCGGTCTGGAAGAAGATCACGAACCGGCGATTGCGCTGATTCGTAAATGGATTGCTTCGGCCAGTAACGACGTCGAGATCCTACCGCCGGCCAGCAATCGGGACCAAATCCTGCTCGATGTGCAGCTGAGCATCTTCTCCACGCTGGGAGCCGTCATCTACGAAACCGGTGGTCTGCTCGTCGACCATGGCTGGCTACGCTTCCTAGGCTCGGGAACTTCTAGCTCGGACAATAATCGCCTCACGCGGGTGATTTCCGACTGGAACAATACCCGTAGCGACAGCTTCTTTCTCTTTGCGGATGACACTGTCGGCGGCTTCTTCGCCCTCAACGGCGGCGCCTTGGGCAGTGACCTCGGACAGGTCTACTACTGGCCCCCCGACTCCCTCGTCTGGGAGGCGCTTGAGCTGGGCTACAGCGATTTCTTGCGTTGGTCACTCACCGAGGCAACGGCCGAGTTCTGCCAGGACCTCCGTTGGGACGGTTGGCAGGAGGACGTCGCGTCACTTTCGGGCGATCAGTGCTTCTCCTTCGCCCCGCCATTGTGGACAAGAGAAGGCCACATCGAATCGAGTTCGCGCGCCGTGATCCTGGCGGCCGAAGCCTTCGATGTGAAAATGGATATGCTCGCACAGCTTACCAGCGACTAACGACTCTCGCCGCAAGCCGCCGGAAGTACTGCACGAGCATACAAGGGAAATGCTTCTTGGCCTTTATCCCTGCGACCCGAATGAGAACTCCTTCTTGGTCGCCTGATCGCGAATGGCTTCGATCAAGGCCTCGTCAAGCGAGGCTTCGTCCGAATCTTCCGCCATCTCCTTTCGCTTGTCGGCAACGTACTTGGTTCGAGCGGCGTTCAATTCGTTGATCATCTTCTTGATCGCGTCACGCTGCTTCTGTTTCTCCGCGACATAGGCGACTCGTTGCTCGAGCGTCATTTCCCGCATCGCTTCGGGTAGATCCTCTACAGCGATCTTGGCGAGGTCGACCTTGTTATCGCGAACCGCGTCACACAAGTCCCATGCGGCGTTGTTATAGAAGGCGTTCGCCTTGGCCACGGCTCTTTGTTGAGAACTGGCGACGGAAGACGCGCTGGCGTTTTCATCCTGTTCGGCCTGTCGACCCGCTCCCGCCTTACCTTCCTTGCCATAGGCGATATAGGTGTTGTTCAAATCGATGCCTAACTTGGCAATCGTCTTGTCTTGGGGCGCTTCAATGTGCACCACCGCCTGGGTGTGATCGATATTCATCGATTGACCGTCAGCCAGCAGCGCTCCATCGCGCCAATCATCGGGGATTCCTGTGCCACAATGAATCGTGTTGATTGTGATTCCCTTGGCTGCGGCCGCACTACAAGCTTCACGGTAGTCAACTGGACCTTGCGTAAAGGGTTCATTGCCGGCGATAAAGATCAACTTCAAATCGCCGCGATGATCGCTCCACTCCAATTCGTTCACTGCCGTCTGAATGACCTGACCACAATATTCGCTTCCGCCGGAGACCGGAATTCCGAACAGGACTTCGGAAACGCGATCCAAGTCATCCGTCAGACCAACCAGTTTCGTGGCCGGCGGATTGCCGTAGTGATAGATGGCCACCTGCAAAAGCGGACGCTGATCCCCCACTTTTGCCGTAACAAACTCATTGACGACCTTCCAGAGTTCGCTACGGGCCTGGTTAATCAAACCGCTCATACTGCCGGAATTATCCAGCAGAATCGCAATTTGTACGAGCGGTCGCCTGGCTTCAGGCTTCACCGCACCCGACTCGGCACGCGCGTCGGCAACCAACGTCAAGGCAATCAACGAAACAAGACAGATGAACGGAATTATGCGGCGTGACATCGGTGGTCTCCTTGCAAACTCGTGCTACGGTTAACGAGGACTCGGTCAAGACTCGTTCTCTTCTACGAAATTTTACGTCCACAGTTGTCAGCCGAGTGTAAGTTGTTTGTAAGACGTTTGCCGATCGATTGGCCGCCCCGTTCCCTTGATAACCAGAGACTCGCTGAATCATCACTGCGCAATAAAGAAGCGAGCCGTGGCTGGGAACGACCACGACCCGCTCAAGCGCCAATGAAGGCGCCGAGGTGGAACGACTTCTTCTTGCCTCCGTCGTCACGGAGCGATATCTGCTCTGGGATGACGGCTAACACCTCTTAAAAAACGCGTTGTTTGGAACGCGTGGCTTAGAACGCGTGGCCCAGACGGATCGACCAACCACGTCCACCCAAATCGATTCCAACCACGCTGTTCGCCGGAATCGGGCGAGCGTAGTGTACTGGCGCTCGGTTGCGGTCACGCTGTCGCTGTCGCAAGGCGATGCGCACATCGTCCTGCAAATGGTTCACCAGACTCTGCAACTTCCGCACTCGTTGACGAGCCAAACGAGCATTACCGCAGTAGTGGCCCGCGCGACGATCATGACGCACGGTTTCGTTGATGACGTTCATCAAGTCACGCAGATGACACACTTTGGCATCCAGGCGGCGCAGATCGCGGTTCAAGTGACGTAAGCTTCCGCCATTGTGAGCCACGTCGTGAACGTGCCGGGCCGTGCGGGCAATGTCACGAGCATCGGCCATCAACTCGCCGTAGTGCGGCGCGTGACGGAAACTATGTCGCAGGTTACGGGCGAGCTGCCTCGCTTCCTGTTCGATGCGATTCGCAATACGGTCGATATGGTGATCCGATGCAGCTTCCGATCGACTGGGGCTGACGACGAGAAGGCCGGCGACCGCCACGATCATGGCGATGGATGTCTTAGCGATGTTGGACGTCTTGGAATGCGTCATCTTTCGTACCTCCTCGTTCAAAGGTTGACTCGAAACGGAATCTCGAGGCGGCCCCGGCTAAGACGCGTTCTACGTGCGTCAGAAAGGGATGCCCCGCTAATGAGAACGAAGGAGGTTAAGAGCATTCGACGTGCCAAAGCCCAGAGAAACCCCGACTAAATTCGCCGCAACAATATTCACAACAAGAACTTGCAACGTCGACGAGTCAACCATCTCGACCGATTGCGAGTCGAACACCCAAACCAAGAAGTGTAGTCACCATGATTCTCAGGTGATCATATAGATGGCGCGTAGACACCGCAGCTAAGCGGTTTGGCGACTGCCAGTCGATGTTGCTAACTGCCAAGAGAGCCTAAGGAACAGCCAAAAGCCAAGGCTAACCGTCGACCAGGCCGCTGCGAATTGCGAATCGCACGATGCCGGCGGTGCCGTGGGTACCGAGCTTCTTGTGAATTCGCGTGCGGTAAGTCTCCACCGTCGAGCTGGAAAGTCCCAATTCCTCGGCGATCTGGTCGGTATGCAGATCCTCGGCGATCAGACGGGCGACTTCCGTTTCCTGCTTACTTAAATCGTGCTTCATCGGCAGCTGCTCGCCGATCATGATCGCGACCAGGTCGTCGGGAGCAACCGCCTTCGATTCGTCCCACATCAGGCTAATGAAACAGCACCGCAGCGTCCCGAGTTCCGGATAAGAGACCTCGCAATATTGCGGCTGTCCGGTCAGCTGACACTCGGAAAAAGCCTGCCGCAAACGAGCACTGTCTTCGGCGGAACTGAGTCCTCCGAGCGTCATACCAATCACGTCCGCCGATTCACCGTCGATAACCAACGAATCGCAGCTAAAAAACTGCCGATAGGTCGCTTTACGGTCCAGTGCTGCCACAAAATGAATCAAATGCATGCGATAGAATTCCCTTCTACGCTTCCCTATGTCGTCCTACACTGCCCCGGGGAAGTGTAGCGGTCACCGCTACATGTCGCCCCGACATGTGGCATAAGCCACTACAATTATACCTCAGATTTGCCGATTATGTAGCTGATATCAACAGCTTGTTAGCGGCCGCCCGCTCATAGTCCAATAGGTCTACTGGAACTGGCGAATCATAGGAGCCATGCGTGGTCGGAGCAAGACAGCTGAAGGGGCAGCGGCTGTCAGGCGGATGCTAGGACAATCGCGCAAAGTCGTTTGAGCACCGCACCGATCGCCGTTTAGAGTGATCCAGCGCCGTTTATCGGGCAACCGATAAACGGCTTTTTTTGTTGCCCAACCACTAGGGGACACCCCCGTCGATTTTACGGGTTCCCGGTATTGCGCTGCCTCTGCACTGCCTATTCGAGTCTGCCGTTACGGCGTCACTCGCACAAAATGCCCAAAATTCTTGTTGCTCTTCCGCAAGGCTCGCGTCCCGCGCCAAACCACTCCAACCGGCTCCTCTTGTTCGTCATCGACATCGAGAGCCATCGGCGTGCATTGAAAAGAATGCCAACTCTTGCCCTGCTGACTGGTGAGTAGCGAGACGGGAAGCGCCGCTTCCACCACGTAACCACCTTCGACCTTTCGCACGGCCGCGTTGCACTGACTGGTGCGTTCCTTGTAGGCGAAGATTTCTAACTCGCTGTCGTGGTTGCCTGCCTTGAAGCCGACCGAATGGCTACCGGGGCCAAGCGTCGAAGTCTGCGAGCGAATCGAAATCGGTCGACCATCAAGCAGCAACACCAACTCGTCTTTCCCCTCGACAACACGATCGTCCGTGACGCGAGCCGCAAAATAAATAAACTCGTCATCCCGCGCGACATCGAACACGAACGAACAATCCTGCGGCCCCTGATACTGCTCGGCCGGCCCTAACAGCACCGGCGGGTTCGGCGTGCGATGCGAAAGCTCAGGCCACTCGTCCAACTTGCCGTCGAGTTTGATCGGCGTCTTCGTTGGCGGGCAATGAAAGCGGCGATCGATCACCACTGGCACTGCCTGTTCTGCCCGATAGGGCTTGCGCGCCGCCACAGCCGCATCGGTCTCTTCCGGACTGGCCCCTTCGGCTTTGACTACTTCGCCCGCTTCAGAATCGGCTGTTTCGATAAAGGCGCGAAAGACCGTCTGTTCCAAATCGGCGAACGGAATCGGCTCGTTGAACCGCACCTGCACGGACAAGGTCTTCGTTTCGCCGGCACCCGCTTCGAGCGTTAGGTCGACTGGATCAACAGTCAAACCCTTGAGCGGCAAACCTTCAATGCGACCGCTAACCCGCACGGGTCGATCGTATTCATTGATCAGCCGCACATCGATGCGGCCCTCGCTCAGGCTTTGTTTATCGTCCAGCAGAATCGGGGCCACCTCGACCTTGGCCTTGGCGAGAAAGGCTCGAAACTGCTTGAGCGTGTCCTCGTTGACCTCATCGCCCCCGACGATGCCGTCGAGCAGTAGGTTCACAACTCGCGGCCCGTCGTCTTCCATGGTCAGCCACATGATGTGGTCGAACTCGCCGTACTCTTTGCCGCGAAGCTCGGAGATTCCGCCGGTCGTGGCCAGCTGATAGAACTTCGTGCCGTTGCGATTGAACTGGGCGTAGAAGTGCGTGTGCCCGGCGAAGACCGTGTGCTTGCGATCGTGCAACAGATCCTCGACCGGCTTCCAGTTCGAAATGTCCTTCATGCCGAAACCGAGCCACCGCTCGCGAATCACCCACAACGGTTTGTGCAAAAAGACCAGCGTCCAGCGGGCGTCCTTCGACTTTTCCAAGTCCTTCTTCAGCCAGGCAAGTTGTTCATCGCCAATGCGGAAGTTCGGATCCTCGCTGCAAAGGCAAACGAAGTGCACGTCTTTGTAGTCGAACGAATAGTAGACCGGCCCAAACTTCTCACGCCACACGCGATGCAACATCGGATTGGTCACATCGTGGTTTCCCGCCACGAAGAAGAACCGCATGTCCATCTGGTCGATGAAGCCGAGAAACTCCTTCCATTCTTCCTCGGCCTTCTCCTCACTGTCGGTGTAACCTTCGATCAAGTCGCCAACCGACATCACAAAGTCTGGTCGAAGCTGATTAACCGCGCGAACCGCCTTCATCCACACGCCTTTGCGATGTCCACCCGTACGATCGGTCATGATCGCGATCTGAAAACGATTCGGATCATCGAGCACCGGCTTGTCCGACCAAGGCTTCGGTCCGTCGATCTGCGGTAAGACCATCCCCTTGGGTGCGGCCGCCTTCTTCAAAGCGATCGTCTTGGCAATCTTCTTGTCGTGATCGTGATCACCGTGCTCGTGGTCATGGTGACCATCGGCCCCCGGGGGGTGAGCAAGCGTGGGTGCCGCCAAAACCAAAGTGAATAAGAGGAGTGCCAAATTGCCAAACAAGCGTCGCAGCGATGAAGTCGTCATGATGTGGAGCATGGTGGTTTATTCAGAAGATTGGTGGGTGAAGTCGAATTTGAGGTGCGCGTTCTTACACGCAGCCGGGGGATCCGTCGCCATGATTGTGTATGAACCGACGGCGCTGGTAAAGTGACGCTCCAAGAACAATCCACCGCACCCTTCGGACAATCAGCCATGCCCCGCCGACTGAATTCCTTCCAAATACCTGGCCCGCTGCAGAGAATCGCCCTTTCGCTCGCTTCGCTAATTGGCCTCTCGGTAGCGGCCCCTCCGGCCGTTAGCGGCGAGAACCTGCTCGTCTTCATCTCGGCCTCCGCCAAAGGCAACAAAGGAGGCATCCACGCCTTCGAGTTCAACACCGACAACGGCAAGCTCACGCCGCTCCAACGCAACGCCGGGCTAGAACATCCCTTCTTCATGGCCCTCTCGCCGGACAAGCAGTTTCTCTACTCCATCCACGCGCCTGGCAAACATGGCGGTAAAGAGAACGAGTTCGTAGTCGCCTTCAAGATCACGGACGATAGCGGCAAGTTAGAAGAGCTAAACCGACAGTCGGCACTCGGCACGGCGGCCTGTTACCTGGACGTCGACGCGACGGGTCGCTCGATTGTGGTGGCCAACTACAGCACCGGTAGCGTGGCAGCATTGCCGCTCAAGGAAGACGGCTCACTGGAAAAAGCGGCCACCTTCATTCAACACGAAGGTTCGAGCATCGATCCCAAACGACAAGAGGCGGCCCACGCCCACGCGGCGGTGATCAGCCCTGACAATCGCTTCATGCTCGCGCCCGACTTGGGCCTCGATAAGATCCTCAGTTACCGCCTCGATCCGGCCACGGCCAAACTTACGCCGGCCGAAACACCCTTCACACGCACCGCGCCTGGCGCTGGCCCTCGGCACCTGATCTTTCACCCAAACGGCAAGCACGTTTACGTGATCAACGAATTGGCCGACACGGTGTCGATGTTCAACTACGACGCGGAGACCAGTACGCTCGACAAACAGCAGACGATCAGCACATTGCCTGAGGATGCCGAAGGCGAAAAGAATTGGACGGCCGATCTCAAGATCACGCCCGACGGCAAGCATCTCTATGCCACCAATCGTGGGCACGACAGCTTGGCCTGTTTCCGCCTGGGCGAAGACGGGCAGCTGACGTTGCTGAAGATCATACCCAGCGGCGGTAAGAACCCGCAGAACCTGGCGATTACCCCCGACGGCCGCTGGCTACTTTGTGCCAACATGGCCGGCAACAACGTCAGAGTGTTCCTCATCGAACCGGAAACCGGCACCGCCACGCCGGTCGGAAAACCGGTGCGACTTCCCAGTCCCGCCTGTATTTTGGTGCGGTAGCAGATACCGGACGCAACTCGATGTGCTCTATCGCGTGGCGATCATAACGATGTGCAACGTGATGAAGAGGATTGTAATTCCCATGCCAACGGCGCCGGCAACCTTTGAAGAACTCTTGCCTGAAAATATCGCCACGGCAGACACGATTCCGCCGGATACTAATAACGCCCAAAATATTACCGCGATGACAATCTTGGTTTCGTAAGCGAGCGGAAAGAACACCAACAATCGACAAATCGCCGCTAGTAGCGTCAAGGCGAGACCAACAACTCCCGTCGGAATATCAACCTTGTTGGACATAATCGTTTCCTGCTTCCTGTTCGGGTTGAAGTCCTGTTCGTTGTTCGACGTTCTTGAACGACATGCGATTCTGATTCGTTTCAGCAGAATCGTTGGCAGCTTCAGTCAACCAGAACGTGTACGATTACCCCGCAATAGGGTGCTACCTGTAGCATGTCGTCGGTATCGTTGATAACACGAAAACGTCGGCCACTACCTGCTCTAGAAATGGAGAAATATTGCGTACCGTATTTTTAGTTCACGGATGCCCTGCATTGAGAATGCCACCAGCAGGTAGTCTAGCGGAATTCACGCGCCCTTCAATCCTAAAATGACATATTCTCGTGAGGTGGCGGTCGACCGCACGTATCCAGCACCACGCAGAGCTATCAGCGGCGGCAAAGGGCATTCGGGCGGCACTCGCCGACTCTTCCCACAATTTCCCCCAGCGCTTCTCACAATTTCTCCCAAGCGATCCCAATACTTCGTCCCCGCCGGCGAATAGTCTTGCATCATCGCCGTAAGACTCCGATCGGGCATATCGGCTGTGAGCCAGCCTGACAACAACGAAGCAAGTGGGAAACTTTGGGCATGTACGGTCTCGTTCGAGAAGTCGATCGCGTTCTGCGCGGCGAGGTAACCCGGCTGGAAAATCTCAAAGACGGAATCATCTCCGTCAGAGCATCTTCGCTGACGATCATGGTCATTGCCCTGGGCATGATCTACGGCCTCTGCATGGGCTGCTTCGCATTATTCCGGCTGCATGGAATTCCGGCCGATCAGCTTCGCGCGGAGGACGTGTTCATGAACATACCGCTGGGGGACGGTCGTCTGATCGTTCCTTGGCAGATGATTGCCACGACGATCAAAGTGCCTGCGCTTTTCTTGCTTACCCTATTGATTACGTTTCCGTCGCTCTATGTCTTCAACGCCTTGGTCGGTTCGCGGCTATCGGTACGTAACGTCGTGCGACTGCTAGTTGCCGCGCTCGTGGTCAATTTGGCAGTGCTGGCTTCCTTGGGGCCGATCGTTGTCTTTTTCAACGTCAGCACGACCAGCTATCCCTTTATGACTCTGCTGAATGTTGTCGTGTTCGGACTGGCCGGACTACTGGGACTCGTCTTCTTGTTACAAACACTTCATCGCTATAGCGTGGCAACCGCGCTGGCCATCGCAAAAGAAGGCGCACCGCAGTCAACGGGCGTGCCCGATCTCGTACCGCGCGAAACGCCTGCAGAAGACGAACAAGACGATCCATCGATAACCGCCATGCCGGTTGTCGCACAGAAGGTCCGCGAGCCGGGGGCCCTCGACCGCCTCCCTGGCCATGTGCTCGGCAAACACACAAAACTGATCTTCAGAATCTGGGTGGTCGTGTTTGGACTGGTCGGTGCCCAAATGGGCTGGGTGCTACGACCGTTCATCGGCGATCCCGACATGCCGTTCGCCTGGCTGCGTCCCCGCGAGTCGAACTTCTTCGAGTCGGTCTTCCGTGCCATCGGCGATCTACTCGGTCTGCCGATGTAGGCGCGACTGGGCATCGATTTCCTGTGCGAGATAATAGAGGTCTCTGTGCGGAAGCAAGGCAAACCATGACTGCCCTATTTCGAACCGCCGATGGACTGCTCCGCGGCGACGCCTGGGCCACGCGATCTGAGAATCCGCGGCGCGTGGTGTTTGGTTTGCTGGTCGTGATCGTGTCGTTCGGAATGTTCTACGGCGCGGCGATGGGAACGTTCGGCGGACTATTCGGCGAGCGAACCTGGCAGATTCTCTATTCATCACTCAAAGTTCCGCTCCTCTTGTCGGCGACCTTTGCGATCAGCCTTCCAAGCTTCTTCGTACTCAACACCTTGCTCGGCCTACGAGACGACTTTGGCGAGGCCGTCCGGGCACTCATGGCAACGCAGGCTGGCCTGGCCGTGATCCTCGCCTCACTAGCCCCGCTAACGATGTTCTACTACGCCTCGACGGCCGACTATCGAACCGCGGTACTGTTCAACGGTCTGATGTTCGCGATCGCTAGCTGCGCGGCCCAGGTGTTATTGCGCCGCCACTACCGGGGCCTCATTACGCGGCATCGGAATCACCGCTGGCTGCTCTGGTCGTGGATCGCGATCTACGCCTTCGTCGGAATTCAGATGGGCTGGCTGCTAAGGCCGTTCGTCGGTGATCCCGACATGCCGGTACAGTTCTTCCGCGAAGGAAGCTGGGACAACGCCTACATGATCGTGATCGAGAACGTCTGGCATGCGCTGACAGATTAGGAATGCTACCAGTGGCGCAACCCACAGCTCGCACCGTCGGTCCGCTCGAAGCCTGCAACATTTGTGACGTCAAAGGCCACGGCCGGCAGAGATCCCGCTCGACACCTAGATTCTTTGAGGGCGAACACGCTTGTGAGTCTCAACGCTTAGGGCGGCAACAATCTTGGACCAGAAGCCTCGTGGGGCATCCAAGTATTTCTATGCTGCTCCGTCAGATGCACCCTCCGTCAGAATCAACGGACCAAGGGCACCAATCAAGAAGGGTAGTCGGACGAGAAGTCACCGAGCCCACGGTGCCAGGCACACACATCCTTACACATAGTAAGGATCGGTCTTGGCCATCGGACGGACGCCGCCCCAGACGGCGGTCATGGCGATCAAAGCTCCGGCGATCATCAGTATGGTGGTCGGCTCGAACATGGCTTGGGTCTCCTTCCCGCAAAGGTCAACGCATCGGCGAATACTGATAAGAAGGAAATGCACAGCCCGTGCCAATCGCCGATCGATGTCGCTGACTTTTTTGTAAGTCACTAACAAGCAAGATGTTAACCGGCAAACCGCGCGGCAGTGCCCAGAAGTTGCTAGCGGTAAGAAGTGCAATCAGTTTGATCAACCCTGTGTCCAGAGCGCATCGCTAGCGGCGCGCGAGTGTGAAAGTTTGAGGGTTGTAAGGGCGCATGCCTGAGGGTGCCATGCCCACGTAAACGTGGGCATGATATCGAGCTGCAACAAGAGCATGCTCACCTATGGGTGAGCATGGCACCCAACGGTACGAACCTAAAACTCTCAAATTCACCGCGACTCGCACGCGATCTCGCCTTTTAACATTCGATGCGTACCGACCACGCCCTAGCGCAAAAATTAAGGCCGGCGGTCGTCAGGGGATAACGACCGTCGGCCTTGAAGACTGCTCGGACAAGCAGTTTAAGGTGGGATACGCTTGCGATGATCGGGTGCGATTACCGGTCATCGCGATTAGCCGAGGCAAGACGTGATAGGACTCGCTGCGACCAAAACTCTTCAAATCTCACACAAGCTATTTCGCTTTACTATTTGAACGGGGCACGCACCGGATAAACACCGAACTGCGTGGTGTCGCTCGGCCAGTGCGGAGTTGGCATCAGAGGACGACCGTCGGCCTGTCCCGTGCCTGGTCCCGGGTAAGGACGAGCGAACTGGTGACAAATGTGCGTTACGCGAGTGTTGCTCACTCCCCAACCCATGTTGGTGGTCAGCTCCGCGGTCGGCGGCATCACGAGTGCCACGGGGGCACCCCATTCCGTGTGGTAGTAGTTGCAGTGCCAGGGGCGGTAATGCACGCCAACACATTGACCGCAATGGTAGTTCCGCAGCTTATCGCCGGAAGACTTGTACCAACGATAACCGTACGGCCCGTGCGTGTAGTGGGCGTAACCGCGGGCGACTTTCTTCGCCGCGTGCTTCCTACCACCTTTGCAATCTTTGCAATGTCGTTCAGCAGCCACGGCGTTTGACGCCAGGGCGACTAGCGACACGGCCAGCAGCGTACAACGAATGACGGCTTTCATGCTCACTCTTCCTATGATTCGCCACTGCGGTCGCCTCCGACGTCCCTGTCGGACGCATACCGCTGTCATGGCTTGGGGGGAATCATCTTCTGACTTGTTTCGCATCAGTCGACCGAAACATCTCCGGCCCACCGCAACGTTCGCTTAGCGGTACCAAATCCGCGTGCGAGTCGTGCCGCCGACGAAGTGCCGTCGCGTGTAAATGCGATGATGGCGGTACATGAACTCGTGCGGATTGAACGGCTGGTACGTTACAAACGTGTGCCCTACCAACGGTGGCGTCGGTCGCGGGCAAAGGTGCATGGCCGCGGGATAGGCACCCGAATAGCCGGCACCAACGTAGTAGTTGTAGAACAGGTCCTGGTTCTGGACGGGGTATCCGCACTCGGCGGCCTGGGCCTGTGAATCAACAGCGAATACGGCCAACAAGCTCGCCGCGGCGATGACCAATGCAATGCAGCTTCGCGACATTGGATCAGCTCCTGATGGATTGGGTGTGGCGGGTATGGGAAGGGCACCTGGCGTGTGGGGCATCCGCCGTGGGTCAGGCGGGACCTGTTGAGTGATTGCGGCGGCAACTTTCGCGGCGGCGAATCGACTCGGCCAAGGTGGAACAGAGAAGCGCCGCTCTCAAATCAAGGACGACACATCCTCTGCCAAAACATGTCTCGGCACTTGTCGGTCCTAGCGGTGAGTCTTTATGTGACGGATGTTCCAATTAGCCGTTTGTCCCACCTGTATCGGGCCAAACCGGCTCGCGAGGCCGCCATACAACGGGTATAATCCGCACCGCCCGCAAGGTTTAACACGCTCGCGACCCCGATTCGCTGACGCTACACCCAGGACACTGCAATCGTCACGTCACCAAAGATGGTGACGTCACCACGGAGGAACCCCGCGTGGGTCAGGTAAAGAAGAAAAAGAAGAAGGCCGCGCAGCCGGCGCGGAAGAAGAGGGTCAAAAAGAAGGTCCGCCGAGCCACCGCTTCCAAGAACGGTGCATCCGAGAACGGGGCCGCTAGCAACGGCGAGGCAGCCGCCGCCAGTGGCAAGAAAGTCGCTCGCAAACGTCGCGCCACCGCCCAGTCGATGGCCGCCGGTCAGCGCGACATTTCGGTCAGCGAATTCTTCGCCAAGAACCGCCACCTGCTTGGATTCGATAATCCTCGCAAGGCCCTACTGACCACCATCAAGGAAGCGGTCGACAACTCGCTCGACGCCTGCGAAGAAGCGGGCATCCTGCCTGAGATTTGGGTGCACGTCGAACAGACCGGTAATGCCCGCTACAAGGTCGGCGTGCAAGACAACGGCCCCGGCATCGTCAAGAAACAGATCCCGCTGATCTTTGGCAAGCTGCTCTACGGCTCCAAGTTCCACCGCCTGCGCATGAGCCGCGGGCAACAAGGTATCGGTATCAGTGCGGCCGGCATGTACGGCGTTCTGACCACAGGCAAACCGGTCAAGATTAGCTCCAAGGTCTCTAAGCGAAAGCCGATCCACTACTACGAAATTCAAATCGACACCAAGGTCAACAAGCCGGAAATCCTCAACGGACGTGGCGACGGCGAAGACATTCCGCCCGGTGGTAAGGGCGAGACCTACATGAAGAAAAAGGGAATCGAATGGGCCGCCCGCTACGGCGACGACCCCAACGATCCCGACGCCAAGGAAGTCGTCAGCGGAACCCGCGTGACGATCGAGCTGGAAGCCAAGTACCAACGCGGCCGCGGCAGTGTCGACGAGTACCTGGAACAAACGGCCATCGCCAATCCGCACGTCACCATTCACTACCTCGATCCGGACGGTAACACGAGCAGCTACCACCGCTCGACCGAACAGTTGCCGGCCGAGCCGAAGGAAATCAAACCGCATCCCTACGGTGTCGAGCTTGGCCGTCTGATCGCCATGCTCAAAGAGACCGACGCCTCGACGGTCACGCAGTTCCTCACCCAGTCGTTCTCCCGCGTCAGTCCTTCCGTGGCTCGCAAGATCTGCGAAGGGGCCGACATCTCCGTGCGGGCGAGCACGAAGAAGATCGGTCGCGGTGAGGCGGATCGTGTCTACCAGTCGATTCAAGAAACCAAGATCGCTGCCCCCCGGACCGACTGCATCTGCCCGATCGGCGAAGAGTTGATCCTCAAAGGGTTGCATCAAGTCGTACCCGGCGAGTTCTATGCCGCCGCCACGCGACCGCCAAACGTCTATCGCGGCAACCCCTTCCAAATCGAAGTCGGGCTCGCCTACGGTGGCGGACCGAGCACGTCGCAGGTAACCCGCGAGACGCTCGTTGAGCTGCTCAGCCAAACCGATCTTCGCACGATGCGTCAGTTCTTAATTCATACCTTCAACGGCATCGGCGCGGAATCGGCCGACAAGATCATCAAGGCTTCTGGCCTCGGCACGCGACAGTCGCCCGCCAGGCTCAAGCCGAAGGAGATCGACGAGTTCCATGCCGCCATGCAAGGTGTGAACGTCAGTGAGGGGCAATCGATGAACGTGCTCCGCTACGCCAACCGCGTGCCGCTGCAGTTCCAGCATGGTGCCTGTGCGATTACCCAATCAGTCATCAACAACAACTGGCGAAGCTACGGGTTGAGCCAATCGCGAGGTTCACTCCCCTCCGGTCCGGTCACCGTCATGATTCACATGGCCAGTGTGTGGGTGCCGTTCACGAGCGAATCGAAAGAAGCGGTTGCCAGCTACCCGGAAATCGAAAAGGAACTCCGCCTGGCTTTGCAGTCGGTCGGTCGCAAACTGGGCATGTATCTGCGGCGCCGCATCCGCGTTCGTCAGGAAGGCGAGAGGCGCAACATCTTCCTACGATACCTGGGCGAGGTCGCCCGAGCTGTGAGCGAGGTGAACCAGACCGATCAAAAGAAGCTCTACGACAACTTGATGACAATCGCCAAGAAAAAGACGGCCGAAGCGGACGTCAAGCTTGACAATCGCGGTCGTCCGGTCGACGAAGAAGAACTCGACCTGGGCGACAACGTGCTGATCGTCGATCCTGGCGACGCCAACGAACAACTGCTCGCCCAAGCCGGCAAGAAAACGGTCGTCGAAGACGAGGAAGAGTAAGAGAGAACAGGGAGGTCCGGGAGGGCGAGGCTCCTGCCGAGCCACGGTAGAGAGAGTTGATTCGCAATCCACACTGGTAGCAAGCTACCAGTGGCACCCACCCACAACCCGAAGCGTCAGCGAGGGACACAACGTTAGACGTTCACCAACACCATAGCCCCTTTGCGTTTGCGTCACGGAGTGCCGCACGACTATGGCCGTTGATCAAGAACATCCCGATCCGGCCTTCGGCCTTACGAAGAGACAACACAACCGACACCAACTGAGAAAGAACATAGGCCATGGCCAAGAAGAAAGTGGCACGTAAAAAAAAGGTCGTTCGCAAGAAGACCCCCGCTCGCGCCGGCACGAAAAAGACCGTCAAGAAGAAGGTCAAGAAAAAAGTCCGCCGCGCAGAGGCTCCCAAGCGGTCCAACGGTGCCCGACCGAAGCTGGGAACGCGCGATAAGCAAACGATGGGCAAGCTCGTCAATCTGGCCGACGAGGTGGTCGCCTCGGCCGCCAAGAAGCGAAACGCCGACCCGCACTTGGACGTTCCCACGCGGAGCCTCTCCAACGTCAAGTACAACACCCGCAAGCGGTTCATCGAGATGGGCCGCAACACGAATCGCCGTCACCTGTTCAATCTTTCCCAGGCCAAGAGCTACATGCAGACGATGCTGGTCGGCAGTGGCTGCAAGCAGCTGATCGAGCAGGACAAGAACACGAGCATTCGAGGTCTCTACTACATGCTCAAGCACACCATCGAAGGGACCAAGGAGAACACCTTTGAAGAGCAGTCCGACTGCGATCCGGTCATCGAAGACATGGAGGTGCTACTAGGTTCACTCCGCGAAGAGCTGCATCTGTACGCCGACAAGAAGGGCGAGATGGTCGGCAACCTCAAACTGCTCGATAACGGCGACGAGATCGACTGCTCCCGCATGGGCTCCGGCGGCTACGGCATCCCCTCGATCGTCGAACCACACGCGATTCAATTCAAAGAGTGCAAAGCGAAGTTTGTCCTGCATGTCGAAAAAGGTACCGTCTGGCAGCGCTTCAACGAGGACAAGTTCTGGCGCGAACACAACTGCATCCTCACCCACGGTGGTGGACAGCCACCACGCGGGGTGCGCAGGCTTTTGAACCGACTACACAACGAACTCAAGTTGCCCGTCTATTGCCTGTTGGATAACGATCCCTGGGGATACTACATCTACAGCGTGATCAAGCAGGGCTCGATCAATCTGGCCTACGAATCGCAACGGATGGCGATCCCCGACGCCCGCTTCATGGGCCTGCGGAGCAAGGACTACGACCGCTGCAATCTAAGCCCGAGCGTGAAGATCGATCTCAACGAGAACGATCGCAAGCGGGCTCGTCAGATCGCCAAGTACCCTTGGTTCGAGAAGAAAAAGGCGTGGCAGAAAGAAATCCAGATGATGCTGGACAACGACTTCAAGCTGGAAGTCGAAGCCTTGCTGAGCAAGGACATCAGCTACGTGACCGAGGAATATGTCCCGGCCCGGCTGAAGGACAAGGACTGGTTGGATTAGGTTGACGAACGAGGGGCGGCCTCGATGCAGAACAGCGACGAGACATCGGATAAGGTGAAAAGCAACAGGAGGCGATTTCAATTTCGTCTCCGGTCCCTACTTATCCTGGTGGCGATCGCGTCCGTCGCTTTCTGGATCATCGCCGATTACACGCCGCTGATCCGTGGGTACGTTGCGAACCAAAGCTACTTGTACGAAGCAGTCTTAGACGAAGACATCCCAACGATTCAAGCTATTCTTAGCAAGCGCCCGGAACTGGTCGACAGAACCTGGGCGGGATATACGCCATTGTATAACGCCGCGAGTTCAGGCAAGGCAGAGGCGGTCAAAGTCTTGATCGACAGTGGCGCGGACGTCAATCTAGCGTCAATCCGCACTCGCCGGACGCCACTGATGAGCTCGTGCGGTCTGTCAGGCAATCCCGACATAACGAGAATGTTGCTAAGGGCGGGCGCGAACGTCAACGCGACTGACGTTGATAGTTGGACTGCATTGGACCATGCTTACGACGATGGGGTGCCAGGCGCCGCCAGCATTTTACTTGAATACAAGGCAAAGACTGGACAGGAACTTCTGCGGGCAAGGACGGGACGGCAAGACAGGCCGAGTATAACCGAATTCCCTTGACTTTGCTCGCCCCAGTGCTATCCTATAATACAGGACACTCGCTCCAGGAAACCCCATGATCCGCTCATTTCGTTGTCGCGAAACGGAGAGGCTATTCAACCTGCAGCCGTCACGAAGGTTTCGTGCCATCGAGAGAGTGGCCAGGCGAAAGCTTGAATTACTCAATGCTGCCACCAACCTCTTCGACCTTCGCGTGCCACCGGGAAACCGGCTTGAATCTCTCAAAGGCGACCGAAAAGGACAGCACAGCATTCGCGTCAACGATCAGTGGCGGGTCTGCTTCGTATGGCGAGACAACGATGCTCATGACGTAGAAATCGTCGACTACCACTAACTTGCGACCATCGCGATCGAGGCCACCATGGCAACCAAGCGAACCAAACCGCTCGAACCGATTCATCCTGGCGAAATTCTTTTGGAGGAGTTTCTCCGCCCACTTGAGCTGAGCCAGAACAGGCTAGCTCGCGACATCGACGTACCGGCCACGCGGGTTAACGACATCGTCAATGGCTTGCGACCGATTACCGTCGACACGGCCATGCGACTGAATCGCTACTTTGGCAACTCGGCCCAGTTCTGGCTCAACCTACAGCAGCGGTACGATCTGATCACCGCCGAGCACAAGCTGGGTGCCACACTCGACAAACGAATTCGACAGCGGGAACAACAGGCGTCGTAGCGATACCGCACCCTCCTCCAAGAAAGCCCAATATGAGCCAAGGCTACACCCACATCGTCGACCTGGCCAAGGAAACAAAGCCGCCGGAAGACGGCATCCTGACCCGCACGTTGTTTGGCGACGACGATCTGAAGGCGGTGATCTTTGGGTTTGGCCCCGGCGAAGAACTTTCCGAACACACGGCCTCCATGCCGGCCATCCTGCACTTCATCGAGGGCGAAGCGGCCGTCACGCTCGGCGACGACACCATTCAGGCCCAACCTGGCACCTGGGTTCATATGCCGGCCAATCTGAAACACAGCATCAAGACGTCATCGCCGGTGGTGATGCTGCTGCTACTTCTGAAGAAGTAGCAGAACAGGTCGCTGTCGATTTTTGAAAGAGTCGCTCCGTCGCCTCCCGAACAGGCGACATCACGAAGCTTTCTTCGGTTTCCTTTGAATTCCTGGCTGCGACCGCCTTGCAATCGCCCGTCTCATCGCCGACAACTGCGGTAGCAGTTGTCGCTTCCCTACCGTTTCTTGGGCGGAGACCGGCCGATGCGTATTCTTCACTGCGTCTTCAAACTGAGCTGTTTCTTGGCTGCCGTGCTAATTGCCTTGGCCGGACTCTACGCTCCACTAGTTTGTCCACCGGACTTCCAGCCAGGGCACGAGAAATACGACATCGAACAGAACCACTCCACGCCCTATGTCGGCACCCGCGGTTGTCCGGTTCTCGGGGAAACCACCTATTGGATCGACATTCATCACATGGCGATTCGACCAGAAGGGTTCACCGGCACCTTCGAAGAACTTCGTGAGAGCGGCCTGGAATACGAGAAGCTAACCGGCATCGATAAAGACGAAACGCGGGACATCATCCACTGGACGTCCCGCCTGGGCCGCGAGTCCCACGTCGACACCGGCCGGCTGATGTCAGAGGTCGCCTTCTTCGCCGGGGCGCTCTTGGTATTCATGCAGCTGGCCTGTTGGACCAGGCCGAAAACAGCGGAAAATGAGTAGTTCCTGGCGCTTCAAAAGAAGCCGCCCCCGTTAACTCAAAGCAAAACATCACATCACAAAGGACTCTTGCTCATGTCATCCTCGCAACGAACCCCTGCTATGACCAAGGTATCGATGCTGGTCTTGCCCTTTGTCATTTTCACGGCCAGCTGTAGTTCCACTGCCGACGATCCCGGGACGTCCCCAAAGTCGTCACCCGCTTTGACCGTCCAGGTGTCGAAGGTCGAAGCGAAACCGGCGGCCACGGCCAAGGAGGCTCTACGTTCCTTCTTGTACGCGCTTTCAGATCCCGATGAGGCGGCCGCTCAGGCGGTCATCAAAGCAGACTCGAGCAATGACGTCCGAGAACTTGTCGCGGTGGTTTGCCTATTTTCTGGAGAATCGGTCCGCTTCAAGAAGGCACTCACGAAACAGTTCGGCGACGATTCTTGGGAGAAGTTCAACTCCGAAGAAAGTGGAGGAGCGACCGTCACCGTCCAGAGTCGCGAGACTTGTGACGAACTTCTTCAGGGCGATCTTGTCGAATCAGAAAACGAAGCGACGCTCAGCGGGCCAGATCTCTCAGCTCCGCTCAAGGCCATGCGCGTCGACGGTGGATGGCTCATCGACGCCGAAGCGTCGCTGCTCTCAGGAGGCATCCCAGCCGCGGCGATGCGAGCGCAAATGATGTCCATCATCAAGCCGATTCGAAAATTCACCCTGCAAGTCGAAAACGCACCGGCGAAATGGGAGACCACGCTCGAAAAACTCGACGAAACGATGGGGCAAGAAATGCTCCAAGCCCTGATGGGCGCCGGCGCGGAAATAAACTTCTCGGACGTTGAAATCAAGAGCGAGTGACGTAGCGCGACTCTTACGTCCCGCGTCACGCTTGACAAAACACTTTGGGAAGGCCGCTTTCGCAATCGCCCAGGGCCTTTCCCTGCAGATCGCGAATGTCAATCGCGGCTCCGAACTCGGTAAAGACGTCGACAAAGCGGTCGACGTTCTCGCCCCAATAGATCATAGCACAGGCCATCGGCGCGCCTTTGGCCTGTGCTTTGCCCTCTTCTAAGAAGCGGAGACGGGTGTCGTACAAGAAGCAGACGGCCGCGGCCTGTCCCCAGACCGACTCCTTCCAATGCCGCGTGTTGGCAGCGACCGGAACCAAGGCAAGCACTTCGGCCGCATGTTCTGTGTGAGCATCGCGACAACGACGTAACCAATCGCGGATACTGCTCCCGCGTTTGCGATCAACACCATACGGCGGATTGACGTAAATAGTGCGAAAGTCCCACGACTTGCGAAGACCGTTGGCCTGCGGCAACAAGTAGGCGGTCTCAGCCGGAACGATCGAGAGCTTGTCGCTGCAAGGATCGAGCGCGATCGGCGAACCGAGCACGCGCACCACCGCATCGACATACTTAGGTGGCGTGCACCACCGCACGCTCTGCGACTTGATCGTTCGACCTGCCGTCATTGGCGAGATTCCTTTCTACGAGCCGCGTTTAGGGCTCCACTACGATCTTGCCGGCCAGCGTACCGGTACCGCCGACCGTGTTCTCCTCCTGGAGGCGATGAGCCACAGCCGCTTCCGCCAAGGGCAACACGCGATCGATCCGCGGCTTCAGCTTCCCCTCGCTCATCCAGGCGTTGATCCGCCCGGCCACCTCGCGCTGCTCTTCCGGCGTAGCCGCGAACATCACGAAGCCGTGTAGCGAGCAACCCTTCACGTAGAACGGACCGACCGGGAACTCGGGCCGCGCTTGCCGACCCGCCATTAGAATCATCCGCCCCCGCGAGGCCAACATCTCGACGGCGCGATCAAAGTCCGGTTCACGAACCGTTTCCCAAAAGACGTTCACCCCCTCAGGCGCCAGCTCTTTCGCCCGGGCGACGACGTCTTCGGTCTTGTAGTTGATCGCCAGATCAGCACCTAGCTGCCGGCAAAGCTCAAGTTTCTCGTCGGAACCGGCGGTGGCAATCACGCGGGCGCCGATCGCTTTGGCCATTTGCACTACGGTCGAACCGACCCCGCCGGAGCCACCGTTGACGAACAGCGTTTCACCAGCGGTTAGCTTGGCATCTCGCAATAGACCAAGCGCCGCGGTCACTCCGACCAAAGCACCCGCCGCCGCGTCCTGGTCGCTGACGTCCGAAGGTGTCTCGTAGAGCCAGCACTCGTCGACCGCCGCGTACTCGGCGAAGGTTCCTTGGCGTCCGAAGAGGCTCTGATTGGTCCCCCACACGCGGTCCCCGACTTGGAACCGCGTGGCGTCCGGTCCGACCGCTTCGACCACGCCGGCCAGGTCGCAACCGATGATGTACGGCTGAGGCAATTCAAAGTAGCCAGCCCCACCGCGAATGTAGGTGTCGATCGGGTTGAGCGCCGCGGCGGCAACCTTGACCAATACCTCGGCACCCTGCGGCTCCGGGCGATCTACATCACCGACGACAATGTTCTCGGGCGGACCTGGCTCGGTGATATAGGCGGCTTTCATTTGCATAACCTGAGACTCTTTGTGCAATCGACCAAAAGATGAGGGATGAGAAACTTCGCCCGCGGGGAAACGTCTGTCACACGCCCCTGCTCCAAGCAGAGGCGACGAACTGAAAGATACCGCAGACGGCGTGGTGGAACCAGCGAGGGGGAGCCGATGCGTACGATCTGGCGAGCGGCCGATTCCTGGACGCAAAGTCAAGGAGTTTCGCCGCCGAGCGGGCGACAATACCTGGAATCGCGCCGCCGGCACTGTTACCATAACCGCCAGGAAACAGGCACGACGCGTGAAACGGATTTCGACGACAAGTGCCACAACCGCGCGTCAACATGGCAGGCATGCTGCAAACTAGGCGAATCGTTGCGCGTTAGGCGGAAGCGACCACATGACCGAAAACCCGGCAACCAATAGCGATCGCGAAGCGACTGCCGGCGACGATGCGCACGGCCAGCGTGCTACGCCGCATCGCTACGGTCATTGGACTCCCACAGCTGAGCCTAAGAGCGTGCAGCAGATCGCGCCGCCGATTCTCGCCGCGTATACGGTCGACGGCGGTCACGCCCACCTGCTCGGCTGCCACTTGGAAGACGTTCCCGTCGTACGAATCAGCCCTAGAGAAGAAACGCCCGCTCAAGATCCGCAAGTTGGTACGACGACCGCGGTAAGCGGAAAAGGCTCGCGATACTTCGTATTCGATGCCGAGAGCCACAGCGGCCGAGAAGCCGACGCCGAGTTGATCGAATCGCTCCATCTGGACGACTTGGAAGACAGCAAACGCCCCGGCACAATCGCGCCGGAGCGAGTCGAAGAGGTAGTCACCCAGACGCTCTGCAAATTGGGCATCGCTAGTGAAGACGAAGCCAACTGGCAGATCGACGTCATTTGGTGCAAGCAAGTCGACGGCAAGCTGGAGTTCGCCATTGGCAACGCTGCGGCCGAACAGTACTTCAGCGGCTGGGCTGCGTCTCTGACGGCGCCGGCCTACCACTGCAATGAGTGTGACTTCGATACTTTCCATCTCGCCGCTACGTCAGACGGCCGTGTCGTGGCGGCAGAAAAACTTGAAACCTGCGCTACCAGCGGAGAAACTCTGCCGGCCACGGAACTGGTCGAGTGCACTGCCACGCGTCGTCGAGTCGCGACGCACCTGACAACGCGATGTCCGGCCAGTGGATTGCCAGTGCAAACCGACTGGATGGTCCGCTGTTCGATGTGCCAACAGCTGGTCAGCCCTGCCACGCTTGACCGCGGTCGCTGCGCCTGTTGCCGCAAACTACAAGCGGTGGCCATGGATGACGCCCGTGTGGCGGCGATCATCGGCCGCTATCCGGAACTGAACCGCTGGCCTCGATTGGCGGTCTCCGAAAGCGAAACGGCCACCATTCTTCAGGCAGCCGGTCTGTGGCAGAAGCGTCTGCTCGTGGTAGAGCGGGTGAGTGGTCAGCTGGTCCATGCTGCGCGGGGCCGACGGCTTTCGGACCAGTGGCAGCCGATCGAGGACCTCGAAACGGGCCTCGATCTATAGACTCGGCCGGTCTGCTCTTCATCCGGCAAACGTGCCGTCGGGCGAGGTGCGGTCTTGTGGTGTCGATCTAATCCTTTGTGTCAACAAGGGATACGCCTGCGCCGCAAACGCATATCGACGCCATGCATCATCCCGTTGCGTTGGCTCTGCGGCGGCTTCTCGAAGTGTCCCCCGCACAAGCTGGGGTGATAGCAGGCTGTTTTTCAATTGGGCAAAAATGGCCGATAACGCCCCCTGTCCGAGGTTCGCCTACCGAGTTCCCAGGTTTCCCCTGATTTATCGCTTCAAACGCTGGACTCCGAACATCATGTAGTTAAAATTAAGGTTGATCCGACATCCTACCAGCTATGACTTCGTAATTCGTTGAGTCCGCGTGGGTGAGAAAGCACGAAGTCACCCGCCAACTGAACCTACCTCGTTGCCATCTGGTCGCAGGGATTGCGTGATCTGTCACAAGTACACATCCAACCACGGTTGGTAATGTGACAGGCGTGCTGTGCCAATTGTCGGATCTGACCAAGGACCGTTTTGCGCGCTCTTTAGCTGTTGAAAGCACGGAGTCAGCGGAGTGGTTCGCGTATGCAGTGCACGTTTGAATTTTCGTTGGCCCCGTTATTCGGATCGACGGCTTTGCCGATCGACCGCAAGACGAGTCACCGGCGAAATAAGATCCGCACGTCGGCTGGGCACTCTGTTCCCAGAGATAAGCCGGTGTGCCCAGATGTGAGAGAGCCTCGTGATCCTAAGCGAAGCCGGCATCGGTTTGGATGTCGGTTCGGCGCAGCAGTCGATGCAGGTGTGTTTGTCGTCATAGGGCGCGGTTGCCGGAGTTTTCTGCGGCGCCATAATTTTTTGCCAAATGTCTGGCGACAACCGCTTTACGAAAAGTGAGTGGTACAATTGCTTGGTTTTGAAGAAGGCTGAGATCGTACTAGTCGTTTTTCTGCTCCGAGTTTTAACTCGCGATTAGCGCGTCCGCTTGCTTTACGAGCACAACGAAAGATCATTCTTAACGAAACAGAACCTTCCGAAACCAGAGATAATCCACGCCTAATCGTAACAACTTAACAACATTCGCCAGACGAGAATCGGCTGTGCCGTTGCGGTGGACTCCCACCGACATAACCTGTCGCCGCCCACAGACCCTCTTCAGATCGTTCTGGCCAATCGCGCCTTCGCGTTGAAGTTACCTCTGCCTAGCGGAGACCTTTTTCGCAAAGCACCTCCCCTAGAGGTTTCTTCCATTCGAAGAACACTCTACGCGGAGAACACCATCGCGAAATGAGCCGTTGCTATTGGAATGCCCGTTTGACCAGCAACAAATAGCAACCGCTTGACAAGACATTTTTGGCAGGACGCACCGGTAAAAAAACACCGGAAAATGACCGCGCAGGCAGCGCAGTACGAAATGAGCGACATCCCGAAGTCGCACTTGTAGGAAAACAGATCGCGGACATTAGCAGCCCGCCGAGTATCACTTATCAGCTGAGGAGTGTTGAATTGTACGACAGCACACTGCTTGACGACATGGAAACGGATTCTTCGACCACTACGACCGAGGAAGCCGCACCGTTTGAGGCCAAAGAACCTTCAACGGACGAAAATGCGGAAATCAATCTAACGGACGATACCGCCGCCGAAGACGCCGAGGAGCAAATCGCGACCTTGTTGGCGGAGAGCGAAGAAAACGAATCCTGGTCGGACGACCCGGTGCGGATGTATTTGACCCAAATGGGTGAAATTCCGCTTCTAACCCGTGCCGAGGAAATCACGCTGGCTCGCCGCATCGAAGCGACCCGTGCCGCGTTCCGTCGCACCCTGCTGGAATGCGACTACGTCATGCAAATGGCCTACAAGACGTTGCACCGCGTTCATACTGGCGAAATGCCGTTCGATCGCACAGTGCAAGTCTCGGTCACCGATCGTCTGGAAAAAGATCAGATTCTCGGCCGCCTGCCGCATAACCTGCGAACGGTCGAAGTCTTGTTGGCTCAGAATCGCCAAGACTACCGCCTCGCCACGAGCAAGTCGGCCAAGGCTGCCGAACGTCGTGAAGCCTGGCAACGCCTGGGACGTCGTCGTCGTCGTGCCGTACGAATGATCGAAGAACTCGGTCTGCGTACGCACCGCATCGAACCGATGATCAAGCCGATCGAAGAGTTCAGTCGCCGCGTTACGGAATTGCAAACCAAGATCCAGGCTCACAAGAAGGCCAAGGGCAAGCCAGAAGAGCGCCAAGCCTGGCTTAGCGAATACCGTCGCATCCTGTGGGTTACCCAAGAAACGCCCACTAGCTTGCGTAATCGCGTCGCCAAGATTCGCATCGTTTACTCTCGCTACCAACGGGCCAAGCGTGGCTTGAGCGAAGGTAACCTGCGACTGGTCGTCTCAATCGCCAAGAAGTATCGCAACCGTGGCCTCAGCTTCCTCGACCTGATTCAGGAAGGAAACGCCGGCCTGATGCGTGCGGTCGACAAGTTCGAATACCGTCGCGGTTTCAAGTTCTGCACGTACGCCACCTGGTGGATTCGTCAGGCGATCACCCGCGCTGTGGCCGATCAGAGCCGTACGATTCGTATTCCGGTCCACATGGTCGAGACCATGAGCCGCGTACGAAACGTCTCGCGTCAGCTGCTCCAAGAGTTTGGTCGCGAACCGTCGATCGAAGAGACCGCCCGTCGTGCTGGCACCTCGATTGAGGAAACGCGTCGCGTATTGGCCATGAGCCGCTACCCGATCAGCCTCGATCGTCCCGTCGGCAACAGCGAAGACAGCCACTTCGGCGATCTTCTCCCGGACGGAACGGCCGACAGCCCCGCCGTTGGTGCCGCCCAGGAGATGCTCCGCGGCCGCATCTCCAAGGTGCTCAAGACACTCAGCTATCGTGAGCGAGAGATCATTAAGCTCCGCTACGGACTTGGCGACGGCTACAGCTACACGCTCGAAGAAGTCGGTCACATCTTCAAGGTGACCCGTGAGCGTATTCGCCAGATCGAAGCCAAGGCGGTCCGCAAGCTGCAGCAACCGAGCCGCAGCCAAGAACTGGTCGGCTTCCTCGAATAAGAGCAACCGACTAACAAACATCGAATCCCAAAGCCCGGAAGGTTTCCCCTTTCGGGCTTTTTTTTGCGCGATGGGCAAGATCCTCTCCAAGAACGCCTCGCCTGCCGCGAATTCACTCTGAGAGCGCTAACACGTCCCTAGAGACATACCAGGACCTTTGCAAATCTTGCGTCCGACGGATCCCATAGCCCGAGACGTCAGTGAGGGAACTAGTTAACAACTTGCGACGCGATAGCGTCGCTCCGCTGTAGTGACTCGCACTAACAACTTGAAGTCTTTCGCTTACGACAGTCCGCTAGATATCCCGCGCACGTACACCACCACGGGCAAAACGATCTCATGAGTAAAGACTCTCGCCGCTGGTGGCGAAAAAAGCGATTCCGTCTCTCCCTGCTACTACTGGGGCAACCGCTTGTACTTCTGTTGGGCCTAGTCACGCTCAACGGCCTCGTACTGGCCGACAACGAGACGCCGATCACGAACCAAACGGCCGAGCAGCTCTCAGCGGCCAAGAACAGCATCGAAAAGCCGCAGCTCAAGGTGCTCGCCTACAACATTGCCAAGGGCTTCTGCCACAAAGGTGGGATAAAGTTCGATGACGAAGCCGCGGTAAGGCAGCGGATGCTCGACATCGCCTCGGTGATTCGTGAACAAGATCCCGACTTAGTCTTTCTCTCCGAGGCGGTCTTCGAATGCGGTCCCTGCCCGGTGAATCAGGTCGAACTGATCGCCGAGGAGGCTGGCTTCGACCACTGGATCTTCGGTGAGAACTACAACCTAGGGCTGCCCTTCTATCGGATCGTCGGTGGCAATGCGATTCTCTCCCGCACCCCGATCGAACCGGTCGACAATCCATCGCTCGCCGGGCGAAAACCGTTTTACGTAACGAAGAACAACCGCCGCGTGCTGTGGGGCCGGCTGAAGATCAACGGATCGGATCTGCTGCTCGGCTCCATCCACAACGACTCGTTCGACATCAAGAACAATAAGCGGCAGATGCAGCAAATCCTCGATTACATCGGCGAGCGAGACGCCCTGTTAGCAGGCGACTTCAACTCCAAGCCGCACCTCCCGCCGATCGAGCTGGTCAAGAAGAGCGAAAAGTTTAGCGGCAAGTTCGATGGCGCGATGACCTTTCCGGCTCATGCCCCCGATCGATTGATCGACTTCATCTTTGCACCGGCTCGTTGGCAGCTGGTCAACCATCAGGTGCTCGACGATGAGACGTCCGACCACCGCGCCGTGGTGTCGGTGTTCAAGGTGCCGGCCGAGTAGGTATTGTCGCTGAATGCTCCGCATTCAGCAGCTTGTTTGGCCTTCGGCCAAGACGCTACTCCTCACGCAACGGTTCAACCTGAGGCGGCTTCGGCAGCTCGTCGGCTGTAATCGGTGTCGCATCGCGACTCATGCTACGCTTAACGGCAATCTGGCCAATCTCCTGGACATAGTCGTCGATGTCTCGAGGCCGGTCCTGCCACATATCGAGAATGTTGCCGACGATCGTTTTTTTCGCCTCAGGCGAGAGCGCCGCCATGTCAGCGATCTTATCCAATTGGTCGAGGTTATGGATCGCGCTATGATATCGACCGTTGGGTGAATGATTCACCATTGGCGAGAAGGTGTTCACGCGATGCCACTCGGACTTGGCATCCACCTCGCCCAATTCGCGGCTAACGAACGACTCTTCGAACTCCTCGCTGACACAGAGGCCAAGTCGGTAGCTCTGGCGGCGAATCCGGCCCGAAGTGATGTCGATGTCGTCGTACCGGCAGTTGATTGGTGACCACATCACGAGCGGATAGCAACCGAGTTCCACGACCCAGCCGACAAATAACAACCCCAGCACGATCCAGAGTGCCCACTTTAATCGCATGCCATGCTCCCTCGAAGCCCCTGGCACATTGTTACTGGCGACGCCGACTGTCGTCAAATTTCCAGATACTCTTCGAGCGCTTCGCGCATCACGGCCGCGTCGGGGTCGACACCGGTCCAGGTGCGGAAGCCGATGACCGCCTGGTTGACCAGCATGCCGAGGCCGTCGAGCGTCGTACAGCCGCGCTGTTTCGCTTCTCGCAACAACCACGTCTCGGCCGGGTTGAAGATCACATCGGCCACGACCATTTCCGAACCCAAAGAGTCGAGTGCGATCGGCACCTGGGCTTCCTCGTCGCCCAGACCGATGCTCGTGGCGTTGATCACCACCTCGACCCCCTCCGGCACTTCGTAGTCGCCACTCCAGGGAATGAACATCGACGAGACTTTGACCCGTTCGGTGAGCAGGTCGGCCAAGTCCTGACCGCGGCCGGCCGATCGATTGACGACCGTAATCTCCGCCGCGCCCGAGAGGCCTAGCTCAACGGCGATCGCTCGCGCGGCCCCGCCCGCCCCCAGGATGACGATGTTCTTGCCGGCCGGATCGGTCACGGTCCGTAGCGATTCGACGAATCCCTTGCCGTCGGTGTTCTCTCCAAGATAGCGCCGCGTGCCGTCTTCGGCATCTTCGCAGTGAATGCAGTTGACCGCGCCCATCAGTTCGGCCGCTTCGCTCAGACCGTCGAGATATTCGATCACGGAGACCTTGTGGGGCAGCGTGATGTTGCCACCGTAGAAGCCCATCGCCTTGATGCCCCGCATGGCGTCGCCCAGTTCATCTGGTCCGACCTCGCACGTCAGGTAGCGCCAGTCGAGCCCGGCGGCGGCGAAGGCCTTTTCCATCATGTATTGCGTCGGGTTACCGGCGACCGGTTGGCCGAAGCAGCTGAGCAGTTCTTGCAACGAAGAGGAATTCGACACGGTTGTTATCTCGAGTACGTTGGGTGTTTTGAGTAGAAGCAGCGTTCACAGCCGCGGAAGTACGTCGACCGTAGCCGGGTAACAGCCGCGTAAGATGCCCCTAATGAATCTGCCCACTATCTTGTCGAAGTCGGGCGTTTTTTTCAACGGATGTAGGGAGACGCGGGGCACACGGCATCAGAGGGCATGAGGCATCGACGAAACTCGATCGATCCCAAATCTATCTGACCTTGGGCAAGTTGCCACTGGCAATCACAATAGGAGCTATGAAACACGCCCCGCTACTCATCACGCTGCTCGTCGTGGCCACGCTGCTTGTGAATGTGGTGGCGTGGGGAGTGCTCATCGACGACCCAAAAAGATTCTCCTGGGAGACGGCTGTGGGCTATTCACTGCCACTCGCCCAAGTTGGCCTCATGTCGATGTGGCTCGGTTTGGGCAGACGTTACTTCGTTGTACGAATAGTTTCTTCAGCGGTGGCGATTGCGGGTTGGTCGATATTCCTGACTCGATTGCCTGGAAACTACCCCTGGGCTGTCCCACTGATCACAACCTGCGCGGTGATCACTATGGTCATATTGATTCTGAGGGCATTTCGTTACGCGATTGTCGACGTGGACCGTACAGAGTGCAATTCGCCGCCCGCCGATTTTCAATTTTCAATCGCGCAGATGTTAGTGTTAACGACAACGATTGCGGTCAGTCTTGGAATCCTCAAGGCGACGGGGATTCAAGAGGTTCGCACACGGGAACTCATCGAAGGCTTGGCAATTGGTGCCTTACTCGGCCCCGTCGTTATCCCATCCTTATGGCTGGCACTGGGAACAGGACGGCCGCTAAGGAGGCTGCTATTGCCGCCTGCCTGTCAGTTGCTGACCGCATTCGCATTCGGGGCATACATAGGAGACATGGCCGATCCGACAGTCTACTGGCTCTCTGGTCTCATCGCGGCACAGAGCATCGTCTCCCTGCTCGTCATCCGCCAATGCGGTTATCGCTTTGTGCGGGTGGGACGAGGCGGCGGGGGCGAGAGCGGCGGTGAACCGCTGAACGACGCTATTCAAGAGACATAACCGCGGCATTGGCATTCAGAACGAGAGCGACGTACGCACATGGGGCACCGAAAACGACCACCAACGCCGATCCTGCTTCTGCTGCCTGCGGCCATCATTCTCGACGTGGTGATGTGCCTGGCAGAGTCGTTTGGCTTCTACATCTCTCGAAATATCGATGAGACCGTGATCATCGCACTCGTGATGAGCCAAATTGGCCTACTCACCATCTGGTTGTGGTTTGGCCAAACCTCGCTTTGGCTGCGACTGATCGCGCTCGCCGCTACGGTCGGGCTCTGGGCGGCCGGATTGCAAGTCATGTTTGCTGAGTACGCATCCGCGCTGTTGTTGCTACTGACGATCGTCGGTGGTATTTCGGCAATGTCGTTCTTACTGCGTTGGCTCGGCTTCGTGGTCCGACGCGTCCCAGGCAGACACATCGGCACGGGCGAAGAAAGACAGAACGACAATGCGTCTCTGCAGAGCGGCTTTCAATTCTCCATCTGGCACGCCCTCATTGCCACGACCTTGGTCGCCGTCAGCCTAGGCGTGCTCCGAGCACTCGGAATCGGTGAACGACTATCGCGCGTGTTCTGGCCGATTCTGTCCACGAGTTTGCTGCCAACGCCGAGCGTCCTGGCCGTGCTCTGGCTTAGCCTCGGCGAACGGCGAATCGCGTGGCGGGTCCTACTATTCCTGCTCGTTCCCTTTGGAACCGCATTCTTCTTTGCTCACTTTGAACTAGGGCCAGAAGCCTGGATGGTCTACCTGGCGTGCGGCCTGATAATGTTCTTCTATCTGGTGGCCATGCTCACCGTCCGCCAATGCGGTTATCGCTTTGTACGGGTAGGGCGAGACGACCCCACCGAAGGAAGCATCGGGGCTACCACTGAAGTAACCCCCGCGGAACCAGGCGGCGTCGCTACAACCAATCGCGCACAAAAAAGGGGACACTCCGCTGGCGTAGCGAAATGTCCCCTGGATTCAAATCCTGTGTGCCACTGGTAGCTTGCTACCAGTGCGGGGTGAGGTGTGTGCCACTGCTGGGCTGGTGCATGACAACAGGGTTAGCACTGGCACCCCAAGTTTTTACGACCGGCGTCGGCGGGCCATCAGGCCCAAACCAACGATCGCCAGTGCCGAAAGAGCCCACGTGCTTGGCTCCGGAACCGGAGGGCCGGTAACGACCAAGTCGAACGGAATCTGCGGACCACCCAGCGTGAGGATGATCGAGTTCACCGTCAGCAAGTTCTGCAAGCCTGTCAGGTCCAAACCGGTCGGGAAGACGTTGCCCATGCTACGTGTTGTCACGCCCGGCTCGGCGAACGAGGTCGACTCGGACAACTCGCTGTTCGTCGCGGTCGGAAACGAACCCAACAAAATCGTGCTGTGGTTGCCAGGGATGAAGCTGTTCGTGCCGTTCTTTAAGACGTACGAGATCAGCGTATTGCCTTCCCAGTCGATGACCACTTCACCGGTGGCCGGATCGTAGATCAAATCCGGAATCGCCGGATCGCCATCGCCCGCAGCACCCAGCACGTCGCCAGCTGCATCCGGGGCCGGATTGAAGTTGGTGAACATCGTTTGGATGTCCAGGTTGTCAACGTCTTCATCGTGCGGATCGAGGTTGGTCGTCGCACCGGTACCATCTCCGTGAACGTCACCTTGAGCACGCGTCTTCGGCGTCGTCCAGTTCGTGGTACCAGGCCCAGTGAAGTTGGTAAACGCGGCCTGGATGTCCTCAAGATTCGAGACATAGCCGTCGCAGTCGGCATCGCCAATCGCACAGTCGCTGACACTAACAAAGTTATCGACCGCAAAATAGAGCGGCGTATTCGGACCAAACGCACCAACGTCCGTGGTGAACAGCTCGAAGGTCAACTCCGTGGCCGTATCGAGACTGCTGATATCGACCGTCTCCCAGGTATCGACAATGTAGTCCTGCGAATTGTCGGCGAAGCGATAGTCGGCCAAGTAGAAGTCGACGCTGCCGGCCCCGTTGTTGCCCGTGATCGTCAGGATGAACGTGTCGGGGTCGTTACCACTGACACCACCGAATTGCTTGGCGAACGAGTCGCCGGTCTGCATCGAGAGCGCCGCGTACGTCGAATTCGTGACGTCTATCGTCGACGGCTTCTCGCCCGCGGGCAACTGCAACGTCGGCAGCGTTCCGCCAGTAAAGCCGAGTCCGTAGTTCGACGAACCGCCTTCGCCGCCACCGGTGATCGCACTGTATTGGTTACCAAAGCCGGGGGTCGTGTTGTCGGTCTTGCTCGAGATGGCCCAACCGCCCCACGAGAAGAATCCGAAGCTCGCGTCGACACTGCCGTCGTAGTTAAAGCTGGCGCCGCCAGAGCTGTGGCTTCCCGAGTAGGAAGCGCCCGGCGCGAGCGTGCCAGGACCGGAAACGTTCTCTCCGTCGGGGTGACCGTTGTGGAACGAGTCGCTCGAGAGCGTGAAATCTTCAAAATCGACCAGCGCCGCGGGGGCCGACGAACCGGCCACGAGCGTCAATAAGGTCATCAGGGTCAGGATCTTCTTCATTCTCATTTCTCCAAGTAGTTAACTTCAATGCAGCTGTTCTTGAATTCAGCAGTTTCTTCAATTCGTGATTTCAGAAACGCGGTCGCTTCAGAATCACCGCAGTTTCAAAATTTCTTAGTCTCAAAATCGTCTTAGTTTCAAAACTACAGTCGTGCCGGATCACAATCCCGCACGGCCGGCGGTCACTCGCCTCCGTCGTACGAATAAATTTCACGTCCAGCCCGAGTGATCATGGCGGCCAACGTTGGCAGATCGATCGTGTCGGCCAGGAATGCGGCGTGACCATCGGCAAACAAGCCGACCGCTCCGCCCCTGTGGTCGCTACGAATCTCGTTGTCCCCTTCGCCCTGTGGATCGTTGACGCCCCACATCTGAGCAAAGATATTGCGGCCATGAATCCAGGTCTTGTTCGGCCCACGGGTGTCTTCCGCCACGATCAACGTCGTCGTCAGACCATCGATGATTTGTCGATCGCCAAACTTCTTGTCATGGATCAACACGCCCGCCTCGATGTTGGGCGAACCGGGCCGGGTAATCTGTTCCCCGGAAATCCCGCCATAGTCGATTTGGCCACCTACCGACTCATCTCGCTCGGCGCTGGGGCACAGGTAGATCGGCACATTGGTCGATGCCGCCTCTTCGTTCTCCGGCGCGTTGAACGGCTTGTCGAGATCGAGCGCTTGATAGAGCACATCCTTCTCCATAAACGGCAGGATGTAGACGCTCCAGGCTAACTCGCGATGCGGATCGCGGGGCGGATACTGAATGTA
>CAYLRE010000002.1:0-69844 GCA_964385715.1 uncultured Planctomycetaceae bacterium
TCGCGGTACCATCGTTTCGACTCGTGGCCGCAGCAAGCAGGAAGATTACGACTACTCCACACCTTCCAGAACTCGGAAGTCCGAATTCGTCCGGAGGCGTTGGAAGCCCTTACTGCCGAAAAGGATCGACTGCTGTCGCGAACCTTCCCGCTGCTCGACTCGGTCGGCAATGGCGAAGAGCCGGCCCCGGCCCCGCCGGAAGGACCTTCGGCAATTCTGCCCGAAGTGCCCGCCGCGATGCCGGAATCGTTCCCGACGCTCGGGTCCCCCGAACCGATCGAAGAGGCCCCCGCTGTTGAGGAAACCACCACGGCAACCGAGATGGAAGCCGATTCGGAGCCTGAAGAGCCGATCAACGACGGCCTGGAAGCTCTCCTCGGTGGTGCCGACCTCGGCTCCGATTTGGGTGAAGAGGAACCACCCAAGGAAGACGAATAGATTAACCTGCCGCCGAGAGAGCCTCGGCAGCACAATCAGAAGACAGCCCGCAACCGGCAGAACCGCATGAGCGACTCGCCGGGATGGGCATTGACTTCTTTTCACAATTGATTACCTTGATGGGTTCCCACCATCCTCGGCGAGGCGGCCAAGGTCCCTTCCGCCCTGAGGGATTCCAGAAAAGACAAACCAGCGGCCATCGTGTCGCGGCCCGTTTACATAAGTAAATAAGTAAAGAGATTCGGAGTTTTCATGCCCACGACTAACCAACTCGTTCGACGGCGCCGCAAGCAGCCTAAGAAGATGAGCAAAGCGCCGGTGCTGGACAAATGCCCGCAACGACGTGGTGTCTGTCTTCAGGTGAAGACGATGACGCCCAAGAAGCCGAACTCCGCGCTGCGTAAGATCGCCCGTGTGCGACTCTCCAACGGCAAGGAAGTCACGGTTTACATTCCGGGCGAAGGCCACAACCTTCAGGAACACTCCATCGTGCTGGTTCGCGGCGGACGAGTCCGCGACCTGCCGGGCGTGCGTTACCAGGTGGTGCGTGGTGCCCTCGATACACTCGGCGTCGACGGACGCAAGCAAGCTCGCAGCCGCTATGGCGCGAAGAAGTCTTAATCCAGAACAAACCCTATACCCCGATTGAAGCAATACTATGGGTCGAATTACCGCCAGCCGAAAGCAGCTCGTTGGAGATCCGAAGCACGGATCGCTGCTGGCCAGCAAGTTCATCAACAACCTGATGCTCGACGGCAAGAAGAGCACCGCTCAGAAGGTCTTCTACGATGCCCTCGATGAGATTGGCAAGCGCGTCACCGACGCCGAGCCGATCGACGTCTTCACGCAGGCACTCGAGAACGTCAAGCCGGACATCGAAGTTCGCTCCAAGCGAGTCGGTGGTGCCTCGTATCAGGTTCCGATGCAGGTCAGTGCCGCCCGACGTCAGTCGCTGGCGATTCGCTGGATCCTGATGGCCATTCGCGAAAAGAAGGGTCGCCCCACGCACCTGAAGCTGGCCGACGAACTCGTCGCCGCCTACGGTCGTGAAGGTGCCGCCATGACGCGTCGCCAGAACGTGCACCGCATGGCCGATGCGAACAAGGCGTTTGCCCACTTCGCCTGGTAAAAACCGAACGATACATTTCGCCGCGCTGACAATCGTCCCACTGACGTATCAGCGCGGCGTTGTTATGCGCGCTGCAAGCCCTCGCCATGGCGATCGGCTGCAACGTTGTTTCACCCCGCTGGTCCTTACCTCGAGTGGCCAAGTCTTCAATCGACGCCCCTTTCCATCGACAGCGCCATGGCACGCAAGCTCGAAAACCTGCGAAACATCGGCATCATCGCCCACATCGATGCCGGCAAGACAACGCTCACCGAGCGGATGCTCTTCTATGCCGGACAAACCCATCGCATGGGCGAAGTCGATAAGGGTACGACAAAGACCGACTTCGATGAAGAAGAACAACAACGCGGCATCACGATCTACGCCGCTTGCATCACGTTCGACTGGAAAAACACCACGATCAATCTGATCGACACGCCCGGCCACGTCGATTTCACGGCCGAAGTGGAGCGCTGTCTACGCGTGCTTGATGGCGGCGTGGTCGTGTTCAGCGCTCGCGAAGGCGTCGAGGCTCAAAGCGAAACAGTCTGGCGTCAGGCCGATCGCTACGGCGTGCCCCGGATCGCGATGATCAACAAGATGGACCGCGAGGGAGCCGACTTCGAGTCGGTCATCGGCGAGATCGAAAAGCGGCTCGAAGGCAACCCGGTCGTGCTACAGATCCCGATCGGTGCCGGCCCTCCGCACGTCGACGACGCTTTCCGCGGCATCATCGACCTAGTGACGATGAAGCAGCTCCAGTTCGGCGACGCCTCGAAGGACACCAAGGTCACGGTCAGCGACATCCCGGAAGAAGAGCTCGAACGGGCCGAAGAATGCCGAGCCGAGATGCTTGAGAAGCTGTACGACTACAGCAATGAGCTGATGGAGCTGGGCCTGGAAGAAGCCCCGGTACCGGAAAAGCTACTCAAGAAGGTCATTCGCGACGCCACCGTCCACCGCCTCATCCAGCCGGTCTTCTGCGGCTCGGCTCTCGACTGCATCGGCGTCCAACCGATTCTTGATGCGGTGGCTGACTACCTACCCAGCCCGGCCGATATGCCTCCCGTTGAAGGTGTCGACCCCAAGAAGGACGACAAAGCCCAAAAACGGAACCCCAGCCCCGACGAGCCCTTCTGCGGCCTCGTCTTCAAGGTTCAGGCTGAAAAGCATGGCGACTTGGCCTACGTCCGGGTCTACTCCGGCAAGCTCGCGCCCAACACCCGGCTGTTCAACCCTGGCAAGGACAAGAAAGACAATGCAGCTCAGCTGTGGCACGTCCAGCCTGGCGGCAAGGAGGATCAGGTAAAAGAGGTCGAGGCGGGCGATATCGTCGGCGTAATCGGCCTGAGGCACTCGGTCACCGGTGACACGATCTGCGACACCCAGAATCCAATCCTGCTGGAACAGATCCAGTTCCCAGAAACGGTCATCTCGATGGCGATCGAGCCGGAATCCTCGACCGAGCGAAAGAAGCTCAGCGAGACGCTCGACCTGATGAAACGCCAGGATCCGACATTTCGGGCCACTGAGTACGAGGAGACCGGCCAGACGCTGATCAGCGGCATGGGCGAGCTCCACCTGGAAGTCATCAAGCACCGCCTGCTCCGCGACTTCAACCTGGACGTGAAAGTCCACAAACCACGGGTCAGCTACCGCGAAACGGTCCAGAACGAGGTCGAAGTGGAGGCCGAAAGCCACCGCCAAATCGCCGGACAAGACACTTTCGCCAAACTCAAGGTCCAACTCACCCCCCTTTCGGACAGCAATAAGCCAGTCTCTGTGAGCGCCGGATTCGTCGAAGGAGTCCCGGCAGCCCTATTGCAGGCGGCTCGCGAGGAGCTGGAAATGCTCGCCACCGGCGGCGGCCATTACGGATTTCCGCTCACCCGCGTGAAGTTCCGGATCAGCGGCGGCGAAGCTCGTGATGGCGAATCGACAGAAGCCGCATTCCGCATCGCGGCCGGCGAGGCCTTCGACAAGGCGCTCAAGGAAGCGGGGGTGGTTCTGCTCGAACCAATTATGAACCTGGAAATAGTCACGCCCGAGGAGAATTTGGGCGATATTATAGCTAATTTGCAGCAAAAACGGGCTCTCATCCACAGCACCGACCCCCGTGGCCGCAATACCGTCATCAGCGCCGAAGCCCCCCTGGCCTCCCTGTTTGGGTTTGCCGGCGAACTTCGCGGCCTGAGCCAGGGTCGAGCAACCTGCTCTATGGAGCCGGCGGCGTACGGACCAGCGCCGCCTGATGTGATGGAGGCGTTGGTTTAGGATCGCGTCGGGGAGTGAATTTGGCACCCCTGGAGAGTCCACAAAAAATAATTACGCATCCACGCATGCATGCCCTTTACAGAAAGCGGAAGACCGCTTAAGATTTTTGGTTTCCCCTGAACTCAAGGGGACGAACGGGAACGTCCCGTTATGAACTGCGTCTGGCTCACTGGGCCATTCGCGAAGAAACACGGGAAACACCCAGGCAAGAGATTTAATTAGGAGTCGAGTTGGTGGCGAAGGCACAAGAAATTATCCGCATCCGCATGGAAGCCTATGACCACTCGGTCTTGGATCAGAGTGCGGCCGACATTGTGGACACTGCCAAGCGAACCAACTCGGAGGTCCACGGACCGATTCCGCTGCCGACGCGTATCGAACGCTACACGGTGCTCTCCAGTCCCCACGTGGACAAGAAGGCTCGTCAGCAGTTCGAAATTCGCACTCACAAGAGGCTGATCGACATCGTCCAGGCAACCGCCAAGACGATCGAGGCGCTCAACAAGTTGAGTCTTCCGGCTGGCGTGGACATCAAGATTAAAGCCTCACGCAAGTAAGGCATACGGATAAAGGCGGGAACGGCCGCGGAGCTCTGCCCCTCGGTTCGATCCGTTCTTCCATAAAACGATAAATCGGAGCTTTCATGCCCTGGAAGCTACGTGGGTAAACTGGGACACAAGTCGCACGTTCCCACGATTAGCGTCAACACGAGCAGGATCAACGTCATGGCGATTGGATTACTCGGCCGCAAGGTCGGGATGACACAACTATATGATGAAGCGGGCGCAGTTATCCCGGTAACGGTGATCGAAGCTGGCCCCTGTAATGTCCTGCAAGTGCGGACGCAAGACCGCGACGGCTACGAAGCGGTCCAGCTCGGCTATCTCGACCGCCCTCGTCGTTTGGCGAGCCGCTCTGAGCGAGGTCACGTTGCCAAGATCGAAAGCAAGCGATCGAAGCGTCGTGCTGCCGCTGGCGTCGAACTTCTCCCCAAGCCCGACTGCGAACCGAAGCGTTACGTACGCGAATTCCGTGGTTCGATTGACGGCGTGGAAGTTGGCCAAGAGGTCGGCGTTGACACCTTCGCTGAAGTCGGTCGCATCGACGTGGTTGGCACCAGCAAGGGCCGCGGCTTCTCGGGAGCCATGAAGCGACACAACTTTGCCGGACAGCGTGCTTCGCACGGTGTTAAGAAGTGCCATCGCCATCTAGGTGGTACCGGCTGCAGTGCCTACCCCTCGCGTCTCTTCAAAGGAAAGAAGATGCCGGGTCAGTATGGCTCGACTCGCTGCACCGTTCGCAACTTGAAGCTTGTGAGCGTCGACTCGGACAAGAACCTACTCGTTGTACGCGGAGCGATCCCGGGCCCCAATGGCGGCATGGTGATGATTCGCGAGACCAACAAACTATAACAGGACTGGCTTTGCGCACCCGCGTGAAGCCTTTTTTATTGCCATGGCTAGTACGCAACTTCCCGTCTTCGATTCGACCGGCAAGCAGGTCGGCACGTACGATATCGATCCGACTGAACTGGCGCCGCGCATCAACAAGCAGTTGTTGCACGACGTGGTCGTGATGTATCAGGCCAACCAGCGACAAGGCAGCGCTCAGACCAAGAGCCGCAGCGACGTCGCCGGTTCGACCAAGAAGATGTATCGCCAAAAGGGAACGGGTAACGCCCGAGCCGGCTCGAAGCGAAGTGGTATCCGCACCGGCGGTGGTCACATTTTCGCCAAGCGACCTCGCGACTATTCGTATCGCCTGCCCCGCAAGGCGGTCCAAAAAGCGACGCGGATGGCCGTCGCCTCCAAGATCATCGACGACGAGATCACGGTGATCGATGACTTGAAGTTCGCCGAACCGAAGACCCGCGACATGGCGGCGATTTTGAAGTCGCTCGGCATCGACAACACCAGCCTGCTGGTGGCTATCGCTGAGAGCGACGTCAATGTTTACAAGAGCACTCGCAACATCGACCAGGTTTCGGTGCAGCCGATCTCCGACATCAACGCCCTGAGCGTACTTTCGCCGCGGCGAATGTTGGTGACCAAGGCCGCCCTCGACTCGCTGCGTGAACGAGCTGCCGCCAAGAAGACCGCTTAAACGCGGCGACAAGAATCAAGACACTGAAATCCTCGACGGACGAAAGCGTAAATCACAATGCCAGTCGACAAAGTCAATAAGTTTGCCGTCAAGCATGCCGGAACGACCTCGATGAAACTTGCTCCGCAGCAAGTGGTCCTCCGTCCGCTGGTGACTGAAAAAGGCATGTACCAGAGCGAAAACCACCACGCCCACGCGTTTGAGGTGAATCCTCTGGCCAATAAGCACGACATCCGGGCCGCCGTTGAAGAACTGTTCGACGTGAAGGTCGTCGATGTCCGTACGCAGAACCGTCGCGGTAAGCCTCGTCGCAGCCGCTTCCGTTTCGGCTACACACAAAACACGAAGCGAGCGATCGTCAAACTGCATCCTGAATCGAAGACGATCGACTTCTTCTAAAGAACCTCGCTTAATTAAAGACCACGCCCGCTGATGCGGGACTCGAAACCACTACAGAACACCAACGTTGAAGACGAACTGACATGGGTATTCGACGATACAAACCGACGACGCCGGGACGCCGCGGCGCGAGCGTGAGTGACTTCGCGGAGCTCACAGCTGGTGCTAAGCCGGCCAAGCGATTGCTGCGTTCCAAGCGCAAGACCGGCGGTCGTAACAACCAAGGCAAGATCACGGCCCGTCATCGCGGCGGTGGTCACAAGCAGCGTTACCGCCAGATCGACTTCAAGCGAAACAAGGACGGCATTCCGGCCAAGGTTGATTCGATCCAATACGATCCGAATCGCAGCTGCCGCATCGCCCTGTTGAACTATGTCGATGGCGAGAAGCGATACATTCTCGCTCCCGAAGGGCTGGAAGCTGGTGCCCGCGTTGAAAGCGGTGCCGAGGCCCCGCCGAATGTCGGCAACTGCCTGCCGCTCTCTGCCATGCCTTTGGGCGTGACTGTGCATTGCGTTGAAATGCGACCTGGCCGTGGTGGCGTGATGTGTCGCAGTGCCGGAACGAGTGCGGTCCTCGCCGCTCGCGAAGCCGACTGGGCTCAGCTGACGCTTCCCAGTGGTGAAATTCGTCGTGTTCCCAGTGCCTGTCGTGCCACGATCGGCGTCTGCGGAAACTCCGACCACATGAACATTGTGCTGGGTAAGGCCGGTCGCAAGCGTTGGATGGGCCGTCGCCCTCACGTTCGTGGTACCGCCATGAACCCGGTCGATCACCCGCACGGTGGTGGCGAAGGTCGCACCAAGGGTGGTCGTCACCCCGTCAGCCCGACCGGCAAGTCGGCCAAGGGTGGCAAGACACGTTACCGACGCAAACCATCGAACGCCGCGATCGTCCGTCGGCGTCGTAGCAAGCGTTACGGTCTCCAGAAGCTCAAGAAGTAAGGTTCACTGCCTGGCGCTTGTCGCCACCAACGAAATACAAGACCAACTATGGGAAGATCGCTTAAAAAAGGCCCGTACGTCGACGCCAAGCTGTTCGCCAAAGTGGACAAGGCCATTGCCAGCGGCGACAAGTCACCGATTACCACGTGGGCTCGTGCCTGCACGATCGTGCCGGAGTTCGTCGGCTACACGTTCATGGTGCACAACGGCAAGAATCATTTGAAAGTCTTTGTCACCGAAGACATGGTCGGTCACAAGCTGGGCGAGTTCTCTCCCACACGTACCTTCCGCGGTCACGGTGGTAAGGGAAAACGTTAAAGCAAACGTAACGAATCATGAGTGGCCCCCCTGCCGCAGCCCTCTGCTTCAGGACACCACGAAACAGCGAAATATCATCATGGGCTATCCTGCAACACACAAATACGCTCGCATCAGTGCTCGCAAAGTGCGACCGCTGGCCGATATGGTTCGAGGACTCTATGCCGACGAGGCACTTGAGCTATTGCGTTACCAACCTCAACGAGGTGCCCGCCTCTTGGAGAAGGTCATCAAGAGCGCTCTCGGTAACGCCGAAGACCTGCGTGAACGAAACATTCAAGGCCTACGAGTTATCGAAGCCCGCATCGATGGCGGCCCGATGTTCAAGCGGATGCGTCCGAGAGCCCGCGGTATGGCACACATCATCAAGAAGCGAACGGCGCACATTCGCGTCGAGTTGGGTTAGTCCTTAGCACTGCCCCGCGTAAGAAACATCAACCAGCACACGACGACTTAAACGAGACAAATTCATGGGTCAAAAAATCAATCCTGTTGGATTTCGCACCGGTGTTATGACCGGCTGGAAGAGTCGCTGGTACGCGTCGAAGAAGGACTTCTCCGACCTGCTGGTCGAAGACTTCAAGCTGCGAAACTTCATCAAGACCAAATACCGGTATGCCGGTATTCCGAAGGTCGAGATCGAACGCACCCGCGACGAAGTCAAGGTTGTCCTGCACACCGCCCGACCGGGCATCATCATTGGCCGCAAGGGCCAAGAGGTGGAACGCCTGCAGGCCGAACTGCAGGACCTGGTCGGACGTCGCATCAATATCAAGATTGAAGAGATCTCGCGACCGGAGCTGCAAGCTCAGTTGGTTGCTGAGGATATCGCCGAACAACTACAGAAGCGCTCGAGCTTCCGCCGCACGATGAAGCGGGCCATGGAACAGACCATGGAAGCGGGAGCCAAGGGCATCAAGATTCAACTCGCTGGTCGACTTGGTGGAGCCGAAATGGCCCGCCGCGAAAAGCAGATCAGCGGTTCGATCCCGCTCTCCACGTTGCGAGCGAAGATCGATTACGGATTTGTTGAGGCCAAAACGGCCCAAGGACATATCGGGATCCAAGTTTGGGTCAATCAGGGAGTTTACCAAGAGGACGAGACCGATGGCGCAGATGCCGAAGCGGGTCAAGCACCGAAAATGCCAAAGAGGTCGTATAAGAGGTAACGCCTCTCGCGGCAACAAAGTCAACTTCGGTGACTTTGGGCTGCAATCGACCGAAGGTGGCTGGATTAGTGCTGCCACGATTGAAGCGGGTCGTATCGCGGCGCAGCAGTATCTGCGCGGTGACGGCCAGCTCTATATACGAATTTTTCCCCACAAGCCGATTACCTCGATCCCGCTCGAAACTCGAATGGGTAAAGGTAAGGGTGAACCGGACTATTGGGCCGCCGTGGTCAAGCCGGGAACCATCCTTTACGAGATCGGTGGTGTGTCGGAAGACGCGGCTCGCCTGTGCTTTGCCCGACTGGCGCATAAGCTGCCGGTTCGCGTCCGCATGACCAAGCGACGTACCGCTTAACCCAGCCACGGATTATTCGAAACCGTTCATTAACGTTATTGAGTCGACGCCATGAGCCATCGCGATATTGTCGAGCTTCGTGAAATGAGTGACGAGCACCTGGAGCTCGCGCTTAACGAGACTCGCGAGAACTTTTTTCGCTTGAAGATTCAAGCTCAGACGGAGCGTCTCGACGCCCCCACGGAACTGCAACGCAGCCGCAAGCACATTGCTCGCATCAAGACGATTCAGAACGAACGTCAGCGAGCCGGTGCTGGTGAAGCGGCCAGTGAAGCGAGTGCCGAGTCGAAGTAACGCCCTCCACAAAATCACGCCAAAGCGCGAACACCATTAGTTACGAAAGTCGTAGTTATGCCTAAGAAAGTTGCCATCGGAGTCGTCAAGAGCGACCGTGCTTCGCAGACGCGTCGCGTCGAGATGCCGCGATTGATCAAGCATCCGAAGTACAAGAAGTTCATTCGACGTCGCACCGTCTGTCACGTGCACGACGAAGCCAACGAGTCCAAGCTTGGCGACACCGTGGAAATCATCGAATGCCGTCCCCGCTCAAAGTCAAAGCGATGGGAATTGCAGCGAGTTGTCGCCAAGAGCACCGCGGTCGACCTGGCTGCCATGCGTGCCGCCGCCAAAGCGGAAGCTGAGCAAGCTGAAGCGGACAAAGAATAAGAGATCGAACTGAGCAACGAATAGCGTAAACGTGATAACGCCGCCTGCGGCGGTGGGATAAGAACCATGATTCAAATGCAAACGCGACTTTCGGTCGCGGATAACACGGGTGCCAAGGAAGTCATGTGCATCAAGGTGCTCGGCGGAAGCCGTCGCCGTTTTGCCGGCCTGGGCGATGTGATCGTCTGCAGCGTGAAAAGCGTTATCCCCGGAAGCGATGTTAAGAAAAAGTCGGTCGTGAAGGCCGTTATCGTCCGTTGCCGTAAGCCAACCCGGCGAGCCGACGGAAGTTATGTACGTTTCGACGGCAACGCCGTGGTCCTGATCGACGCCGATCGTAACCCGCGTGGCACGCGAATTTTTGGTGCCGTTGCTCGTGAACTGCGTGAGCAACGCTTTATGAAAATTGTCAGCCTCGCGAATGAAGTAGTCTGATGCATATTCGAATTGATGATACCGTCAAAGTGATCTCGGGCGACTATCGCGGCGAGACTGGCAAAGTCTTGAAGGTCCTTCCTTCCAAGAACAAGGTGGTCGTAGAGGGCATCAACAGTGTCTTCAAGCACGTTCGCCGTAGCCAAAAGAACCCGCAAGGTGGCCGCCTGCAGAAAGAGATGCCGATGTCCGCATCGAATCTGATGCTGGTCTGCCCCGCCTGTGGAGAAGCCGCTCGCACGGGAAGTCGTTTCCTCGACGACGGCAGCAAGGAACGCTTTTGCAAGAAGTGTGGTGGCGCCGCCGGCGAGATTGCCCCGGCTCGAGCCGCCCACGCCAAGAAGTAACGTCCGCACGCAAGTAACGACGCCACAAAACAAATAACGCCCCAACACAAGACAGTTTGAGCCGGTTATGATTCCGCGACTGCAAGAACGATACGAAAAGGAACTGCTCCCCAACCTGGAAAAGGATTTGGGTCGCAGCAACCGACTCTCGCTACCTCGATTGAAGAAGATCGTGGTCAGCATGGGTGTCGGATCCGCCATTACCGAGAAGAAGAACCTCGACCAATCGGTCGACGCGATGCGACAGATCACCGGTCAAAAGCCGGCCGTCACGCGAGCCACGAAGTCGGTTGCCGGCTTCAAGCTGCGAGAAGGTCAAGCGATTGGCTGCAAGGTCACACTTCGCGGAGCCCGCATGTACGAGTTCCTCGATCGTCTGATTTCGCTGGCCCTGCCCCGCGTACGTGACTTTCGAGGAGTCAAACCGAATGCGTTCGACGGCCGTGGCAATTACAGCCTAGGCCTGACCGAACAACTCGTGTTTCCCGAAATCAACCCGGACAAGTTCACGCACGTCCAGGGAATGAATATCACGCTGGTCACAAGCACGCCCTGCAATGCCGAAGCCCGCAAGCTGCTTACCGGCTTCGGCATGCCGTTCCAAAAACCGGACGGCGACAACTAAGGCGAAGTGACACTAAGTCCTAACTAAATACAAACCGTTTGCCCCTAGAGAATCCAAAGGGCCCCACTTCTTATGATGACCGATCCGATTGCCGACATGCTAACCCGCATCCGCAACGCGGTACGTGTCGAGCGAACAACTGTCGACGTCCCAGTGTCGAAAGTCAAACGCGGACTTGCCGACGTGCTCAAGCGCGAGGGTTACATCTGGGACTACAGCGAAGTCGAAGAGTCGAAGCACCCGACGCTGCTCCGCATCGATTTGAAATACGGCCCCAACGGCGAGCGCGTGATTCGTAACATCAAGCGAGTCAGCCGCCCCGGACGTCGTATTTACAATCGTGCGACCGGCCTGAAGCCGATCCTCGGTGGACTGGGAATTTCGATCATTAGCACCAGCCGCGGTGTGATCTCGGATCGCGAAGCACGCCAGCGAAAACTGGGTGGCGAAGTCCTCTGCGAGGTCTGGTAGTACGACCAGGCCCCACAGCCAGCCCCCCGCGGGCGGGCAACTCGTCACGCGGACAGCTCAAACAACGAATCAACACACAAAACAGCAATACCTGCCATGAGTCGAATCGGAAAAAAACCTGTCGTCGTTCCTGAGAAAGTCAAAGTCTCAGTAGCGGGCAACACGGTCACGGTCGAAGGCCCCCTCGGCAAGCTCGACTGGACGTTCCGTCGTGAGATGACCGTCACGGTCGACGAAGACGCCAAGCAAGTCCTCGTCACTCGCGATCGCGACGACCGCGAAGCGCGTGCCCTGCATGGACTCACCCGAGCCCTCATCCAGAACATGGTTGAAGGAGTGGTGAGCGGCTACGAGAAGAAGCTTGAAGTTGTTGGCGTCGGTTACGTGGCGGCAGTCCAAAACGGCGAACTTCAGCTGCGTGTCGGTTTTGCGAACGAAATCAAGAAAAAGATCCCGGCCGGACTCGATGTCACCTGCCCCGATCAAACCCACATTGTTGTCAAAGGTATGGACAAACAAAGCGTCGGCCAGTTCGCCGCGGAAGTCCGTGCCGTGCGAAAGCCCGAACCTTACAAGGGTAAGGGAATTCGTTACGAGGGCGAGCACGTCCGACGTAAGGCCGGTAAGGCTGTCGGCGCCTAAGCGTTACCAGCGCGGGATACCTGAAGCGAGCCTGAACTAGAACACCTGATCTAAAGATTACGACGAGAAGAACGGTCATGAATCACGATCGAGCCATCCGAAAACAACGCCAACGTCGCGGCTTCCGTGTACGTAAGCGTGTGCGTGGAACAACAGAGCGTCCGCGGCTGAGCGTCTTCCGCAGCAACAAGCACATTTACGCCCAACTGATCGATGACTCGACCGGTAAGACGTTGGCTTCCTGCGGAACGACCGAGCAAGAGGTCAGCAAGTCGGTCAAGGGTGGCGGAAACAAAGACGCCGCCACCTTTGTTGGCAAAACAATCGCCGAACGAGCCAAGGCAGCTGGCGTCACCGCCGTGGCCTTCGATCGCGGCCACTTCAAGTACCACGGTCGCGTAGCGGCTCTCGCCGATGCGGCCCGCGAAGGTGGCTTGAGTTTCTAAGTAACACAAATCGGGAATCCAACCCGTCACATTCTTAACGTAAGGTAAAAGACACGTGGCAAGAGCAAAATCCCGCGGCAAATCGCGAAAAGACGAAGGCGACTCGGCCCACGGTGGCATGATCGAAAAGGTCGTGAAGATCAAACGTTGTGCCGCCGTTGTTAAGGGTGGTCGTCGTTTCAGCTTTGCAGCGATGTTGGTCGTCGGTAACGGCAACGGCCGTGTTGGCTGGGGTTACGGAAAGGCGAACGAAGTTCCGCCCGCCGTCGATAAGGCCGTCACCGCCGCCACTCGCGATCAAGTCGAAATCGCGCTGGCCGACAACACCATTCCGCACACCGTTAAAGGTCGCTTTGGCGCCGCCAACGTGATCCTGGTTCCGGCCGCCCCCGGTACGGGTGTGATTGCTGGAGCCGCCGTGCGAGCCGTCTGCGAAGCGGCCGGTATCCACGACATTTTGACCAAGAGTTTCGGTTCCAATAATTCCGTGACGGTCGTAAAAGCCACGATCGAAGCGCTCAAACAGCTGCGACCCCCCGCCGAGGTCGAGCGACTCAGGGGAGTCTCCTTGTCATGAACCTCAACGACGTCCATCGCGGTATTAAGAAAAACAAGCCTCGCCGTCGCATCGGTCGTGGCCCCGGTAGCGGGCACGGTAAGACGAGCGGCCGTGGTCACAAGGGCCAAGGTAGCCGTAGCGGTTACTCGCGCCAGGTCGTGTTCCAGGGTGGAACCATGCCGATGATTCGGCGGATCCCCAAACGCGGCTTCAACAACAAGTGGGCTCTCAAGGTCGTCCACGTGAATGTCGAGGATCTCGAGAACACATTCACCGCCGGCGATGAGATTACTCCCGAACTGCTCGCCTCCAAGGCGTTGATTCCTGCGAACTTCGATGTTCTGAAGATTCTCGGAAACGGGGACCTCTCCAAGAAATTTAAGGTTTCGGCCCATCGTTTCAGTGCCTCGGCACAGGAAAAGATCGAAAAGGCCGGCGGCGAACTAAATGTACTGCCCGGTAAGAAGCCGGTTGTGAAGAACCCCCAAGGACGTCCTGCCCAGCCAGCTCAGTCGTAGTTGGCCGCTGGCTGAATTGCCGTTGGCACCAGCTGCTAGCACACGATATAGTTCTGCGATCGCTTGAGTCGTCCCTGCGGGGAATGCCCCAGGCACTCGAGAACAACTATTGGAATTTCAAACTTCAAGACTAGTTTGATCAAGATCGTTTGTCTTGACGAGCTGGCCACGGACGGAACGACCGATGTGGGAAAAAATTCGCGTCATCTTCACCATCCCCGAACTTCGTAAGAAGATCGGTCTGACGCTACTACTCTTGGCCATCTATCGTGTCGGTTGGCAGATCCCTCTGCCCATCATCGACAACGAGAACATGATGAGCTTTTTCAGCAACAGCTCCGGACTCGGAGGCCTGCTGGAACACGTAGCCATTTTCAGCGCTAGCCAATTAAACCAGGCCACAATCTTTGGTCTTGGTATTATGCCGTATATCTCCGCTTCGATTATCTTCCAACTTTTGGGCAGTGTGTGGAAACCGCTCGAAGAACTCCAAAAGGAAGGCGAAAGCGGACGCAAGAAAATCAACGAGTACACGCGGTACGCCACGGTCGTGCTCTGCTTGTTACAGAGCTACATGTACCTGCGCTATCTTATGGGGGCGACGGCTACCGCATTCACCAATGGTGACGCCGGCCAAATGCTCATTCAGGCCGATATTTGGGTTCAGATGCAGAACAGCTTCTTTGCCAGCTTTGGTTGGCAATTAACTGCCGTTCTGACCATGACCTGCGGTACTGTCTTCTTGATGTGGCTCGGTGAACAGATCGACGAGTTCGGGATTGGTAACGGAATCAGCTTGCTGATCATGGCCGGTATTTTGGCCGGTATGCCAAATGCAGGTCTGCGACTAATCAACAACACCACCTTTGAGATCGGCGGTGGTGTCGGGACGAAACATGGTGTCGAAACCCTGCTGGTTCTGGCCGTGGTATTTGTGGCGGTCATCTTTGGAGTGGTCTACATCACCCAAGGCCAACGCCGCATTCCAATCCAAAGTGCCAAGCACGTTCGTGGCCGCCGCGTCTACGGTGGTACTCGCGAATACTTGCCGCTGAAGGTCAATCAAGCCGGCGTAATGCCGATTATTTTTGCCAGTAGCTTGCTGATGGTGCCGATGTTGATCTTCGGACAGCTACAACACTTTGGCCCGGTATGGCGCACACTCGCAGGCGTATTCGAGCAACGCGACTCCTTTACTTATAACCTGCTGTACATCGGCATGATCTATTTCTTCTGCTACTTCTGGACGGCGATCACGTTCAACCCGAAGGATATGGCAGAGAACCTGAAGAATTTTGGAACGTTTATTCCGGGTCATCGCCCGGGCAAGCGAACCGCGGACTACCTCGAACGCGTCATGTTGCGTATTACCTACGTAGGAGCTGGCTTCCTGGCTTTGGTCGCCGTCATTCCGACGATCGTTTCTGGATCGATGGGAGTCGACTTCTACGTCGCCAGTTTCTATGGCGGAACCGGACTTTTGATCGCAGTCAGCGTGGCGATCGATCTGGTACAGAAGATCGATTCGCATCTGGTAATGCGAAATTACGAGGGTCTGCTGGGACGATCGTAATCGCCTCCGGCTTGATGGAAAACGATTTCCATGCGATTGATTTTCATTGGTCCGCCGGGCGCAGGTAAAGGCACGCAATCCGCGCGAGTGGAAGAGCATTTTTCGATTGCTCATCTCTCGACCGGAGACATGCTTCGCGAAACCATTGCGCAAGGCACCGACGTTGGCTTGCTCGCAAAACAATATATCGACAAGGGAGAACTGGTAACTGACGACATCGTCATCAAAGCGGTCATCGATCGTCTGAAGTCCCCGGATTGCCAACATGGGGTCTTGTTCGACGGATTTCCCAGAACACTCGCTCAAGCGACAGCACTCGACGAGCACCTGGCGATCAACGGCATGCAGATTGACTTGGCGATTCAGCTCGTCGTTGACAAAGACGTACTCGTGGAACGGCTCGCTGGCCGTGGCCGAGCCGACGACGCGACCGAGATTGTGGCACAACGCCTGGAAGTCTTCCGTAGCCAGACCGAACCACTTTTGGATTACTACGACCGCCAAGGCAAGTTGGTTTCGATTGACGGTATTGGCCCCCCCGACGAAGTCACCGCCAGAATCAAAGACGCTATTGTCGCCGCCACCTCCTGCGAATCGTAAACGACTACAAGGATTTCCCCGCCCATGTTGACCCTAAGAAGCGACCGCGAGATCGAAAAGATGCGCCGGCCTGGCTTGGCGGTCTACTATGGTCTGCAGATTGCCCGGCAGATGGCCGTGCCTGGCGTGACGACGGGTGAAATCAACGACGCGGTAGCCGCCTACTACGAACAGATCGGCGGAGAACCGCTGTTTTTGAACTACCCGAATTCATCACCCGGCAAACCTGCTTTTAGCGGGGTCATTTGTGCGTCGGTCAACGAAGAAGTCGTGCATGGCGTGCCTGGTGATCGCGTCCTCCAGGAAGGCGACGTCATCAGTGTCGATACCGGTGTGCGGATCGACGGATGGTGTGGCGACTCGGCGGTGACTTTGCCGATCGGAGAGATTGATCCTGAAGTCCAGCGTTTGCTGACCGTTACCGACGAAGTACTTCAGATCGCCATCGACCAGATGGGCAAGAAACAGATGTGGAGTGAAGTGGCTGCCGAGATGGCCAATCACGTGTATCAGGCAGAGTTCTACGTGGTCGAGAATTTCGTCGGCCACGGGATTGGCCGTGAGATGCACGAACTGCCTCAGGTGCCCAATTTTGTGAGTGAATCGCTGCGAAAACGGGACGATTTCCGGCTGGAGCCGGGTCTGGTGATCGCAGTCGAACCGATGGTCAACATGGGCACCAAGCGTGTCGTGGAAATGGCCGACCATTGGACCCAATCGGCCGCCGATTCCCGGCCGAGTGCTCATTTTGAGCACACCCTCGCGATCACCAGCAATGGCGTTCGCGTAATGACGGGGGCTCCCACGGAAGAGGAGCGGAATTCTGACGCCATGCCTCCCCAACCCCTATCGCTGGGGGGCGTCAGCGAGTCCTAGGAGTCGGGTGGATCGAGAATGGGAACCCACTAGGGCCCCTTGATCTGAACCCGCCATCACACGTATATTTGGCGTTTTGCCTTAATTTCGGCCCGATATCCCCCTATGGGGAAAAGTAAAGCGAGAAGGCTATGAAAGTCCGCGCTAGCGTTAAGCGTATTTGTGAGAACTGCAAGGTCGTTCGTCGACGAGGCGTCGTCTATGTGGTTTGCTCAAACCCCCGACACAAACAGCGACAGGGTTAACGGTTGCGACCGGATTGACGTGAAGAAATCATCCGTTGATCGCCCTTCCCTTTTTAACTTAACAGGAAGACAAGATGCCACGTGTTCTCGGTGTTGATATCCCGAACGAGCGTCCGACCGTCGTCGCGCTGACCTATCTCTATGGGATTGGCCCGAAGACTGCCCGCGAACTTTGTCGTGCCGCGGGCATCGATCCGCAGGTTCGCGCACGCGAACTGCAAGAAGATGAGATCGCGCGAATCGCGGCTCTCTTGGACAAAGAATATGTGGTCGAAGGTCCTCTGCGACGCCAGACCGCTCAGAACATTTCGCGACTGCGTGACATCGCCTGCTATCGCGGCCTGCGACATCGTCGCGGTTTGCCGGTACGCGGACAACGCACACGAACCAACGCCCGCACCCGTAAGGGACCGCGCAAGACCGTTGCCGGTAAGAAGGGCGTGAAGGACCTGCGATAAGCTGACGACCGTTTTCGCAGTCGCATCATCGCTAGGCAATTCAAGACAACACAAACAGTAAAAAGACCAAACGACGCGTCCGTGAAAACGACGCAGGAGAAAACAAGTCGTGGCCAAAGGCAAGAAGAAAAAAACACGTCGCAACGTAACCGTTGGCATCGCTCACATCCGAGCGACGTTCAACAACACCACCGTGACGATCACCGACACCAAGGGCAACGCTCTTTGTTGGGCTAGCGGCGGAACCTCGGGCTTCAAGGGAAGCCGTAAGAGCACCCCGTTCGCCGGGCAATGTGCCGCCCAGCAGGCCGCCGAGAAGGCCGCCAAGTTCGGTGTCAAAGATGTCGACGTCAAGGTCAACGGCCCGGGCAGCGGTCGCGAAAGTGCGATCACTTCGCTGCAAGCCGCCGGCTTGAACATCAAGTCGATCGAAGACGTGACGCCGATGCCACACAACGGTTGTCGCCCCCGCAAGAAGCGACGCGTGTAAGAAGATCGCACGCGACACCCCCACCATCCACCCCAAATCAGCTGAAACAGGTTGTCATAAAGTATGGCTCGTTACACCGGACCCGTTTGTCGACTTTGCCGCCGCGACGGCATGAAGTTGTTCCTCAAAGGTACTCGCTGCGATACGCCGAAGTGCGCTTACGAGCGTCGCGATGCCCCTCCTGGCATGCATCAGTTTCGTCGTGGAAAGTTGACCGACTACGGAATTCACCTGCGTGAGAAGCAGAAGGTCAAGCACTATTACGGCGTGCTGGAGAAGCAGTTCCGCGGCTACTACGATCGCGCCAAGCGAGCCAAGGGCAATACCGGCGACGAGTTGATGGCACTCTTGGAACGACGACTCGACAATGTCGTCCACCGTCTCGGCTTCGGCCAGAGCCGCAGCCAGGCCCGTCAGCTCATCAGCCACGGTCACATTACGGTGAACGGCGGTCGCGTCGACGTGCCGAGCTACATGCTGCGAGCGGGTGACGTGATTCGCGTGAAGAATCGTCCCAAGAGCTTGCGTATGGTGACCGATAACTTGGCCCAACAAGAACGTGAAGTCCCCGATTTCCTCTCGCTTCAAGAAGGCGCGATTCCGGAAGGCTCCGTGTCTCGACTCCCCGAGTCGTCGCACGTGTCGATTCCGGTCGAAACCCAATTGATTGTCGAGTTGTGTTCGAAATAGTCGCCGGCAGCGAAGACGTTTTTTCGCAACGCCCCCACCGCGACACCCCACCCGATTCCGCTTGCTTGTCGAACAAACGTTCTGACAGCAAAAAAGAGAAGATATCGCTCGCAAAGAGCTGTCGTTGATACGGAGAACTGGTATGCACATTCGTTGGCGAGGTCTAGAGCTTCCCTCTCAAGTCAATGTCGACGCCGAGAGCCTGACGCCCACCTACGGTAAATTCGTAGCCGAACCGTTCGAGCGCGGCTTCGGAGTCACAGTCGGTAACAGCCTGCGACGCATCCTGCTCTCCAGCTTGGAAGGCAGTGCGGTCACGCAGCTGCGTGTCCAGAACGCTCAGCACGAGTTCACGACCATTCCGGGCGTGATCGAAGACATGACCGACCTGGTCCTGAACGTCAAATCGCTGGTGGTCAAGAATCACAGCGATTCGACCAAGGTCATCCACATCGACAAGAACGGCCCTGGCGATGTGACGGGTGCCGACATCGTGACCGACTCCAACGTGGAAGTCATCAACAAGGACTTCAAGATCGCCACGCTCAGCGACGAGTCCAACTTCGGCATCGAAATGGTCGTGCAGAACGGTCGCGGCTATGTGCCGGCGACGGAGCACACCCCGACCGACCAAGAAATCGGCATCATTCCGATCGACGCGGTCTTCAGCCCTGTCGTTCGCGTGCGATACGAGATCGAAGAAACTCGTGTCGGCCAAAAGACCAACTACGATCGGCTCACGCTTGAGATCTGGACCAACGGTAGCATCGCTCCGGAGATGGCCCTCGTCGAAGCGGCCAAGATCATGCGAAAGCACCTCAACCCCTTCGTCCAGTACCGCGAGATGGGCAGCAGCGTTCACGCCGCCCCGCGTACCGCCGAAGGAATCGATCCCGGCTTGGAAGCCAAGCTGAATATGACGCTTGCCGATTTGAACCTTTCGGTACGGGCCAGCAACTGCCTGGAATCGGAGAATATTCTCACCGTGCGTGACTTGCTTCAGCATACCGAAGACTCGCTGATGGAAGTTCGCAACTTTGGCGACACGACACGAAACGAGCTACTCGACAAGTTGTCCGAGCTGGGCCTGCGACTTGGAATGAAGTTGCCAAGCTCCTCGTCCCTGTAGTCGCCACACCTGAAATTGCCGTCCGCTAGTTGCCGCCGTACTGAGAACAGACGCGGCACCCCAAGCGAGACGAACGTTGGTTTCGACCAGTAACAACAAACAATCATTCGTGACAGAAGACATCTGCCATGCGACATCGACGACGCGGCCGCAAACTTGGACGATCCCCAAGCCATCAGCGAGCCCTGCTCCGCAACCTTGCCAGCGCCCTGTTCCTCACCGAACGTGAGGACGACGAATACCTTGAAGGTCCGCAAATGCCGGATCCCCCCAAGGTCAAAGGTCGCATCGTAACCACGCTTCAGAAGGCCAAGGAAGTTCGCCCGCTGGTCGAAAAGTGCATCACCATCGCCCGTCGTTCGCTCGACGCTCAACGTGCTGCCGACGCGCTCGATACCGATGCCGATCGCTACACCGAAGAGTGGAAGAAATGGCGCGAAAGCGATCAATACAACCAGTGGAATCAGGCCGTCGCGCCGGTTCTGGCTGCTCGCCGTCGTGCGATCAAGCTGCTGGGTGACAAACGAGCGGTGCAGATTCTGTTTGACGAAATCGCTCCTCGCTTCGAAGACCGCAACGGTGGATACACCCGCGTGCTCCGTTTGGCCAAGCCCCGCTTGGGCGATGGCGGAACTCAGGCGATCCTCGAGTTCGTCGGCGTTCGTGACCGCGTCCAGCAGAAGTCGGTTGCCCCGGCCTTCGATGCCCAAGATGATGCCCCGGCCGACGCTCCCGCAGCGGAGGTTGAGGAAGAAGTGAAGGAAGTTGCCGCAGCGGAAGAAGCAGTTTCGGAAGAGACCGCTGCTGATGCCCCGGCCACCGAAGAGTCGAGCGAAGAAAGCAAGGAGTAGAGTCGGTCCCGCGCCGGCTTGCTCTTTCGCGTTCGTTCTGGCCTGCTTCCTTGATCCCCGCCGAACCAAGGCGTTCACGGGTTTCCGCAATTTGCGATTACGGGGAAAGGATATCCCGTGACGGAAGCATCTCGTCAAGGTTCGGCCAGCCAGCCTCGTTCGCCCCGTCGCGCGACAGTAGGCTTCGACTTCACGCATCGTGTCCGCGTCGTCTGTGCCGATATGATCGCTCGTCTGCCCGAGCTCTCTCACATCGATCTGCCCCGCGTGGCGATCAGTTTCAGCCAAGCCCGCAAAGCTGTGGGGCATGGCCTGCAGGCGACGCTCACCCCGATGCGATTTGAGCAGGGTCGTTTGTGGACCGAGCGGAATGGGCGTCGCTATACCTGCCAACGCCTTTACGACGACGACGGGCAGGAGTTTCTCTATATCCTGAGCTTCTACCTGCCGCGATTCCTGAATCATCGGCTCGAGGAGAAGCTCGTCACCATTCTCCATGAGCTGTGGCATATCAGTCCCGCCTTCGATGGCGATCTGCGGCGTCATCCGGGTCGCTGTTACGTTCACTCTCAGAGTGAGCGTGAATACGACGAGGCCATGGCCCGCCTGGCGAATAAGTGGCTCGCGGCCGAACCGCCGACCAAGGTTTACGATTTCCTGCAGCTCTCTTTCGACGACCTGCAGCAGCGCTACGGCCGAGTGTTCGGCACCAAAATCCCCAATCCGCGGCTGATCCCTTATTCTCCGTCCGCTGAGATTCCCCGCCCTGGTAAGGCGACCGGGACCTAATGCGAGGCTACCCGCGCGTATCGCCAGATCGCCAGCGTCTGGGGGTATTTTGACCATTTCAGATGACGTTGACACCATTTTCGTCAGCATCTACCCTACGCCGCCCATCTTTGTTCTCTTGTCGGTTTCCTCGGGATTCGTATGTCGCGAAAGTGGCTCATCATCGTGGTGATTCTCCTGCTGCCGTGGGGCGCCGCCGGTTGCGCGAAGTTCCAATCGCCGCGGCTCGACGTTGGTGAGTCCCCGCTTGCGCCGCTGAAGCCGCGGGCTGAGCAGATCGGGCTTGATGTTGTCTTCGTGCGGCTCTCTCCGCGCGAAGCCGCCACGGTGGAGTCGATTTGGGATGAAGCGGACGAGCAGGCCCTGCCCCACGATGTGCGGCGGCGTCTCGCCCGTAACGGCTATCGCGTTGGTTTTCTGGGTCGCGAGCTACCTGCCGCCGTGCACCAGTTGCTTGCTTCTTCGCAAGATGCCGCGGCCGACTCCGGTGCTCTCGATCCGTCGCAACGGACCAAGCCAGGGGTAACGCGCCACCAGCTTTACTTGCGACCTGCGCGGCGTGCCGAGTTGGTCGTATCGCCAGTGCAGCCGCAGCTTCACGCCCTGGTCTGGAATGATGCCGGCGTCGAAGGGACCACCTTTGACGAAGCCCAAGCACAATTTGCCGTGCAGGCTGATACCGGTAGCGATGGTCGCACGCAGCTGCAGCTGATTCCCGAGATCCATCATGGTCCGCTCCAGCAGCACTATGCGGGCGGCAATGCCATGTTCCGCCTCGACAGTCGCCGCAAGCGGGAAGATTTTGGCGACCTGGCCATTGCCGCTTCGCTTGCGCCAGGTGAGGTCCTGGTGCTTGGCCGTCGTGCCACGCATACCGGCACGCTGGGCGATCGCTTCTTCGGCTCGGCCGACTCATCGCAGGTTGCGGAGCGTTTGATCCTGGTCCGCTTGAGTGAAGAGCGGACCGATCCGCTGTTCGCCGCGGCCGCCAGTCGAGAAGATACGGCGGACGAGAAGCCGAGCGATTCGGCAGGCTCGGAGTAAGCCACGGCGTCACACTCTGCCTGTGGAAGTCGACCGCACCCCTCTGCCCCGCTCCGTTTCTCACCAGCGGCTCCTTTCCATAACTTGCGCGACGTGGATGCCACCGCTACTTGTGACCGCGTTGTTCATGTCGACCGCCAGCCTCTGTTCGCTCGTCTTGCCCTGCCTATATGAGAATTGCGACCATCGCAATGACGAAGATCAACCCGGCCACGGCCGCAACCGAGACGACCCACCAGGGCAGACCACCTGGTCCGGTTTGTTGCAGCCAGCCGCCGACCGACTGCGTATTTTCTTGAGGCACCGAGAGCGTTGTGCCAAGTGTCGGCAAGGAACCACCGACCTCGAGATCGGCCGATCGCGTGAGCCAGTCCGCGCCTTCGATCGGCGCCAGCGCCAGCTCATCGATGGCGGCCAAATCGGCCACGTCCCCTTCGTCGTAGGCATCTTCCAGCTGCATCTTTAGTGGGACACTGCCTGAGCTTCCTGCCGCCGCGGGCGATTCTTCAGCACCGTTCGTCTCGAGACCACCCGGAGGCCCGCCCGCTAAGAGCGTCTTGGCGAAGTAAGAATTGATGTACCCTTCTTCGACCAGCCGCCGCGCCATCTGCACCGGATGGACCGGGTAGTCCGACTCGGCCACCTGTTCGCGAAGGTTGTCGACCTGCAGCTCGGGCATCACGCCCCAGCGTTCGATCAGATCGAGAAATTCGTTAATTCTCATCGCCGGACTCGTTTCACACGCCAGATGGCGCGCCTTGCTTCAAAAATGTTCGAAGGTTGTTTGCTGAATGTTCGACGGTTGTTCGATCGCTGTTCACTGGTTGTTCGACCAATGTTCAATGTTTGTTTTGTTTGTGTCTTGTTCGATCGTCGTGCGATAGTCGTGCGGCATGCACGTGACGTGGGTGCCACTGGCTCCGCCAGTGTGGCCTTGCGAACTGGCTGCCATCCAGCTACTGCCCTGCGTTCGCTCACGCCTCGGGTGACATTCTCCTGCCTTGCTTCGATCATTGTCGGACCACTTTATCAACATTGGCGAAAAAGTCAAATTCAAAAAGAGCCACCCCCGAGGACACTGGAGCATGGGGAGCGAATCTCGACGACGGCGGTCGCCCAGCGAATAGCGGGTTACCGCATTCCACCAACGTCGGGTCAGAAACCCTGGGGAGTGCCGCCCGGGGGTGCCTCCACCAACAAACACCGGGCAACAAACCAATCAACATCCCCGTCGATCCTGTTCATCCTGTCGAAAATGAACTGTCGATCGATACAGCAATCGATCCTCCTATTGGTTCTCGCTTGCGTCGCGGAGCGCCGCGCGACTCTAGTCCACTCTGCTTCAACCAGCACTGGCAAAGCCAGTGGCACCCAGACGGGTTTACCAGGGCTCGCACGCGAGCCTCGCCCTCCCGTTGGCTGGTTACCGAATACGTCCGTGCGCGTCACCCGATCTCCAGCGTCGTGACCCCAAAAATGCGATCGTGATCCAATTCGGGTACCGGGCCGTAATACATGCGCTCGCAGCCGAAGACTTCTTGCATGTCATGTTTACTACAGAGTTCGATAGCAGCGGGATTGTTGTCTGGAGCGTCCAAGAACATCGGCTCACCGCGGCTTTCCAACTGAAACGACGTTAGCAGCGCATCGGCGACCGAAGCGGACTCAGCAAACAACGGTCCGATCTTCCAGCCCACTAAACACTTTCGCATTACGCCGAAGCCAAGCAGCGCCCCATCCTGGACATAGCCTAATGACACTGCTTCCGCCTGGCTCATCCAGGCGCCCAAGAATCGTTCCCGCCGGGCGGGAAAACAGCGACTATCAAAATCGGCGATCGCTGCTAGATCCACGGTCTTCAGATCCACCACGTCCGCGGGCCGCTGCCCGTCGGGCACGGCCGCGTCGAGCTGGAAACGGCGATGGCGTGTGAACTGCTTGAAGCCACCCTTCTCGTAAAAGGGAACCATCGCGTCGACGCCATCGAGCCCGATCGTTCCACCTTCTTTCAATCGCGACAGCAGGCGATCGCGACGAGCGAACCACAGTTCGGTTCCCAATTTCTTTCCGCGATGAGGCGGACTGATAATGAACAGCCCCATGAATCCGAACGACTCGCTATGGCAAATGATGGCCCCACCCCCGACGAACTCACGATCCTCCAGCGCCGCCAAGAAACCCTCCGGGTCAGCATTCCAGAAACACTCGGCGTCGCAGAGGCCAGGGTTCCAACCTTCGTCAGCCGCCCAATCGACCAACCGGCGAAGTTCTTCCAATTCCATCTGACGAATTTCTAGCATGAGCCATGTCCTTAGCGGATAGATAGTTGCCCGGATTGTCGCTGCCCGCGCATTGTACCCGATCGGCCGTTGGCCATTCGTGGTGATCGACGTTCTTTTGCTTGTCCTCGATACGAGTCGTGTTATTTGGCAACAAACATTGACACTCCCCCCTCGCTCTCAGCTATGCTGGAAGTAGCTAAACGACTGCGTCGCTAGACTCTTCCCTTACTACGGGCCTCGTTCCACACCACCAGGGGCGCCACAACCGGGGGCAAAGGAGAAACGCGATGGGTATTCTTTCTTGGGCCATCTTCGGTCTAGTTGCTGGCGTGCTGGCCAAGTGGATCATGCCAGGCAAAGATCCTGGCGGCTTCATCATCACCATCTTGCTCGGAGTCGGCGGCGCCATGGTGGGCGGATTCATCGGCACCCAACTCGGCTTTGGCGATGTCAGCGGCTTCAACATCAAGAGTTTCTTTATCGCCGTGGGCGGGGCCATGTTGCTATTGGCCGGCTATCGTGCCGTGGCCAAGTGACGGCAGCATCGAGTCACTCGCCGCTTACGAACTCGGCGACGGGTCGGAATACTCAAACAGATTGTTATCGGTCATCCGACCTTTAAAGAATCCCTCGAAGGTGAGCTGAAACCGCTCCCGACATTCGTGCAACTGATCTGTCGTAAGATTCTTGATCTTGAAATGGTCGTCTTTATCGTAGTGGCAACCGATCACTAGCATTCCGTAGCTGAAGATCCGCATAATTCTCCAGGTCAACTCGCGGGGCAACGACTCGGCCCCGTCGTACTCGATGGCTAGCTGACGCATGGCTCGATCGAGCTTCCAATACTCGTCGTCAATCCATTCCCAGTCTTCATGAAGACGACTCAAGAACGAGGACTCATCAAAGCCATCGCACCAAGGACAGTTACGGTCGACTTCGCTTCTTGCATCCATACGTACGATCGCATTCCTCTTCTTTGAAGGTTTATTTGGGAAAGCGGACGGCTGAACAGACAGAGATCACCGCACGTTAACTCAACCATGGCTCGGCGCTCGGCCTCGCCCTCCCGCCTCCTGGTCGCGTGCCCGCGTCACTTCGCTTTAGTCCGTTAGATCGTGCCGGTCGGTAAAGTGGGTGCGTGACATGGCCGCGTCGCCGACGCGTTCAATCGCCAACACGAACGCGGCTGTTCGCAGGTCTAAGCTACGGTCCTGGCTGACCTGCTTCACCGCCTTGTAGGCCTTGCGCATGTAGTTAGCTAGTTCCGCTCGAACGCGATCGATCTCCCAACGAAATTGCTGGATGTTCTGAGCCCATTCGAAGTAACTGACGGTCACGCCACCGGCGTTGGCGAGAATGTCTGGGACAACGGTAATGCCGCGACGACGCAAGATTTCGTCAGCCGCTGGCGTCGTCGGAGCATTCGCCGCTTCCACGACGACCTTCGCCTGTACATCGTTGGCATTCTCTTCGGTCAACACGCCGCCCAGTGCTGCGGGGATCAGCACATCGGCATTCCAGGTCAGCACCTCGGCACTCTCAAACGCATCACCGCCTGGAAAACCCTGGACCGTGCGGTGCTCCTTAACCCAAGCGATCAGCTCGGTCACGTTGAGCCCTTCGCTGTTGCTGACCCCGCCCATGTGATCGCCGATGGCGACGATCTTGGCCCCTTCTTCAACCATCAATCGAGCGGCATGGCTACCGACGTTGCCAAACCCTTGGAAGGCGACGGTGGTTCCCGACAGCGTCTTGCCTTGGTCCTTGAGCACCTCGTCGAGCACCAACATCACGCCCCGCCCTGTCGCCTCTTCGCGTCCTTCCGAACCGAACAGGTGCAGCGGCTTTCCTGTGACCACGCCGGGTGAAAATCCGTAGTACTTGGAATACTCGTCCATGATCCAGCCCATGACGCGGGCGTTGGTGTTGACGTCCGGCGCGGGGATGTCGATGGTCGGTCCGATCACTTCTTTGATTTGCCCGACAAAGGTACGGGTGATGTGGAGAAGCTCTCGCTCGCTAAGGTCGCTCGGATCGCAGTTGATGCCGCCCTTGGCACCGCCGTAGGGAATATCGACCAGGGCCGTTTTCCAGGTCATCAGATTGGCCAGCGCGGTGGCGTCTTCTTCATCGACCGTGGGATGATAGCGCAGGCCACCCTTCATGGGGCCGCGGGCCTTGTTGTGCTGAACCCGAAAACCGCGGTGGTGCTTGAGATGCCCGTCGTCTCCTTCGGTGACGATCTCGACCTTCACAACGCGCATGGGAGAGAGCAAGATGTCTCGCAGTTTGGAAGAAATCCCCAGGACATCGGCCGCTTTATGGAAGTAGAAATGGGCTTCCTCAAGCATGGTGGTCTCCTTGGTCACGCGATAGTGAATGAGAGTTGAATTGGCGGCGAATTTTCGCTCTATCACGATCCACGCCTATTCATCGATTCCCTCCGCCCGACGGCGGCGCGGGATTTCGGTAACGAGCCAGGCAACCAGCACCGCCAGGTAAAACTGGCCCAACACCGACTGCATCCAGGAAACGGTTCGGGCTAATCCGGTGTGCGGAAGAATATCGCCGTAGCCGAGCGTCGACATCGTTACAAAGCTGTAGTAGACCAACGTCGACAGCTCGCCAACGTTTCGGTCGGGCTCTGGCACCTCGGCCACAGAACCCTTCGGTAGCTTTTTCTTTTTGGCTTCCGCTTCCGTCTCTTTTGCTTCCGCCTGGTTCGCGTCCGCCCCGTTCGCCGTTGCGTCGGCGGTTACTGCCGCCTGTTCTTCCCTGTCATCTGGTCCAACAAAAGCGCCTGGATTCGACTGTAGCAGTGCCAGATAAATCATGGCGAACCCCAAGCCGATTAGCAGATAGCTACAGACGACCCCAAAGATGGAATAGAACGACGCCATATGCCGGCGCACGATGGCGACAAGAATGAGCGTTGCCATGGCGATAAAGAACGCGCTCTCCAGCAAGCAGCTGGCGATTACCAAGGCGTCGTTCTCAACGAACCGAGTCGACCAGCTCAAGGGCGCAGCGATCGCCACCACGAACAGACTCAACATGAACGCCACGCGACGGTGCTGCGAAGCGACAGCGGCCGTGATCAGCACCGCCGTCAGACCCGTCTGCATCAGGTTGGCACCCAACACGCCTGACTCGAACAGCGGCACCACCAGCAACATGAAAATCAGCGACACGAATAGAAAGTAGAGATAGCGAGGATCGCCGTGCGGGTGATCTTCGACAGTCGCGTCGTGTGTGTGCTGAGCGGTCATTCTCGATTTCCGTTTTCGCCGATTACAGCAGGCATCTGCTAGCACTGCCTGCATGACTAGTCTAGCAAGGGACGATTCCTTGCGGAAAGCGGAATTCGCTCGGAAAACGGATGCCAGCAGTGGCACCCGTCACGCCCCCTTTTCCGTTGCCCCAAAAGCACTTAGGCAGTACAATCCGCGACGAAAATAGGCCTGCTTTAACTCTCGCCACGACTCACACCGTCAAGGATGACGAAACGATGAGCATGGACGCCTCTGCGTCGAATGATTCTTATGATGCCGGCATCCCCGCTGGCGTCCGCGAGCCGCTGGCCGCTGCCTCGCTGGCCGCTCAAATCGCCAACAACACCACGCGCATGCGGGCCACGCTCGATGCCGCGGCTCAACTGCACTACGCGCGCGATATTGTGCGACTGGAGGCGCAGGCACTGTTGAACATGGCGCAAAGGCTGGACGACGACTTTTGCCAGGCGGTGTCGGCGTTGTTCAATTGCCGCTCGAACGTGATCGTCACCGGCATGGGCAAAGCGGGACTGATCGCGCAAAAGATCGCCGCCACGATGGCCTCGACCGGAACGCGTAGCCACTTCCTGCACCCGGCCGAAGCGTTTCACGGCGACCTGGGACGAATCCATCGCGACGACGTCGTATTGTTGCTCTCGCAGAGTGGCGAAACCGGCGAGGTCACGCAGCTGTTGCCGTCGCTAAGTGCGCTCGCCGTGACGACGATCGCCATAACCGGTCGACGCGAAAGCACCCTGGGCGCCGCCTCCTCAATCGTTCTGGAACTCGGACCGCTCAAGGAAGCTTGTTCGCTCGGCCTGGCCCCCAGCACCAGCACCACCGCCATGCTCGGACTGGGCGATGCCTTGGCTTTGGTCACCAGTCGGATGCGCAACTTTCAGGCGGAAGACTTTGCGAAGTTTCATCCGGGTGGCAGCCTGGGACAGCAGCTCAGCCAGGTGGAACAATTCATGCGCCCGCTGGCCGAATGCCGTGTGGCAGCAGAACCGAACACCGTTCGCGAAGTGCTTCAGCAACGTCGCGTGGCCGGTCGTCGCAGTGGCGCGATCATGATCACCAACGAGGTCGGACAACTGACCGGTTTCTTTACCGACAGTGATCTGGCCCGTTTGTTTGAACGCCACCAGAACGACGCGCTCGACGGACCGATTCGCTCCGTCATGAAGACCAACCCCGTAACCGTCCCGGTTGGCGCCATGGTCAGCGACGCCATCGACATTTTGGCCGAACGCCAGATTAGTGAACTACCGGTAATCGACGGAGCCGGCAAGCCGATCGGTCTGATCGACATCACCGACCTGATGGCACGCGGACTGTCGGTCGGTAAATCGAGTAGCGGCACTTCAGCTTCGGCTTCTTCCACGCAAGTGACCGCCCTAAGCGGTGATAGCCACGCTCCCATCCCAGCGCCGAAGATGTTCTCGCCACGCGGGAACCGATCCTCCAAAGCGTCGTAGCTGTCGGCCTCGAAGTTCCGGACTCGCCCGCCAGACGCCACGCTCCTCTCCCACAATTCACGACCACCAGAAAGACTCGTAATGGCCGGCGCCCAATCACTGGACAAGCAGTTACAAGAGATTCGCCTGATCCTCTCCGACGTCGACGGAGTGCTGACCAACGGCGGCATCTACTTCGACAATCAAGGAATTGAATCCAAGAAGTTCCACATTCGCGACGGTCTCGGCATCCGTATGTGGCAGAAGGCGGGCCATCAGTTTGGCATCATCACCGGACGCAGTTCGCACATCGTCCAGGTTCGGGCCAGCGAGTTGGGCATCGACATCATTCGCCAAGGCTTTGAAAAGAAAACGGGCGCCGTGATGGACATCATCGAACCACTCGGTCTTGAGCTATCCCAGGTTTGCTTCATCGGGGACGATCTGATCGACCTCGGCCCGATTGAGAAGGTCGGATTCGGTGTGGCCGTTGCCGACGCCGTGGCCGAAGTTCGCGAAGCGGCCGACCTCACCACTCAGGCGGTCGGCGGCGAAGGTGCCGTGCGCGAAGTCATCGAGCGAATCCTCAAAGCCCAGCACCGCTGGGACGACCTAATACGAACCTATTCGAGTTAGAGACATGACCCGATAATATCGTTGCACCTAGCCCGGAGCGTTGGCAAAGGAACTAAGAAACTACTTGCGACGCGTCAGCGTCGCTCAACATAACGACCAAACAGGCAGCCACCGCACTGCTGGACAAGCCAGCAGTGGCACCCAAAATAGCCGAACGACTCACGGCCGCACTGGCATAGCCAGTGGCACCCGACCGTCCTTCCCACCGCACATAGCCACACACCATGCTCGCCCGACTGTTTCGCATCGCCGTTAGTTTCACCATCGTCCTGGTGGCCTACTGGTCGTATGCGCTGGCAGTCGTCCCGTTCATCGAACCGCCGGCCAAAGAACGCGAGACCATCGTCGTCGATCCGAGTGGTAATCCGGACGACGACACGGAACTCGATCCCCTCTTAGAAATGCTGCGTCCCCACCTGCCGCCAGGTGGTTGGGAATTCGATCCGCAGACGATGATCGTAGCCAACGACCAGTTCACACTTCTGATTCATGACTACGAAACGGTCGACGACGACAAAGTGAAGCTACAGCGTTGTTCGCTCGTGTTCTTCCCGGACGGCGAACCGTCCATTGAGAAACCCGACCCGAATGTGCTGGTGATTCGCGCCAGCGACGGCGCGATCTTGCAATTCGCCGACGGCGTCGATCTCGATCGTTTGAAACTCGGCAAGATGCAAGGTGGGCTGCTGCAGGGCCGTGTCACGATCGAAGGCAATCTCTCGCGCGATCAGCCGGCTCCGGCAGCCGATGATGGGGCCGATGGGGTCGCACCCGATGCGCCCAAGATGCAACGCATCGAACAGCGATTGATGCTCGCCACCCGTGACGTCCACATGTCGGAAGATCGCATCTGGACCGACAACGAGGTCCACTTTGCCTTGGGGCAGAATCACGGCAGCGGGCGGAAGCTGAACATCGAGATGGCCGAGGTCGAAGAGATCCACGGTGCTCGCAGCGAAAAGAAACGCGAAGTCCAATCGATTGAGATCACGGAGGAAGTCAAACTTCAGCTCGCCATGGCAGCGGGCGAGAATCCCTTTGACGCCAGTGCCAGCCAAGCCAGTACCGCCGCGACTACCGAGCCGACAGGCGGGGCCAACACCGCGTACGTCGACATCACCTCGGTCGGCCCGTTCCGCTTCGACGCCTTGAGACAAATCGCCACGTTTGAAGACAACGTCGACGTCGTTCGTAGCGGTGCGGATGGGCCTGTTGATCAACTGTCTTGCGAATTACTTTCGGTCTTCTTCGCGAGCGGTGAACAGAGCGACATGGAACCGACACGGATCGAAGCCGCCGGTCATCCAGTGATCGGCCGACGAGGCGGAGAAGATGCCGAACTGCGCTGCGAACACCTGGCCTATCACCTCGACTCCGGTGAGATTTCCTTGAAGAGCACCGATCAGGTGCTGCTGCGACGCGGAACGGACTTGGTGCGGGCGGCCAGTGTCCGCTATCAACCGGGACCAAACGGTTCGATCGGTGAGATGCTCGCATCGGGAAGAGGAGAGCTAAAGGCCAATCTGCCGGGCCAGGAATCGAAGAACTCCGCCGCCCCCAACACCGCCGCTTCTACGACACCGCTCACCGCCACGGCCAACAGCCCGAACGCAGCCAATAAAACGAGCCGCGTGCATGCCCGTTGGACCAAGGAGCTGCGTCTCCGCCCCCACGAGGGTAAGACGCTTCTATCAGTGCTTGGCGACGCGTCGGTTCGCTTTGCCGAGATGGGCACGCTTTCGAGCAACGAGATCTGGATGTGGCTGATCGAACAACCGAGCGATGCGGTGACGCAGGACGAAAACGCTCCCCGCTACACTCCGCACAGCATGCTGGCCAACGGGCGGGTCACCATCGATAGCGAACAGCTGATCGGCATCACCGAGCGGCTCGAAATGTGGTTCTCGCCAACTAAGAATCTAGCGATCAAGAACAACTCGAACAGCAGTCAGGCGAACAATCGCTCATCCGCCGCTGGACCCGGCGCCCCTTCCAGCTCGCTCGCCGCGAACGGACCCGACAAGAAGCCGACTCGCTATCAGGTGCGTGGCGATCTGATTCGCGTGCAAGTTGCCAGCGACGGTCGCCGCACGGCCCTACGAGATGTGACGATCAAGGGCGACGTCGAGATGCGACAACAGCTACTCGCCGGACCGGCGCCGCAACAGCCGCCGCTGTTGGTCCGCGGTGACTCGCTTCAACTGCTGGGAGCCGACGTCGAGAATACCAAGCTGTTCGTCACTGGTAGTGACACCAAGCAGGCACTGGTCGAAGCCCGTGGGCTCGTTCTGTCTGGTGCCAAGATCGAAGGCAATCGAGCCGCTAACTCGCTGGAAGTCAACGGCCCGGGCTGGATGACGCTGCCAATGAATCGCGATCTGGCCGGACATGGAGGGGCCGGACTAGGAGGAGCGGGACAACCAGCAGTCACAGATGATGCTCCGCTCAAGATCAACTGGCGTGGCGGCATGCGTTTCGACGGTCAAAGAGTTACCTTCCGCGAGCATGTGTTGGCGACGACCGCCGCACAAACGGTTCGCACATCGAAGCTCATCGCTACGCTCACCCGTGACATCGACTTCACCAATCCTGGCAAGGTCGACGACATCGGGCTTTCACACATTCAGTGTCCCAGCTTGGTGTCGCTGGAGAGTCGCACCATCGAAGAAGGTCAGGTCCAATCGATCGATCGACTGGAGATGCACAATCTTCGCATCGATCAGGCGACCGGCGATTTGCAGGCATCGGGGCCTGGCTGGGTAAAGACGCACCGCTTCGGTAGCCAGATGACGCTTGAGCCTGGTGCTCCGGGGCCAGCTCCGCCGGCGGCACAACCGAACGCGTCTGAGTTGATCTTCTTGCGTGTCGATTTCCAGCAGAGCCTGACCGGCAACCTCCGGCAGAAGCGGCTTAGCTTTCTGAATCAGGTGAAGTGCGTTTACGGTCCCGTTCGCGACTGGCAACAGGAACTGGCAACCAACGGATTCAACAAGCCGGGTCCCCGCGAGGTATTGCTCTCTTGCGACCGGCTGATGGTGCAAGAGATGCCAGGTGTTCGCCGCGGCGAGCGCACGGTCGACCTCGACGCGATCGGCAACATGCGGGTCGACGGCGAGCAGTTCACCGCCACCGGCAACCGGCTCAGCTACAACACCGGCAAAGAAATGCTGACGCTGGAAGGAACCCCGCAGCGAGACGCCAAGCTGGCGCAGACCAAACCAGGCGGCAAACGGGCGAACTTTGCCGCCCAGAAAATCTGGTACTGGCGAAATCGCAACCACGTAAAAGTGGATGGGGTGCGATTCTTGGATGTGCAGTAAGCGGAAGAGTGGCGGCAACCGTCGTTCGCTAATGACTCGGGGCGATTTGGCACGAGACCAAGACCACGCACATCGGCCCACTTCCTTTTGCCACCGCCTGTCATCGGTCCACTTCCCTGGACACCACGGCTGTCATCGCTCCAAACTTCTTGACACCCCTAAATCAAAATCACTATCGTTTTCGTGTGGCTTCATTTCAGCCAGCGCGACGCGGGCAGTTATCCTGGGCCGTCTCTTCGACTTCCGGCAGAAGGCTCGCGGCCCAGACCCCGACGAATGAAGCGGCTACCCGTATTCACGCTCTACACCAAGGACTTCTGAGGGAACCAAACATGGGACGACCAGTTCGCCACCGACGCAAGAACTTAACCGCCTCGACATCGCGCCGAAAGGGGCAGACTGATTCCATGCGGAACTCCAAAATGCACCTCGCGATCGAAGAGCTTGAGTCGCGACAAATGCTAACGGCCGTCGCCCCTGGCCAGGCTCCCTTTGGCGCACATACAGGACCTGACACATCCGGCGATTACCTGGTGGGGAACATACACGCGACCTTAGTGTTCCTTGAATCGGAAAGCGGCCACGCCGAAGATCATCTCGATTGGAATGAGAAGTGGGATACAGGTCTTCAACAATGGGTCGCGTTTCCTGAGATGACGACGGATATCACGGGAACCGGTGGGACGACGGGATCGTTAGAAATCGCGGGAACCTGGTGGGAAGACGTGTTCGATTCCTACTTCCCCAACAGCCCTCACGATGTTGAGTTCACGTACGACTATACATATGCCAACAATCCTGTCGATGTGCCTTTTGAAGGCATCACCATGAATTTCGGTGAACATGTAATTCCGGCGACGACTCACCTATTGGATCGCGTTGAGGCGGACACCGGACTCGTGTTTGGTACTCTTCAGGAATGGAATGACTACCAGCGAGAGCAAAGCGGCGCAGATTGGTCCTTCACGATGTTTGTTGTCGCGTCTGCCGACAATTACACGATTCCTGCCGATGGAGAACATCCGGCCAAGTCGGGACATAACTTTGGAACGAGTTTTCCAAGCGCCTATGCCAGCTCGAGTGGATACATCGTATCCAGTTGGAAAGCAGCCAAAAGCGCCCTAACCACCGCACATGAAATCGGGCACGTCTTTCGCGGGGTCGACGAATACGAAACGACTGGCTTTGGGGCTTCCTACTTTAGCACGTCCGGATACTACGACACTCAAGCAACGAACGCCCTTCGAGATCGACCAGCGTCGGCTGGCGCACAAGAAGATTCGCTTATGGCAGGTGGCAACAAGGCGTCGAACGCGTGGGTTAACGGAACGCTGCCGATCTCGACACAAGCGCATCTTGGCTGGCAAGATGGCAATGGTAACAACATCATCGATATCTTCGATGTTCCACTGGAGCTCAATGGTTCCGTCGGCAAGCATGTCACGTCGGGCGGCCTGCCGACAAATATGGCCTACCGCTTTGAAGCCCACACGCAGCCTGGCCTATTGGCTTCGTCCAATTACGACGTTCCGTCCAGCTCGTTGAATTTCGTCGATGCGATACAAGTTCAGGTAGAGATTAACGGTAGCACGCATACCGGCAATCTAAATCTGGCGGGCAAAGCGACGCTCTTGCCAAAGTCGGCGGATCACTGGTTCACCGCAGAAACCCGTGTCCGTGACTACGAATGGGATGCCTCATTCGACCTCGATCTGGATGCCTTGGGCGTTTCTGCCTCAGACGAAGTGCTGCTTAAATTTCGCTCCGCCAGCTGGGCCGAGTATCGCGACGGCGACATGACTTTTGACTACACGACCGATCCAACCGTCACGTCTAACGTAGAAACGCAGCGGGCTTTTGGCGATGTCAATATCGTCCACAGTGGCACGCAGACCACGGAAGAGGGTGGCAGTGTCACCCTCGATTTGGTGCTCAACTATCCGACCACAGCCCCTGTCACGGTCTACTTCAATTCGAACACGATCACGGAAGGAACCCCTAGCCAGTCCAGCATCGTTTTTCAATCTACGGGCTGGGATATCCCTAAACAGATCACGATCGATGGCGTCGAAGATTACGTGCAGGACGGCGACATCAGCTACGACATCAACTTCACCGTCAGTTCGCCCGACATGAATTACAGCGGCATCACCTTGCCGTCGCTAACGCTCACCAATCGCGACAACGACTTGTCAGAGTTCACTACCATTCCGTACTTCATTCCAGTTGACGGCTCTGCTACCGACTGGGAGAACCCGATCATCCTCTCCGAAGATGGTGGATCAGCCACGGTCGACGTCGTCATGACCGCCGACCCTAACGTCACATCCTCCAATCCTGTGACGATGACGTTCTACACGACCGGATGGGCATCTTTTCCGCCTGATAATTCCGAAGTGACGATCGACGTCGGGACGCTAAGCTTCGATTCGAGCAACTGGAATATACCGCAGACGATTACCATCACGCCTATCGATGACTCTGACTACGATGGCGAGCAGAAGGTGAAGGTCTGGGGCGTTGGCAACCAAAGTCCCTATCCCAAAGTCGACATTCCACTCATCGTTCGTGACAACGAGTACGCGCGCGTCACCGATGTCGAAGTCAATAACCAGGCCGGCAACGGTCTCAGCTGGATCGATGCGTCGACCGGAGGAGTCCGTTTTATCGATGTTACGTTTGACGAAGCGGTCACCTTCACCAGCAACGATGTAACGATCGAGAAGTACGCCGAAGGCGATCTCACCAGCACGCCAACCATCATCTCGCCAATCAGCGTGACCGGTACCGGAACGACCGAGATGAGAATTGCCCTGACCGGTTCACAAACTACCAACAGCTGGCTCAAGGTGACTCTCGACGGAACCGCCATCAAGGACGTTAGCAATTACTCACTCGACGGGGACGCCCCGGGTGCCCTCATCGGCAGCGGACGAGACTACCTTTACAACGGCGACGACCTGGTCAGCGGTGACGGCATTGCCGGCGGTGACGCGATCTTCTTCGTCGGCAATAAGATCGGCGATCTCGACGGCGACGGAGATGTTGATACTAGCGACGTCACGACGGCCTTCAGTAACTTCACCGGCCCTCATCCTGACCCCCCCGCCGCTCCTTTCACCAAGACGCTTGCCGAGGGTGATCTCGACGAAAATGGCGCCATCACGATCGGCGAGATCCTCACGATGTACGCTGAATTCACAGAAGATGCCACCAGCACGGCACGTGCACTCGACACCCTGCCCATAAACCACGGTAGCCCGCTCTTGGCAGAAACTGGTCCGACCGGTGCCGCGGCTCTCGGCTCCGCGCTTGGCGACGTTGTCCCGCAGCAGGTTGTCGATTCGGCGATCGGCTACTGGGACAATCAAGGCATCACGCAGGCCCAAAGGGATCACCTGCGTAACGTGCGGGTGAAAGTGGCCGACTTCAAGGACAGCAAGCTAGGGTACGCCACCCACCACTTCGTCTACATCGATCGTGACGCGGCCGGCCAAGGTTGGTCGGCCGGGGACGGTGGTTACGATTTGCTGTCCACCGTGACGCACGAGTTTGGCCACACGCTCGGTTATGCCGACATCTACAGCGGAAACACCGACAACGTGATGTACGGATACTTGGGCACCGGTATGCAGCGAGTCGCGTCGACGGCAACTTCGGCTGCGGCATCGGAGTCGCTGACTCCAACAACGTCGGTCGGTAGCTCGGTTTCCTACTACGCGGATCCGTCGCTGCCGCAATCGACCACGTCACAGTCGCTTCCGATTCAGCGCTTTTCGTACAGCGAGGCGAGCCGTTACGATTCGTTCGCCACTCGCTCGATTCATCGCTGGAACGAGCCGGCATTACTCAACGATCGTGACGAAGAGTGGACAGAATTGGCTGACGGCTTCCTGACCGATCTAGAACTGCTGGATCGCGACGGCGATTTGCTGCTCGAGGAGACCGATCTGGAAGAAGTCGCGGCCGAGCGCGATGATTACGCCTCGGATGAAGAATCGTCCGACGCCGACTTCGCTACCTGGACGGGCGATAACGAGGCGAGCGAAGCAGTAGAAGCGGTGGCGGAAGCTGCTGCCGATCAAGCTCAGACCGACGCCGACGCGTAAGGCAGCACGCCCATACAGTCGTTATAGCAATACCCCACGACCCACTCAGGCTTCGTCCGATCGCCTGCAGTGGGTCTTTTTGCGTGTCTCCTCGATCGACTACGCCCCCTGCCCTAGCAGCTCCAACACCCGGCTGGTGTAGCTCTCTCCGAAGTTGAACGACGCCTTGATCCTTAGGTCCATGTCGAGGCCGCTGCGGCGTTCCTTGGGAAACAGCCCGGTGCGAAACAGATACGGCAATCGCGACGGCGGAAACGGATAGTCGCTGCCGTGCAAAATCCGCGAGCGAATCGCCTCGTCTTCTCGGCTGAGCCGCGCCAGCGATCGCCAGCGAATCAGGCTGGCCATGATCGCGGTATCACCGAACAAATTGTCGTGCCGCCGCATCATCTCCACGAAGTTCGGGTAGTAACTCTCCGGATCGAAGAAAGCACAGGTCCCACAGTGAGCGGCGATCACCACACCGCCATGATCGAGCGGACGGGCCAATCGCGCGGGGTCGGTGAACTTCTGCGATCGGACCGTGCAGGAATGTTCGTACCCGGTGTGGAACATCAACACCACGCCTAGTTCCGCCGCGTGGGCGTATAACTCGTCGAAGCGTGCGAGCGACGGATCGACGCCCTGAATGGCGGTGTGGATCTTAATCAGCCGGCAACCGGATTCGAACACGCGATCCACTTCCGCGAGCGCATCGCGGCGAAACGGATTGATCGAACAGCCCGGCAGAACCTTTTCGCACTCGCGAGCCAAGTCAAGCACGTAATCGTTGGAGACATAGAAATGGGTTGCGGAGTCGTCGCGGGAACCGTCTTCACGGTAGACAGCATCTTGGGCCAGCACCACGGCGTAGTCGAGCACCGACTCGCGCAACTGCCGCAACAGCCGGCTCCGCATTTTCTGGCTGAGATTGTCCCCCTGCTCTTTTTGAATGCCGATCATCCGCAGCAGCACCCGGGTTAGCCACGACTTGCGAGTCTTCTCAGAGAGAAACCCATCGGCCGGATTGTCTCCCCAGCAAAAGACATGCGTGTGGGTGTCGACAATCGGTGTTTGGGTGTTCGAGGTCATGGATCGTGCACTTCGGAAATGGATGGCCGTTCGCTATTCATTTTTCTGACGGCATGAACAGAGCGGCTGCTCATTCTCTATTCCTTTGCCACGTTCGCCTTGGCCTGACCAACGGTGATAGCCGGAGATCGCCAGGCCGATTCGAGTAGCCGGTCGTATTGCCAGCGATCGCTACCGGTTTCATGACGATAGTCGAGCAGCTTACCGCGGCCATCGAAAACGGCCACTGGTGATCCGCGGAGCGACGCGATGGTATCGGGCCGCTCGTTGACCCACACAATGAAGGTCTTGTCACCGTTCACAACCATCGCCAGGTGTACCGGCGGTGGCATTTCGTCTGCGAACTGGGAAAGCGTCTCTGTCTCAGCCGCAGGACTGATCGCAGAGATCACGACCAGATCATGGATTAATGCCACCACGATCGCCGCGATCAGCAGCAAAGGTATCGAAAGCGCTATCCAGCATAGGCGTCGAATGAACTTGAGCAGCACCGCCTTTCGCTGACCTTGCGCAGGCCACTTCTGCCAGTAGATCCAATCCCGTTTGAGTCCCACCAGCGATGCAACCACGAAACCCGCACCGATGAGCGTCAGCAGACCACAGCCGACATGGAAGACGACACGATCAACGCCGGTAATGCCACCTCCCAACGACATGACAATATTGAAGGAGAACGAGAGCGCGGAGATACCAGCGGCAGCCGCAACCATCGAACCGACGTGCATCGGTGAAAGCTTCCTGATGAGAGCGATGCCGAATGCCGTGTAGAGCGCGGCTCCGATCAGCCACACAAACAACCATATATTGAAAGCCGCCAGACCGAACAAGGCACTCAGCGCCGTGACCAACAACAACAGCGATCGCAGGCTGAACTGCCAAGGTTGTTTCGCGTTGTCAGCGACTGGTGCATTCATGTCTACACGTGTTTCGTCCACTCATTCCCAGTTTTTGTCGTAATGATGTGCGGCAAACCAGGTAACGGCGCAGCAAGCGATCGAACCGAGGACAAACGGCGCCAATTCTGGCGTCGGTTCAATCATCCATGTCCCTGCGAAGACGAACGCTAACGCGACGGCGACCAAGGTCATCACGAACGTTACCGCCCAAACCGGAAACCAATGGTCGAAGCAGAGCAACAGCCCCAAGCCTATCGCCCCGGCGGCTACACCCCACACTTCCACCGACACGTCGGCTCGCGGACCGTCAAACACTGCGAACAGCAGATACAACGTCACGGGCAGCGAATAAACGGCCGCCATCAACAGCCGCATTTGCCGGCGTCGGCGTTTCATGTTGTTATTTGAGGTATCCATGGAAAGATTCAGCGTGCCCCCATCGTGCCCAAGAAAAGAGATCTCATCGCCCTGCCTTGAATTCTATCACAACTGCGGCATTTCCCCTTGCCCTTTCCGCAATTCTTGCGGTTACCATGGAGACTTCGGCCAGGCTCCGGTTGCGACCGCCTGGTGGTGTGGTTCCGGCACACATTTTTCGTGGGCATACGATTCCACGGGGGGTAATTCGCTCATGCGACTCGATTTCTTGGCCTGTTGACGACAACTTTTTTTGCTTAGCGTGGAGTGCGGCGGGACAGATGGCCAGCGACGCGACGTCGTGTGAGCCACTCACGCATTAAGCCACATGCTCGCCGCAGCGGGGGCAGATTTTGGTGTGTGGACCGTTCTCGCAACTGCAGTTGGGACAAGGCACGACAATCGTTTGCGAACGAGCCAACCAGCGCTGATGTTCCTGGAAATGAATCACGTTAGGTGTTCGCAGGGCAAAGGCGCAGGCACTGAAAGCAAACGTCCAGATTATCAAGAGAGGTAACTGGATGATTCCCATCTGATTGCCTTCTTTCACAATCACAACGGCCATAAACAACACGAATAGCCACAGCAATACCATCAGCAGTAGCCGTGCCCAATTCTGTCCCTTGTAGATTAAAACGAGTAACGCGACCTCGAGTCCGATTCGAACCAGATCGTATCGCGTTGCGAGCGACCCGCTGGCAAGCATCGAGAACAGCATGATGAACAGGCTGAAACCAAGTACCACCAATGCCACCGTGACCACCGTCACGTGGCCACGCTGCACGGCCCCTTCGTCGGCCTCGAAGGCGGCGTCCTGGAATGCATCCTCCGGCCGATCATCCGGGTCGGTCGCCGGCGTCTCATAGGGATTGATCATGGTTCGCTCCCACGGCTTCATTCCCGGTTAGATGCAGACTGCTGCTGCCAGAATTCCAAGGCAGCGACAATTTGATCGACGTCATCTTCCGCGTAGAACAATTTTAAGTTCTCGTGTACCAGACCAACAAACCGGGCGACGCAGGCTGCCTGTGCTGGCGAAAGCACTTTGGCGATTCTCTTTCGCTCCTTACGGTGCGTGAGCGTACTAACCAGGTGGATGCTCGGCGTATCCATGAAGGGCCCTGTCTCCCGCACATGGTACAGCAAATAAGAAGCAAGATAATACTTGCTCGCCGCCAGCGTCATGTAGACGAACGGGGCGTCTTCACAGCGACTCGGACAGCCAGGGGCGATCTCGTCGAAGTGCTTGTCGGCGAAGCGGCGAACGATATCCTCGTCCTCCGGGCAGCCGGATTCGGCCAGATTCGACGCGTCCGGTATTTCCTCATCCGCCCAGGCGGCGAGTATCTGCTGTTCAAATTCCCGGCAGACATCCGGGGATAGATCCGAAGGTTTGTTATTCACCATGTACACTAGCATCGACCATAGATATCCGCTCGGCTCAACTTACCGATTTTTCAAGACGTCGCCCATTGGACAGTCCTCGGTCCCATCTCCTTAGTCGGCAAGATACCAGGCGGCGTAACCGTTCGCAAAACTCACGGTCCCGTCTTCATTAAAGACAAAGGACAATTCGCCCTTGTCGACTTTGTATTCGAGGCAAAGATAGTCCTCGTCTTTATCTTCCTCGACGTTCGTCGGAGTCCCAAACATCTCTTCGACGTCCGCCCGCGTTGACTCCGCACTCAGCGGAACCTCGCGACCATGAAACAGCATCTTGCCGGGAAACGAACTGTCTGCCATGGAACCGGTGTACCAATGCAGCACGAATTCACAGATGCCCCGCGTCTCGAAGGCCATGATCACAAGCCCAAGATCGTCGTAGTCAAAGTGTTGATGCTCGCCCGTGATCACTTCCGTGGCGGGACCAAGGCGCAGATCACCTAGTCGCCGGGCCGATTGCCCAACGCCAACTCCGTTCAACGTAAGTTCGCCTAGGTCGAATTCGAGCCGGGGCTTCGGATCACGCGACCAAGAACGGGACACGCTTGCTCGCCCCGTCAGGCGGTAGAACAGATTCGCCAGCCAGCCGTCCCTCTTTTGGACGATCTTGCTCTGGACTTTCCGGTCCTCGTCACCAAAACGTTTTGGCTGCATGTCTGCCTCCGTCATCGGTGACCTCCGTGTCTTACGCGAGTTCCGAAAGAATGACCAGCACCCATGCGCGCACGTTCACCCCATCCAACGCGACAGTAGAACGTGTACAGCAGTTGCTGCGGATCGCAAAACGCTCCGCAGCTACCACTACCGATTGAAGTAGAACGCCGGGCTGTTGATCAACGCCCACACCAGATCCTGGGCTCCAACGAGTCGCGGATTGGCGGCCATCTGCTCGTGGATCACAAGCTGCTCGGCCAAGCGGCGGTACTCGTCATCCTTGCCGCGGAAGTAGCTCGTCAGGCGACGACGCTGCTCCACGGTTCGCTCCGCCGGCGGAACTCGGAACACGCGAGCCACCATGTCGGGCAAGCCTGCTCCGGCCAGGTTGGCATCGCTGCGGAAGAAGAAGCCGGTGTTGCCGTAACCGTTGTTGATCTTGATGAGCAGCGTGTTGCGACCTTCTTTGAGGGTCACTTCCACGCGATCGTCGTCACGACGGACCGGGCGACCGATCTTGTTCTTGTGAACTTCCTTGCGGTTGAGCCAGACGCGGATACCGTCATCGCTACCAAAGAACAACGTCACCTTACGTTCCTTGGGCGACTCGAGCAAACGAACCATATAGTTCGCCGAGTTATCGCCATCGAGCTTGATGATCGTGTTGTCCTTGTAGTCCTCACGTTCCATCCACGTCTTGCCGTTCACCGGACGGGTCAGAAGGATGTACTTCGTCTCCGGGAAGAACGATTTGGCAAAGGCCTCGTTGGCGTCCTTCGCCTGCAGCGGGCCAAGGCGGAACCAAGGATTGAACTTCACCTCGCCATCGGCGCGCTTGGAGTACTTCTCTTCCCAAACGGGTTGCTCGGCATCGAGTCGTTCGATCGACTTGGCGATTGCGTCACGAGTGGCAATCAAGGCACTGTCGTCGAGCGGCGTCTGCAAGAGTCGCACGCTGGCCTCAAGTTCTCGCCGCGTAGCGGGCCGATTGAGGACTCGCATGTAGATGGAGTTGACGACCGCCTCATCGTCCTTGGTGTTGGCGACCAGCTTGGTGATCGCGTTGTCCGGATCGATGATGGCGTTGTTGACCGTCGGACCCATGATCAGTTTCATGACCGGGCCTAACATCACGCCGGTGGTTCGCTCGCATTCGCAAGCACTTTCTCGCGGCGGACGACCGAACTGATCGAGGAAGCCGTCTTCCAGCTTGTCGCCAGGATTGACCATTTCCGCGGCCCGCGATCCGGCCGGCAAACCTGGCAGACGAGCCACTGTACCGGTCACGCGGTGCAGTGTGTCGTAGAGCACTTCGGCCGGCAGGCGTCGAGCCTTGGCTTTGGTGTAATTGACCGTATCCCCTTCGTTCCACTCGTTTCCGGAGACGCTCAGCTGATAGGTACGCGACTTACAGATGTCGGTCATCAACTGCCGGACATTGAAGTTGCTGGCCACGAAACGACGGGTCATTTCATCGAGCAACTCTGGATTGGTCGGCGGGTTACCGGCACGAATGTCATCGACCGGCTCAATCAAACCAACACCCAATAGATAGCTCCAGATGCGGTTCACATAGGCACGGGCGAAGTAAGGATTCTCTTTATGCGTCATCCAAGCGGCCAATCGCTCCCGTCGCGATTGGGCGTTGGCATCCTTGGCGACCGTCGGCAGAATCGTTCGCGAGTTCACACCTGCAGCATCCCAATAGACGGTTCCGTCGTACTGGGCGAAGCTCATGCCTTGAACCGTGGCCCCCTTGGCCAGACCGACCTTCTCGGCGTCGACTTCCAGACGAACCCACTTTCCACTTTCCGGAAGATCGCCCACGCGAACACGACCGGCGTCGTTTTGAGCGACATCGGTAAACGGCAGTAGAGCTTCACCCCAATAGGCGCGGTGCTCCCAGCTACCGTCGTCGAATTGCAGCATCAGCTGCTTCGGCGGGTTGTCCGGATCAAGATAGACATAGGCATACAGTTTGTCGCCATCTCGCATCGTCACGGCGCGAGAAGCTTGATGGAAGTAATGCTGGCGGATTCCCTCGCCCGACTGACGACGCGAGTACTTTCCGCGGTAGACGGGAGCCTTGCTCGAATCGACAAAGTCCCAGACGCCTTCGGTGACACCGCCGTTGTCCTGCGAATCGTTGATCCAATCGAGATCGGTCCGAATCGCTTCACGCTTCTCGCCGGCACCTGCCTGATCCGCACTCTCGCGAATGAAATCGGCAAAGGCGTACGGGAATTTTGGCGGCGTAATGGCGCCGGTGCGATCGTGCGTGATGTCACCTTCGTCCTTGTCATAGATCACTTCCACGAGCGGCTGACGTTCTTCCACGGCGGATCCGCCGATCGTCTTGCCCTTGTACATCGGATCGCCGCGACGATCGACTTGGGCGAAGTAAGCGGCCAGGTCGTAATACTGATCCTGCGTCCAACGCTCGAACGGATGATCGTGGCACTTGTTGCAGTTGAAGCGAATCGACAGGAACAACTGTGTGGTGTTCTCCATCGTGTTGGCCGGATCACGAAGCGTCTTGTAGTAGGCGGCCGGCGGATTCTCGCGAGTCGACCCCTTCGCGGTCAGCACGTCGTAGACGAACTGATCGTAAGGCATGTTCCCTTCAACCGCGTGGCGAATCCACTTTCGCAAGTCCGAGGCACCACCGCGGCCAAGCACCTTGGCGTTGACCTGCAGCATGTCGGCCCATTTGTTGGTCCAGTGATCGACGAAGTCGGGATTGCCCACCAGCTTGTCGACGAGTTCGTCGCGCTTGATGCGGCGATCGCGTTCATCGGTCAGGAACTTCTCGACTTGCTCCGACGTCGGCGGCAAGCCGGTCAGATCGAGATAAAGACGACGCACGAACTCGGCGTCGGTGCAGACGTCGCTCGGCAGCACCTTCACCTTGCGTTGTTTCTGATAAACGAGCTTGTCGACGTAGTTGTAGGCCGGCACACCAGGCCAGGCGTAGCCGGTGCGGTCGCCCATCACGTAGATCGGCGTGGCCGCGTAAGATCCCTCGTAGCGAGCGAGCACCGCCGCTTCACCACGACGCAAAGCGGTAACGAGGCCAGCCTTGTCGATCGAAAGAATTTCAATGTCGCTCGGCTCGATGAATGCTTCGCTGGTCACGTCGCGAGTTGTTCCATCGGCGTAGGTGGCGATGACCTTCATCTGCTGGGCCATCTCCGGCAGCGGAATGGTCGCGTCCTTAGGCAGGATATCGATCTTCACCGCGCGGGCGTCGTTCACGTCGAACGTGGAACCGTCGGCGATCCAGCTCTCAAGAATTTCATAATACGATTCGCCCGGCGACATCAGCACGCCACCTTGATGCGGTACCGCGCCGGCCGGCTTGAGCAACATCAGGCTCTGCTCTGGAGCGGCCCGATTGAAACGGCGACCGGCCACGTCGTCGGTCAGCGAGCGAATATCGTAGACCGGATCGTATCCGCGAAGCGAAAGCTTGAAACCATTTTTGCCGTCTTTAGCACCGTGGCAGGTTCCTTGGTTGCAACCTAGCTTGCCCAACACCGGCTGAACGTCGGTGATGAAGCTCGGGTGATAAGGTGCATCGTAGCCGGTCACGTTCACAGCCAGTTCCACCGACTGATCGCCTAGCTCAAACTTGACCGCACCCGATCCATCGCCCAGCGGCGTGACCAGGCCGGTCTTGGAAACAGCAACCGCGCCACATTCGCCGGTCTGCTTCACGAAGCGAGTGATGTCGATTGTCTCGCCGGTGGAAAGCGTACCGGTGAAGAGCAGTTGTCGGTAATCGTGCCGATGTTCCAGCTCGACCGAGGTCGGATCGACCGTGATCTTGGTCAGCTTCTTGGGAATCGCGGCGAGGTACTTGTCCTTGGTGACCGCCTGGGCCGACGGGCTGGCGGCCAACGAAGCGATCAGGACACATACTGCTAGACCGACAGTACGAAACGACATAGGAAAACTCTCCGTGCGAGATAACTGTAAAGTTGGCAGGTAATGGGGAGGTAGGCTCAGGCGGCGACCGCGCGCAGGCACGGCGCACTAGTAACCACGTCGCCCGGCACGGGCGCGCGGACTACCCAAGTCCCTTGATTATAACAGACTTACGTCCAACTTGAAGCGTTTGGGAGGAATTGATGGGCGGCCGTCGAGCTGCCTGCGGACGAGTGCGCAGACAGTGGTCCTCAGTCAGTTCGCCCCCGACCGACCAACTATCGACGTAAGTCTTCACATAACAACAACTTTTCGCGATCAATCAGCGGCCATAGATTGGCCGCCTCCCCGCCCTTACACCACCCGCAGACGCTCGCGGTCGAAGGCGTTGGCGATGAAGTCGACCGCCGCGGGGACCATGCGGCTGTAGTACTCGAAGCTGTGCCCGCCGCCGGTCGTTTCCATATCGCACGTGAACGGCACGCCGAGCGCCCCCATCTTCATGCGGAATCGCTCGCTGCTTTCATGCCAGCGGTGATCGGCCGGGTCGCAACAAAACCAGGTGTGTCGCGGCCAGTAGAGCGGATGAATGTGAAGCGTGGCCGTATCCTGGCGAGCCGCCTCGGCGTCGCGATACATCAGCGGCAGCGTCTCGTCCCCTTCGGCGAAACGGGTGTTGTAATCGATCGCCGGAGAGATCGCCGCGGAAATCGGGAACGTGTCGGGGTACTTCAAAGCCAGTCGCAGCGCCCCCTGCCCTCCCATGCTGGTTCCCATCAAGGCGATCCGCGGCACGTCGGCGCCGAACCGCCCGAGAATCTCGCCCATCACGTTCTGCCGCACATGCTGCTCGGCCGTAATCGTCTCATCGAACTCGGCACAGATCAGATCGGTCCACCAGCTCCGCTGCGTCATGGGGGCGATGACCCGCAGACCGTGGGCATCGAAGGCCTCGGCAAAGGCCGGTTTGTCGACCAGCCGAGTCAGATGCACCCCATGCAGATAGATCACCGTATAGCCGTGAGGGCTCGGCTCGGCCGGCTCAAATACGTCGCAGGGGTGCGACGCCACTTCGATTTCGCTCCAGGTACCCATGATCGTAAGATGATACGGCACCGCCGGATGATTGTGGAGCGACCCCCGTTTGGGGCAGAATTGGAGCAACCGAGCACCGGCCAAGTGTGAGCGAATCGACCGACAACGAACCCATCACCATGAAAACCCTCCTCACTGCCGAACAACTTGAACAGGGTGTCGACCAGCTGGCCGAGAAGGTAAGGGCTGACTACGCTGACCGGCCGCTCACGGTGGTGGGGGTGCTCACCGGCAGCGTCGTCTTGTTGGCCGATCTGATTCGCCGGCTCGACATGCCGCTCCGCGTCGGCTTGATTCAAGCCCGCAGTTACCGGGGCGCAGCCACGCGACCAGGGGAGCTGACGGTCAACGCCGACCTACTGCCGGACGTGAAGGATCGGGACGTTCTTCTGTTGGACGACATTTTCGACACAGGCCGCACCTTGGAACGACTCGTCCACGATGTGCGCGAGCTTGGCGCCAGCTCCGTGAAGTCGGCGGTACTGCTGCAAAAGGAAGGTCGCGCGGAAGTCGAACTGCGGCCTGACTACGTGGCCTTCGATATCCCGGATGAGTTCGTCGTAGGCTACGGTCTCGACTACCAGGACGCCTACCGCAACTTGCCGTTTGTGGCGGCCTTGAGCGAAGCAGAAATCTCATCGGCCCAAGCGTCGACCTCCACGGCGGATGAGCCTGGCAAGGAGGCATCATGACGGCCGGCGCCACAACGGGACCTCGACTGGTACTCGTAACGCGGCGGTTCTGGCCGCTGGTGGGGGGAGCCGAACGGCAGATGGCGTCCCTCGCGGCCGAGCTTCGCAAGCTCGGTGCCGAGGTCACGATTCTTACCGCCCATTGGGATGTGCGTTGGCCGGCCGAGATCTCGCACCATGGTGTCCGCGTGGTGCGGCTGCCGAATCCGTCGCTGCGTGGCTGGGGAACGGTTCGTTACATGTTGGCCATCGGCCGCTGGCTTCAAACGCATCGCGACAGCTACGATCTGGTCTACGTCTCGTCGCTTCGTCACGATGCTTACGCCGCGATTTGTGCACGAGACTTAGGAGTCGGCACGGGCATGAACGCCAGCGGTCCTGCTCCGGTTGTGCTACGGGCGGAAGGCGTCGGCCAAACTGGCGATGTTCACTGGCAGCATACCGCCACGTTCGGCGGTCGCATCAGTCGGCGTTGTCAAAAGGCGGAAGCGATTGTCGTGCAAAACTCTGTGGTGGACGAAGAACTCCGCACGGCCGGGTACCAGAGACTCAAGCGAATCAACAACGGGGTCGCCCTGCCGGCAGCGGCGCGAACAGAGGAACAACGGGCCACCGCGCGAGCCGACCTTTCTTACGCCAATGCCGAGTTAACCGTAGCGGCCGGAGCCCCTGTGGCCGTCTATACCGGAAAACTTCACGAAACCAAGGGCCTCGATGCCCTACTCGCCGCCTGGAAGCTGGTCATCGAACAGCAACCACGAGCTCGACTGTGGTTGGTCGGCGACGGCCCAGCAGCCCCCCACTTGGCCAACCGCATCGAGCGGCTCGGGCTGCGGCGGCGCGTGCAGCTGGCCGGCACCTTCGACGACGTCGATCAGTTCCTCAAGGCGGCCGATCTGTTCGTGCTGCCGTCGAGCGAAGAAGGAACCTCGCTTGCACTTCTCGAAGCGATGGCGGTCGGCCTGCCGGTTGTAGTCTCCGATATCGCCAGCTGCCGCCATGTGTTGGGAAATGAAGCTGATGGCGATGATTCGCCCGACAAAGACACTGAGCCAGAGACGGCCGAATCGCTAGAGAGTCTACTCGTCGAGAGCGGTAACGCCGATTCCCTGGCCGCGGCCGTGCTGCATATCTTCGATTCCCCGGAGACGGCCGCTCGCTGGGGCCAGGCGGCCCGACACCGGGTAGGCGAAGCGTTTTCGATTGCTAAGATGGCGGAGCAACATTTGCAGCTCTTCGAGCGATTGATCTCCGAGCAACACTGATCCGCCAGCAAGTCTGACCTCCGATCTTCTGGCGAACGACAACTGTGACACAGCGCATCCTGCATATCATCGACACGCTTCAGCGGGGCGGCACCCAAACGTCGCTCTTGCAGCTGGCGACTGGTCTGCCGCCGGATCGCTTTGAAGTTCATGTCGCGGTACTGGAAGAGGCGGGCTCTGGCGACGCGGTCGGTTCGATCGAGTCCAATCTTCGTGCGGCCGACATTCCGGTCACCTTCATCGGTCGTCGGCACCGCATCGATCCGCTAACCTACGCGAGGTTGCGATTTTTTGTGAAGCGACGGCGGCCTGCGCTTGTGCACAATTGGGGATTCGCCGCCAATAGTTATGGTCGCAGCGCGGCACTCGCCGCCAAGGTGAAGGCGGTCGTGGCCGACGAGTCGTGCGTCGACACCTGGAAACAGTGGTACCACCTGGCAGTCGATCGCCGGTTAACCAACATGACGTCACGGGTGGTGGTCCATTCTCACTCGGTTCGCGACTTCTACATCGCCCAAGGGATTCCGGCCGAGAAGATCACGCTCATTGCCAGCGGCGTGGCCGCGCACCCTACTCCATCACCAGACGCCATCTCGCGAGAGGATCTACTCGCCTTGCTCCAGCTGCCCTCCGATGCCCGACTGATTGGAGCACTCGGTGGCATTTCCCGTCGCAAGCAGCTACGCGATGTGGTGTGGGCGGAAGAGCTGCTACGCGTGGTACGGGACGACGTGCATCTTCTCATCATCGGCGACGGTCCCGACCGCCAAGACCTGATGCGTTACCGCGATCAAGTCGGGCTGCGCAAGCGGGTCCATTTCCTCGGCCATCGAGAAGACGCACTCGATCTGCTCAACCACATCGAAATGCTGCTGCTCGGCAGTCGTCATGAAGGGATGTCGTACCCCATTCTTGAGGCGATGGCGGCCGGGCTGCCGGTTATCTGCAGCGACATCCCGGGCAATCGCGAGCTCGTGGTGCCCGAAGAAACCGGCTACCTCGTTCCGGTCGGAGCCCGTGCCGGCCTGGCCCGCTACGCCAATATCTTGCTCGACGACACCGACCTGGCTAAGCAATTGGGCGAGGCCGGCCGGGCCCGCGTGACCTCGCAGTTTTCGCTTGCCCGTATGATTGCGGCTCACAGTTCGCTCTACCACGAGCTGCTTGGTGCGTGAACAAGCAGAGTAAGTGTGCCGGACGGGAATCTGGCGTCTGGCGAAGCACCGGAGCCGGCTCAGACCGAACGATCGCGGCAGCCGCACGTTTTCGCACGCCCATCGACCAAAAAGTTGCCGGCTTTCGGCTTTCTTATCGCTAGGTGCGCGCGTTAGAATGATTTCGCTCGGCCCGCGGGACGCGTCTTTTGCAGTGTTCTTGCAAGAGACACCCGGGCGAATCCCCGCGTTTGCTTTCAAGCGCGGTAGCTGCAAGCTAACAAGGAAGGAACAGCGATGCGAGATGTGCTGGCCATTGTTCTGGCCGGAGGAAAAGGTTCGCGATTGGAGCCGCTGACGCGCGATCGCGCCAAGCCGGCGGTCCCCTTCGGCGGCAGTTATCGAATCATCGATTTCACGCTCTCGAACTGCCTCAACAGCAACATGCGGAAGATCCTGGTGCTCACGCAGTACAAGGCGATGAGCCTCGATCGGCACATCAACCTCGGCTGGCGCGGCCTGCTCTCTCCGGAACTCGGCGAGTTCATCGATGTCGTCCCACCGCAGCAGCGGATCGACGAACATTGGTACCAAGGGACCGCCGACGCCGTCTACCAAAACATCTACACGCTCGAAAAAGAACGACCCGAGCACGTGGTCATTCTCGGTGGCGATCACATCTACAAGATGGATTACCAGGCGATGGTCGAGTACCACAAGCAGAACAACGCCGATCTCACGATCGCGGCCCTGCGTGTACCTAGGAATGACGCCCGAGAGTTCGGCGTGATGGAAGTCGACACGACCGGTCGCATCCAAGGCTTCGAGGAAAAGCCGGACGAGCCGAAGACGGTTCCCGGCGACGACGCTCACTCGTTGGCTTCGATGGGCATCTACGTGTTCAGTGCCCGCTTCCTGTTCGAGCAACTTTGCCAGGACGCCACACACAACGAGAGCCAGCACGACTTCGGCAAGAACATCATTCCCGGCATCATCGACACCCATCGCGTGTTCGCGTTTCCGTTCCGTGACGAGAATCGAAAACTCGATAGCTATTGGCGCGATGTCGGTACGCTCGACGCCTACTTCGAAGCGAACATGGATCTGATCTCGGTCGATCCGCAGCTCAACATGTACGACGAGCGTTGGCCGATTCGCACCTTCCACCCCAACTATCCGCCGCCCAAGTTCGTCTTCGCCGAAGAAGGTGACGAAGGTCGCCGCGGCGTCGCGCTCGACAGCATCATCTGCCAGGGCTCGATCGTATCCGGCGGACACGTCTCGCGATCGATCCTCGGTCGCAACGTGCGGGTCAACAGTTTCGCCCAGGTCGAAGATTCGATTCTCTTCGAGGGAGTTGAAATAGGTCGCCACAGCCGCGTCCGCCGAGCGATCATCGACAAGGGTGTGCACGTGCCGGAAGGAACGCTAATCGGCTACGATCCGGATCACGACCGCGAACGTGGTTTCCACGTTAGCGAAGGGGGCGTGACCGTGATCGCCAAGGCCGAAGGAGCAACCCACGTGCTGGCCGCAGCCGGCGTGTAGAAGGCGCGAAGGCTGCTGTAGAGCGGTCTCCCGACCGCTCTACCCCAAGGACCGCCCGTCTTTAGATTCCGGTCTCCGAATTCGCGAGATTGTGAGGAGACCTTCGGTCGACCAGGTGGGCTGGTCAGGAGACCAGCCCACAACGAGCACAGGACGAGGTCGCGTGCGAGCCACGGCAACGCCGCGAGTGGACGTGCCACTCCACTTCACCGAACACTGGCTGACAAGCAGCCAGTGGCACCCTCGAAATCACCCCCCCTTTCCCCACCGCGCATAAAAAAGGCTCCCGGTATTAGCTGTTCGGAGTCCCAGGGGGGCAAAGGACGCCAGCTAACTAATATCCGGGAGCGATTGGTTTGTCTCACGCCTTGCGGGCATGAAAACCGGAGCCGAGGCCCCGTTCGCTTTTTGTATTGCGAGCGGTCAAGCTGGCATCCTTGCCAAAATTGAACCGCCACGTTTTCGGTCCGCAGCACAACGCCAGGCGAAGTACCAGATGCAGGACCCAGTCGCCGTCAACTTTCACGTCGCATGATGTTTGAATCATGTCGCCCTGCTCGTCATCCATGACTTGCAAAACGTGTGACGTGTGTTGGCCAGCGGCTGCATTGCTCAACTCACGAGGCGGGAGAGTATGAGAATGACCATAAGCGGTCAAGGGCGATTCAACAAAGTTTTCAGAATTATTTCTGACTACCGCGCTGCACCGCTAGCAGTTTGCCAACAGCGCGCAAAACACCCGAAAAAACAAGGCTGAAAACGACGCGAGCAAACCGAAGCAACTGCTATCACGCGGGGTGAATCGGGAGGAAAGAAAGCAGTGCGCAATTACGGCCACACCATCTCTATGTCCTGCTCAGTCCCATCGCGGCCGTAGGCATCTTTGAATTCGCATTGCGGCAGCGCCGCTCGCAGCAGTTGGAGCTGGGAATGCTCGTGTTCTCGCAAAGCCGGATGCAGAATGTCGGCCGACTTCCCGGCAACAATCACGTTGCCAAGCACCAATCGCCTGAGACGCTTGAGTTTGCCGAGCGCCAATAGATCGTCGACAGTAACATTCTCCAAGAAGAGACCTTCCAGCTTTTCGAGTTTCGCCAACGGCGTGAGATCCTTCGCCTGTACTTTATCCAGATAGAGCCAACGAAGATTCTCCAGCTCTGCCAGTGGAGAAAGATCGGTTTCGACCTGCACCGTCAGCGCGAGATATTCCAAATTGGTCAACGTCGCCAACGGCCGCAGGTCATCGATACTTGTGTTCGAAAGCTCCAGGCTCTTGAGGCCGGTAAGTTTGCCGAGCGAGTTGAGATCATCAGTTCGCGATTCGTTAGACGAATCAACAAACACTAGACTGACGAGCTCGTCGAGCCCCGCGATCGCTTCAAAGTTGGGCAGTACAAAGTCTTCAATCTCCAAGAGTCGGAGACGATGGAACGCCCCCAGGGGGGTAAGGTCATATCCGGCTTCGTTCGCCGGCGTTTCATTGCCTCCGCTCCCTGCCGGTGGGGTTAATCGAACTCCTATAACCCGCTTTCCCAACTGCTGATCGATCCACCATGCCAACCTTCCACCTGGGGTCGGAACGATTTCGATTTCCGGTTCCAAGACCTTCCTCGGCCTGGAAAGCGATATCTCCAAGTACCAATCGTAGACGTTCATGTCTTGTTGCTTGAGTTCCGCCACCACCTTTGCTTCCGCCCGTCGCTGCTGCAGCTCGTGCCCCAGCCACGCCAGTGGCACCGACAGAATCGCCATGAGAATCAGCAGGGAGCGCAAACGGAACTGAAACCAGCGGCGACGGGGAGGTTTGGCTCCGCTCTCAGCGTTATCCGCGGAATGAGACATGCTATGGCGTTAGGTTCAGGGGGACGGCAATACTACAGTCGGGCAGCGCCTTGCGAAGTGCCTGGAGCTGTTCATGCTCGTCGGCAACATGCTTGGGGTGATGTATTCCAACCAAGATCTCGCCTGCTACAGCAACGTTCTTGAACACCGCTCGTTTAAGGTTCGTCAGTCTTGCGATTGCCGAGATATCATCGATCGATGAATCCAGAATAAGGAGACCCTCGAGTTGGCGCAATTCTCCAAGTGAGGCCAGGTCTTTCGATCGTACGTTCTTGAGACGTAGCCAACGGAGACGCTTCAGGTCTGCCAAGGGCGCCAGATTTGCGCCCTTCGGGAGATCGATCACGAGGTTCTCAAGTTGCCTGAGCGGCGAGAGGATCGCCAGATCATCGAAGTTCGTTTCTGCCAGTATGGCCGTCTGGAGATTTGGCAAAGTCGACAGTGCCGACCAATCATCGACGTTCGCTCTCGTCACGAATAGAACCGCAAGGCGGTCCAATGGAGTGAGGGCCGCTAGATTCGAAATCCGTACGTCTGAGATATCCAACAGCTGAAGACGGTCGAAGGCGGCCAAGGGCGCTAAATCCTGGACGACCCCATCCGTAATATGGTAGTCGACTACATATACTCGCGGCCCCAGCCTTCGGTCCTTCCACGCCTCCCAACGTGTTTGTTCGCGAAGTTCGCCGAGACGGACCTCGAACCCGTGCTCCTCGGGTACCTTCAATCTCTGGAAGTACTCAAATTCGACGGAACCTCCCGAAGCCTTCACGATCGAGACGGACCTCTCTTCCGCCCACCGCAACCGCAGCTCGTGCCCCAGCCACGCTAGGGGCACCGACAAAATCGCCATAAGAATCAGCAACGACCGCAGGCGGAATTGATACCAGCGGCGAGGGGGTTTGACGGCGCGCGTAGATTCGTCGCTCGTCGATATATCAGCTGCCGACATGGAACTCGCCCCGTTCTAGAGTGCCTGTTCAAGAATGAGTGCCACAGGGGACAGATACAAGTTTTCGGATTCGATCTAATCCGAATCGAAAACCACTTCGCCGAAAATTGTACCAGACCCCGCGCAAGCGAATGGTAGCCGATAGCCCACTCACATGCCGGCCATCTACACGTCCGCTGTGGCACGGTCGCTCGGCTTCAGGTCCGGAAAGCGGTCTTGCAGGGCCTGCACCGTGAGCTCCTCTTCGCGAAGCGCCTCCATCGCCTTCACACAGGCGTCGGCCGCCTGAATCGTGGTGATGCAGGGAACCCCGCTGGCCACGGCCGCGGCTCGAATGCGACCTTCGTCGGTGCGGGCGCCCTTGCCGTTGGGCGTATTGAGAATCAACCGCACGTCTCCGTTGGCCAGGTGATCGAGCAGGTTCGGCTTGCCCTCTTGGATCTTGCGAACGACTTCCACCTTGATGCCGGCTTCTTCCAACCGTCGAGCGGTTCCGCCGGTGGCGATCAGGTCGTAACCCAAGGCTTCAAGTCGTTGGGCGATATCGGTGATTTGCTTCTTGGCACGCGATGCCACGCTCAGAAAGATCTTGCCCTCACTCGGCAGATCAACTCCGGCGGCCAATTGTCCCTTGGCAAAAGCGATCGAGAATCGCTCGCTGATGCCCATCACTTCGCCGGTGCTCTTCATCTCCGGGCCGAGCACGATGTCGACGCCAGTGAACTTGGCGAACGGGAAGACGCTCTCTTTGACCGAAACGTGACTCGGCACGGGGTCGCTGGTGAGGCCCAGTTCGGCGAGCGTGCAGCCAGTCATGACCTTGGCCGCGATCTTGGCGACCGGCACGCCGACCGCTTTGGATACGAACGGCACCGTGCGGCTGGCACGTGGGTTCACCTCCAAAACGTAAATGTTAATGTCGCCATTCTCTCGCTTCACGGCGAACTGAATGTTCATCAGACCGACAACGTTTAGAGCGTGCGCCAGGGCGTGGGCCGCTTCGCGAATTTCGGTCACCACCGGGCCAGGCAGGCTGTAAGGCGGAATGGCACAGGCCGAATCGCCGGAGTGAACGCCCGCCTCTTCGATATGCTCCATCACGCCGGCCACGATCACGTCGGTGCCGTCGCAGATACAGTCGACGTCGACCTCGATGGCATCTTCCAGGAAGCGGTCGATCAAGACCGGCTGACCCTGGGCGGCGATGAAAGCCTCTTTGACATACATGTCGAGCTGGCTGCGGTCGTAGCAGATCTCCATGGCACGGCCGCCGAGCACGAAACTCGGACGCACCAGCACCGGGTAGCCGATGCGGTCGGCGATGCTGCGGGCCTGCTCCATGGTGCGAGCGATGCCGTTGTCCGGCTGCTTCAGTCCCAGTCGTGACAAGAGTGCCTGGAACTTCTCGCGATCTTCGGCCGCCTCGATCGTATCGACCGAGGTACCGATGATCGGCACGCCAGCCGTCTCAAGAGCGCGGGCCAGGTTCAGCGGCGTCTGTCCACCGAATTGCACGATCACCCCGTCGGGCTCGACCCGATCGCAGATGTTGAGCACGTCTTCCGTCGTGAGCGGCTCGAAGAACAGCAGGTCGCTGGTATCGTAGTCGGTACTGACCGTCTCGGGATTCGAGTTGACCATGATCGACTCGTACCCAAGTTCCTCGAGTGCGTAGGCCGCGTGGCAGCAGCAGTAGTCGAACTCGATGCCCTGGCCGATGCGGTTTGGCCCGCCACCGAGAATCATGATTCGTTTGCGGTCGGCCTTCTGCGGCGTTTCGTCTTCTTGCTCGTAGGTCGAGTAGTAGTACGGCGTGTAGGCCTCGAACTCGGCGGCACACGTATCGACGGACTTGAAGGTCGCTACGATGCCGAGCTGTTTGCGAGCTGCGCGAACTTCCATCTCCGCCGCCTGCCAGATCGTCGACAACTGGCGATCGGAGAAGCCGGCCTGCTTGGCCCGACGGAACAGCTCCGGCGAGACCGCTTCCAGGCTGCCGACCTCGCGGAGTTCGTCTTCGAGCTCGATGAGCTGGGCAAGTTGATCGAGGAACCAGGGATCGATGAAGGTCAGATCATGAACTTCATCGGTCGGCATGCCATCTTTCAGGGCATACCGCAGGTACCAAGCGCGATCGGCGTTGGGCGTGGTCAGCTTGGCGCGAATCTCGTCGCGGGTCGGTTGTTCGTCGGTTCCCCACAGATCCTTGGAATCACAGCCAAACCCGAAGCTGCCGACTTCCAGACCGCGAAGGGCCTTTTGGAACGACTCTTTGAACGTCCGGCCGATCGCCATCGTTTCGCCGACGCTCTTCATCTGCGTCATCAGCGTGGCATCGGCTTCTGGGAACTTCTCGAACGCGAACCGCGGAATCTTCGTGACCACGTAGTCGATCGTCGGCTCGAAGCAGGCACGGGTTTCGCGAGTAATATCGTTCGCCAGCTCGTAGAGCCGGTAACCAACGGCCAGCTTGGCGGCGATCTTGGCGATCGGGAACCCGGTCGCCTTCGAGGCCAAGGCGCTGCTGCGGCTAACTCGCGGATTCATCTCGATGACGATCATCCGCCCGTTCTTCGGATTGATGGCGAACTGGATGTTCGAGCCACCAGTCTCGACCCCGATCTCGCGAATCACCGCCAGCGAGGCGTCGCGCATTCGCTGATACTCTTTGTCGGTCAGCGTCTGGGCCGGAGCGACCGTGATCGAGTCGCCCGTGTGCACGCCCATCGGATCGAAGTTCTCGATCGCACAGATGATGACGACGTTATCGTCGGCGTCGCGCATCACCTCCATTTCGTATTCTTTCCAACCGATGATCGACTCTTCGACCAGTACCTCGGTCACCGGCGAAGCGTCGAGGCCCGCTCGCACCAGTTGATCGAACTCGCTGCGGTTGTAGGCGATGCTCGAACCGCTGCCGCCCATCGTGAAGCTCGGGCGTACCACACAGGGCAATCCGATCTGATCGAGCACCGCGCGGGCTTCCTCGACTGTGTTGACCGTTTCACCGCGACAGACGTCGAGGCCGATTTTGCCCATCGCCGCTTTGAACTGTTCGCGCTCTTCCGCCTTGGCGATGACGTCGGCGCGAGCACCGACCATCTCCACGCCATGCTTTTCGAGAACGCCATGTTCGGCGAGCTGCATCGCCAAGTTCAAACCGGTCTGGCCACCGAGTGTCGGCAACAGAGCATCGGGCTTTTCCGCCTCGATCAGTTTGGCAATGACTTCCCAGGTAAGTGGCTCGATGTACGTTCGATCGGCCGTGCTGGGGTCGGTCATGATCGTGGCCGGGTTGGAATTCACCAACACGACCTCGTAGCCCTCTTCGCGAAGGGCTTTACAGGCTTGGGTGCCAGAATAATCAAATTCGCAAGCTTGCCCGATAACAATCGGGCCGCTGCCAATGATCAGAATCTTGTGGATGTCGTCGCGGCGTGGCACGCTGGGAAGGCCCTCATCGCTCGAGGTTGATTCTGGTGATTGCCGAGCTGTTCGGCGCTTTGGGCAATTATCCTTTTCTTTCGCTTCGACACAACCCGCCGCCATGGGTGAGATGCCTTATTCGGCGGCGGACTAGCCGGTCAACTTTCGGCGTTCGCGAAGAAGTCCTGTTTGGTGAAGATCGGGTCGTACTTGTAGCCCCGCTCGGCAAACAGCTCGCGGGCTCCTGCTTCGCGGTCGACGAGGGCCAGAATCGCCACGATGCGACCGCCGGCCGCCTCGATCGCGTCGATCGCCTTGAGCGACGATCCGCCCGAAGTGACAACGTCTTCCAAGATCACGACGTTGGCATTTTCCGGAAACTTGCCTTCGATCTTCTTCTGCATGCCGTGTTCTTTGGTCTCGGCTCGGACCCAAAAACCCTCCACATCGCGGCCATGGGTGTGGCAGCTGATCACAAAACTAGCGGTCAGCGGCACCGCTCCGACCGCCATTCCACCGACGGAGTCGAACTCCAGATCTTTGACCCGGTCGTAGAACACCTCGCCAATTAGATGGGCACTCTCAGGCGAAACGGCGACCATGCGGCCGTCGATGTAGAAATCGCTGGTGGCGCCGGAGGCCAATTTGACCTCACCACGGACAAAGGCCCGCTCTTCAATCAGCTCAAAAAGTCGCTTGGTGTTCGCATCTTGCATGACAGAGGTATCCGTGGGTGGGAAGTGCTGGGGGTGGGGGCGGGATCGGGCGTCGCGCTCCGGTCAATTCTATCAGTCTCCACGCGTGAATTCAGCCGGGCACGGGGGCGAGCCGCCGCACCTGAGATGGCCTTCGTTCACGACCACAAATCGTGTTACTCAGGGGGGTTACGCTACGTGAGATGGGCCCGGCTGAAACGCTGCCCGTCAGGTCGGCCCCGGTCCGGTTCTTGCGGATTAGGCTGACGTGGCTGCCGTAGCCCCATTCCTGAGCTGTCTGCCGCGCTTTCTGAGAGCCGGCGAATCGTTGACAGTTCGCCGTAACCTGTTTAGAGTAAATATGTTGCTGAAATTCCTCCCTCCCCCACCGTCTCTTATTTGAGGCCGCCAGCGTGTCCACTCCTTCGCGTAGCGGTGTCCTGGGCGCCGATGTCGATCCGCGTGTCGAGAAGTTCGCCGAAAGTGTGAGCTTCGACCGCCGCCTTTATGCGCACGATATTCGTGGCTCGCTCGCGCACGCAAAAATGCTGGCCCAAGTCGGCCTGATCAGCGGAGATGAGTGCCAGAAAATTGAGCAGGCACTCGAAGAAATCCGCTCCCAGATCGAACAAGGCGACTTCCAATACGACATTCGCCTGGAAGATATACACATGCACGTTGAGCACGCTCTGATCGAGCGGCTCGGCGATGTTGGCCGCAAGTTGCACACAGCCCGTAGCCGCAACGATCAAGTTTCAACCGATTTCCGCATGTGGACTCGCGACGCGATCGACCAGATCGACGCACGATTGGCGGAACTTCAGGCGGCGCTGGTGGCCCGCGCGGAAGCCGATCTCGATGTGGTGATGCCGGCCTACACGCATCTGCGACGAGCCCAACCGGTGCTCGCCGCGCACGCTTATTTGTGCCATGTGGAACGCTTGGCCCGCGATCGAACGCGACTGGCCGACGCCAGGCGCCGGGTGAATGTGCTGCCCTTGGGTGGCGGTGCCCTGGCCGGAACGACACTGCCAATCGATCGGGAAATGGTTCGCCGGGAGTTGGAATTTGATTCCGTAGCGGCCAACAGTCTCGACACTTCGAGCGATCGCGACTTCGTCGTCGAGGTGGCGTTCGCGCTCTCGCTGGTCGCCGAGCACCTGAGCAGTTGGGCCGAAGAGTGGATTCTGTGGTCGACAACGGAGTTTGGTTTTCTGACCTTACCGCACGAGTTCTGCACCTGCAGCTCGATGATGCCGCAGAAAATCAACCCCGACGTGCTGGAGCTGATCCGCGGTAAGACCGGCCGCTGCGTTGGCAACCTGATGTCGTTGTTAACGCTGATCAAAGGCTTGCCGCCGGCGTACAACCGCGATCTTCAAGAAGACAAACAACCGCTGTTCGACTCGTTCGACACCGTCGATGCCTGTTTGGAATTGGCGGCTGCGGTGACCGCGGGAGCGGAACTGAATCGCGAATCGATCGCGGAGAGAATTGAAGAAGGCTTCTTGGACGCGACGACGCTGATGGAATATCTGGTGGCCCAGGGAGCCCCGCAGCGAACGGCCCACCACGCCGTGGGGACGCTCGTCGGTTTGGCTACGGACCGAGGCGTAACGCTCAGCGAACTTTCGCTCGACGACATTCGCGGCTGCGACCCGTTGCTCGCCAACATCGACGAAGGCGTCTACGAAGTGCTTGGCACGGAGCAAGCAGTGCGGGCTTTCACCAGCTTCGGCTCGACTGCACCGGATCGCGTCGCCGAACAAGTAGCTCATTGGAAACAACAACTAAATTGATGAGACGACAATCTCGACTCAACGGCACGAGCACAACAGCACTGGCAGAGCCAGTGGCACCCTTTACTAACCCGAAACGTCAGTGAGGGACACAACCAGACCGTTAGCCACTGCATTGCTGGTCCACGAAATAGCAACAGGACCAGCAGTGGCATCCCTCAACTCGACATGACAACTTGATTTGCCGGCATTGAAGTAATCGAGACTCCCCGGCGACGAAACACCATGAAGTACATCACCCGCGAACTGCCCTGCTCTTTGTGGACGCTCCTGTTAGCGATGCTGCTGCCGTGCGCCGTGCTTGGCAACCTCACGTTGGCGCCTGTCGCTTTCGCCCAGGATGAGTTCGACGAGGAGGAAGAAAACGAGGCTGACGAGAAGCCCGCTTCAAGCGCCTTCAACGTGGCGGTGGAAACGATCGTGGAGTCGAACCCGGAAACGCCGCCGGAGCTTGCCAAGGCGGTCGCAGCTTTGCTCGACTTCGAACGCCCCAAGCTGGCCAAGCGGTATATGAATCAGCTGCTCGATCAGGATCTGACCGAAGAGGACATGGCCCAGCTCGGTTCCGAGGTCGGTTCCGTCGTGCTCTCACGAATCATCAACAACGATCACCTCGGCCAAGCGGCTGCCGACTTCGGACTGGCCACCTTGCGAGCCTGGAAGGTGAGCCTGCGTGATCCGTTGCGGCTGGAGACGCTGGCCGAACAGACATTGAGCGATGATCCTCAAGAGCGGATGCTGGCGATTGTGGAACTTCGTCGCGGCGGACTGCACGGCGTGTTGCCACTCGTGCAAATCTTGGCCAACGCCAATCGTGAAAACACGCACGCTTACGCCCGCGAGGCTCTCATCAAGTTCGGCACTCCGGCGGCCGCCCCGTTGATTGCGGTGCTGGAAACTTCCAACGACGTGCTGAAGCAGAACGTGATTCGCGTGCTGGCCCAACTCGGTGCCGACAACACGGCCCGCTATTTGTACGCCGACGCTTGGGCGCACGAAAGCGAAGCGGTTCGCTCTGCGGCCCGCACTGCCCTTCGCATGCTGCAAGGTCGCGTGACACCCGATCACGAAGCCCGTCGCATGTTGCTGGCCACTTCGCGTGAATTCCTGCAAGGGACACGCCGTGTGGAGGTCGACGTGGACGGCGTCGCGGATGCCTGGAAATGGAACGACGAGAGCGGTGAACTGCTGTACTTGAAGACGCACCCGATTCTCGATTCGGCCTGGTCCGCGGCCCGCTTGGCTCGCGAGCTGGTTCGCCTTTCGCCACAAGAGCAGAACATCCTGCGGTGGCAGTTGGTGTGCGAACTTCAAGTTGCCAAACTGCAAGGCGGCCTCGACGCTCCTCTCGATCCCAATGTCACGGCGGTCGCCATCTTCGGCGAAGCGGTCTCCCCGCTCGACCAGGCACTCGCGCTGAGCGACGCCCTGCGAGTCGCCCTCGAAACCGACGCAGCCGCGGCCAGCATGGCAGCGGCCGAGATCATCGAGCGCCTGGCCCGTGCCGAGGGCGCGGACACCCGCTTGTTAAACGAAAAGCTGCTGGTCCAAGCGAATGGACTTCCGGCGCCGCTGGCGCTGGCGCTGCGTCACAACGATCGTCGCGTGCAACTCGCAGCCGCGAGTGCCGTCGTCGCGCTCCGTCGGGCAGAAGGTTTCGCAGGTGCCAGCGCCTTGATGGGTGTGCTGAAACCGCTGGCCAACTACTCCGGCATCCGCCGGGCAGTGGTGGCCGACCCGCGCGGCCCACGTGGCGATCTCGTCGCTTCGCTGCTGGCCGAACAAGGGTTTCAGCCAGCCAGCTTGACCACCGGACGTGACGCCTATCGAAGCGCCCTCGCCTCGGGCGAGAACGAGCTGATTCTGGTCGCCTATACCATCGACCGTCCGGATGTGACGCGAACGATCGAACGTCTGCGCAACGACGCACGGACCGCGAACCTGCCGATTGGAATTCTTGCCAGCGCCGAAGATTTGACCGACGCCCGCCGCCTGGCGCAGCGGTATCGTTTTACCGAAACCTTCTTACGCCCGCGCGAAAATGCCACGGCCGAAGCGCTTACCAGCCGCTTGCTGGCCAGCGGAGGACTCGCCTACGTTCCGCCGGACGTTCGCACCGTTCAGGCTCAAAAGGCAATCGGCTTACTTGATGAGTTGTCGCAGCGGCCGTCGGTACATGACCTGCGGGGAATCGAGCCCGCCCTGGCCAGAGCGCTGTTCCACCCGGGTTTAACGGCCAGTGCCGCCAAGGTTCTAAGCCAACGCAACACCCACGCCGCGCAGCTGGCACTGGTCGACTTCGCCAGTCAAAACGCGCTGCCGGTCGAACCGCGGCAAGTCGCCGTGGAGGCCTTTCGAGAAAGCCTGAAGCGAAACGGCGTGCTACTCTCCTACGACGAAATCAAACGCCAGGCCGATCGCTACGACGAAAGCGAAGGCCTGGAGAAAGAAACGCAAGAAGTCCTGTGGTCGATCCTGGACGGCTTGCAGACGATCAAGAAACAGTAGTCGCCAAACCATCCAACAATTTCGCGGCCTCGCGCGAGCGAGTTATCAGCACCACAAGGCCGCAGCAATACAACCCGCCACACCCGAAGTCGACGGTCCACGACCAGTCGTCCCCACCCCCTTCCCTCCATGAACAACGACCCGCTCAAATTTGTCGACGAGCGTGCCCCGGCCGAGGCGATTCGTCCTCCTACGCCGGAGTTGATCGGCTCCGGCGAGGCGATGCGGGAGGTCTATCGCCTCACGCGTCAGGTCGCCAAGTCGACGGCCTCGGTGTTGCTGTTGGGCGAAACGGGAACGGGTAAGGAACTGATCGCGCGGGCGATTCACCGACTTAGCCCTCGCGGCAGCGGACCGTTCGTGCGGGTGAACTGTGGAGCGTTGACCGAAAGCCTATTGGAGAGCGAACTGTTCGGTCACGTGCGTGGTTCGTTTACAGGCGCGGTTGGTAATCGGACCGGGCGATTTGAAGCCGCGCACACCGGCACCATCTTCTTGGACGAAATCAACTCCACGACTCCCAAGCTGCAAGTGAAGCTGCTCCGCGTGTTGCAGGAGAGCGAGTTTGAGCGCGTCGGCGACACGCAAACGATCAAGGTCGACGCCCGCGTGATTGCCGCCTCGAATCGCGATCTAGCCGACGAGATCGAAGCCGAGCGTTTTCGCGAAGACTTGTATTACCGGCTCAACGTGGTGCCGATTTACTTGCCCCCGTTGCGCGAAAGGCGCGAGGATATTCGCGAGTTGGTTAGCCACTTTTTGAACATCTACAACGAGGCCAACGACCGATACGTATTACATATCGCTCCCGAGGCGATGCAGGCGTTGGAGGATTACCACTGGCCGGGCAACGTTCGCGAGCTTCAGAACTACGTGGAACGGGCGGTTGTCCTGGCCGAGGGGGACGAATTGTGTGTGGACCTGCTCCCCGAGGCACTCCGCTCGGCCGGCGGCACACGCATTAAACGCCGACAGCGAGCCGACTTGGAGACTTTGACCTACGAGGTGGTTCAGGAGGGACTGGTCGGTGCCGGCCCGAACGAGGACAACTTACATAACAAGATCGTCAGTCGTGTCGAACGCGAGCTGATTGCCCAGGTGCTGCTGGCCAGCGACGGAGTGCAGACCAAGGCCGCCGCCAAATTGGGAATCAACCGCAACACGCTTCACAAGAAACTCAAAGAGTACGGACTCGAGACGTAATCGCGCGACCTGCTCCGCGTCCGTCCGAACAATGGCATGGACAACATCTCGCTCACTTGCTTCACCGCGAGCTATGCCATCGCGCTGTTGCTCGAGATCTCGCGACTCTTCTTCCGTAGCGGCGTGCGCGGCGCAATCATGCTACTGTTCGCAGGCGCCGGTCTGGTTGCGCACAGTTGGTACTTGGTGATTCTGGCGTTCAAGAATCCGCAGGGGGGTGTTCCCCTTTCTAGCTGGTACTCGCTGTTCTTGGTTGCTGCTTGGATCATGGCGGCTATCTATTTTTATTTCACCTATCACCATGCGCGCCGTTCCATCGGGATGTTCGTGCTGCCGATTGTCCTAGGACTGATCGGCGTGGCGTATGCCTTTTCCGATGTCGAAGCTCCCGCCACCGACGACGCGATGGGGCTCTGGCTGACCGTGCATGTCGTATCACTACTGCTCGGAACCGTGGTCGTCTCGATCGGCTTCGTGGCCGGCGTGATGTACCTGGTCGGGGCCTGGCAACTCAAGCACAAAGCCCCCGAAACGGGCGTGCGACTGCCCAGCCTAGAATGGTGCGAACAGGTCAATCGGCGTTCGCTTTCGATCTCTACCGTCTGCGTGGCGATCGGAATGGGAGCCGGGCTGCTTCGTAATCTCGATCTATTGCACATCAACGATCCGGCCGGCGTGGCCTGGGGCGATCCGATTGTGTGGAGCTCCGCGCTGTTGTTGGGTTGGCTAACGACGGCCGTGGTGTTTCGCGCTATTTATCGTCCGGCGCGTCAGGGACGCAAAGTCGCCTATTTGACCGTGGTCAGCTTCCTGCTGCTGGCGCTGGTGGTGGCCATCATGATGCTGGTTCCCTCGACCCATTCGACGGCCACGCTGCCAGGTGAGTCGGAGACTTCTCCCCGCACGGCGGCTCAGCCAGAACCCCGCACGGCTGCCCATCCTAAGAGCCACAAAGCCGCCCAGTCGAATGCCCTTCCGTCCGGCGCTAGCAGCGCCGAAGGAGGAGGAGCATGAAGCTGCAACTCGTCGGCATGAGTCACCGTGGGAGCGATGTAGAAGTCCGCCAGCAGGTCGCCTTTCAAGGCCGTCAGGTGGAAGATGCCTTGTCGCATTTGAAAGATCGCTTCCCCGGAAGCGAGGCGGTCGTGCTTTCAACCTGCAATCGCGTCGAGGTTTACACCGCATCGGAAGCGGCCGAGCTGGCCCCTTCGCACCGGCAAATCATCGACTTTTTGGCCGAGTTCCACGGTATCGAATCGCCTGAGGTGCTCGAGAACCTGAGCCACCAGAGCGGCGAAGAAGCAGTCCGCCACCTGTTCCAGGTGACCGCCAGTTTGGACAGCATGGTCCTTGGCGAGGCCCAAATTCTCTCGCAAGTGAAACAGGCTTACGAACGGGCGACCATTGCCGGCAACGCCGGGCCGATGATCCATGCCGTGTTCCAGGCTGCCCTGCGAGTGGCTCGTCGTGTGGCCAACGAGACCAGCATCAACCAGCGACGGACCAGCATTCCCAGTGTCGCGGTTTGCGACTTCGCCCAACGAATCTTCGAGCAGTTCGACGACAAGCAGGTGCTCGTCATCGGGGCCGGCGAAATGGGCCAGGAGACGCTCCGCTACCTGCGCGATGAGGGTGCTCGCCAAATTACCGTCATCAATCGCGATGCGAAGAAGGCGGCGGCGTTGGCGGAAGAATACGACGGTCGCACGGCCAGCTGGGACGAACTCGACGCGGAGTTGGCCAAGGCGGACTTGGTCGTGACAACCACGGCGGCTACCGAACCGATCATGACACCGGAGCGATTTGGGCCAATTGCCGAGTCGCGTTTTCAGAAGCCGCTGGCAATTCTTGACCTGGCAGTGCCGCGCGACTTTGACCCGGCAGTGGGCGATTTCCTGGGCGTCTATCTCTACTGTATCGACGACCTGGCCGAGACCTGCAACGCCAACCGCACCGCCCGCGAGAAGGAATGGCCCTCGGCGGAAAGAATCGTTAACGAAGAGACCTCGCGGTTCATGACCGAATGGTACCACCGCATGACCGGTCCCACGATTCGGCAGATTCGCGAGAACTTCACCGACATTCAGCGGGACGAAATGGAGCGGCTCTACAACAAGCTGCCCGAACTGGACGAAAAATCACGGGACGAGATCTCTCGCTCTTTCGACCGGTTGGTCAACAAGCTGCTGCACCAGCCGCTCGTTTCTTTGCGCGATGAATCGCGCGAGGGCACTCCGCAGATGCTCCTGGACGCCATCCGCCGGCTATTTCAGCTCAAGGACTAGCGAAGTATTTGCAGCGGCAGTCGGGTTATGGGACGGTCTCCCGACCGTCCCAGGAGTATTGACCGAAGGTCTCGCTAGTGGGCTGGTCAGGAGACCAGCCAACAACAAGTTCATTTCTTGACAGGATGAACAAGATGCAGCAGGAGTTCTCGTCTTGTCCATCCTGCGATCCTGTCTAGAAATCACGTGTCGATGTAAGGGCGAAATCTAGGGTGCCACCGGCTCCGCCGGTGCCCAGTGGTACCGTGATCACTCGGGCTCCTCTCTCGTCTCTTCCACTTCGAGCCTGTTCATGGCGTGAGTGAGTCAGTAGGCTGACGGGTGCTCGCAGAGAATGCGAATCCAAGGAACACTCCGGGCATTTCAAACGACAGGGGAAACAGCATGGGCAAGCGGCAACCACATCGGGCACTTCTGGTAGTAGTCGGACTGGCGATTTTGGTGAGCGGTTGTGGTCTGCAATCCGAGCTTGATAAGACCAGACAGCTGATGCGTATGAACGATCTGCGCAACGTCGGCCTAGCCATGATGCAATACGTGATGGAGCATGGCGTCTATCCGCCTCCGAGTATTGTCAATGAGCAGGGCCAGCCGCTGTTGAGCTGGCGGGTGGCGATGCTGCCTTATTTGGGCCACCAGGCACTCTACAACTCCTTCAAATTGGAAGAGCCCTGGGACAGCGAGCACAATCTGAAGCTGCTCAAAGCCATGCCCGCGGTCTTTAATTATGAAGGTGGCACGACGACCCGCTACCAAGTGTTCGTGGGCGACGGGGCCCCGTTCGACGTCAATCGCGAAACAATCGTTCCCACCGACGACGTGGAATGGACAATCCTGCTCGTGGAAACGGCACCCGACAAAGCAGTCCCTTGGACGAAGCCAGCCGATGTGGCTTTCGATCCGAACGATCCTGCCAAAGCGTTGGGCCAGTTTCCCGCCGAAGGCGCTCTCGCGGTAACGTTCGACTATAGGGTGAAAGACCTGCCGGCGAACCTCGCGCCCGAGGTGCTCAAGGCCATGGTCACCCCAACGGGCCAAGAAGCGGTTGAAGTGTTTCCCGTCGATTAAGCTCGACGGTTCGGTTTTTCCAAACACGACCAAACGGGAGTGAAATCATGCGACTTTCGTCAGCGCAACTCGGACTTCTCCTCGTCATCGCATTCTCTTTCCTCACCGCAGGGTGTGAAGGCGGAGCAGCATACAACAGCGCTCGGCGGATGAATGAAGTGCGGCAGATCGGCATGGCGATGCTGTCGTACGAAACTCAGCACGGCACCTTTCCCGCTGCCGGTAGCGTGAACGACCAAGGCGAACCGCTCCTAAGCTGGCGAGTCGCGATCCTCCCCTTCATCGAGCAACAGGCCCTCTATGAACAATTCAAACAGGATGAACCCTGGGATAGCGAGCACAACCTGGCACTCCTGAAACAAATGCCAGAAATCTTTGGCGACGACCCGGGCGGAAAGACGCGAATCCAGGTCTTTGACGGCGAAGAGGCTGCTTTCCACGGCGGTCGCAAAGTGACGCCCCGAGATATCGCCAAGGACGGAATGTCGCTGACCATCATGCTCGTGGAAACGGGGCCTGACAAAGCCGTTCCCTGGACCAAGCCGGCCGATGTGCCGTTCGATCCGACCGATCCCGCCAAGGCCTTGGGTAAGATCCCCGCCGCAGGATTCATCACGGCTTTCTTCGATGGCAGCGTACGAAGCCACGCGTCGAGCATTCAACCCGAGGTGCTCAAGGCCATGATCACGCCAGCGGGCGGAGAACTGATTCCTGTTGAATAGGACCCCCAGCGGAGCTGTTTTCGAGACAGCTCTCTAGTCCTCTTCCTCATCTTCATAGCCATCTTCGACGTCGTCCCAGTCGTCGTCCTCGTCGTCGCCCCACGAGTCGTCGTCTTCCAGATCGTCGTCCTCAAGATCGCTATCCTCTTCTTCTTCGAGGTCGTCGTCGCTGACCTCTTCCCACTCCCCGTCTTCGAGGTCGTCATCCTCGTCAACTTCGTCGTCGTCCTCGAGATCATCGTCCTCGTAGACATCGTCGTCGATCAACTCGTCATCGTAGTCCGCGACGGCCGTATCCTGATCGGGTGTCATCTCGCTCGTCTCCTGCTCTTCGCCAGTTTCGCTCTCGAGTTCCGGTTCATCGCCGGCATCCGGCTCGTCCGCATCGCGCCGCAGCAACTCAGCCCGCGGCAGGTCGTCCAGATGCTTCAAGCCAAACGTCTGCAAGAATTGCTTCGTCGTGCCGTACAGCATCGGCCGCCCCAACTCGTCGGCTCGTCCCACGATCTTCACCATGGAACGTTCCATCAGCTGACGCAAGATCTCGCCGCATTGCACGCCGCGGACCGTTTCTATTTCAGCCCGCAACACCGGTTGACGATACGCGACAACTGCTAGAGTTTCCAGCGCTGGGTGAGAAAAACGAATCGTCGTGTCGGTCCCAGTCAGCCGCCGCAGCCAGGGGGCGAACTTCGGCCGGGTCAGCATGTGGTAGCCTTGGGCGATTTCCTCGACCCGAAACGCTCTGCCCTGGGCGTCGTATTGTTCGTTCAAGCGGCGGACCAGCGTACGGGCCTCGGTCCCGTCGGTCAGATTCGCCAGCTGGGCCAGTTTTCGGCTCGGCATCGGTTCCCGGCCCAAAAAGAGCACCGCTTCCAGCCGGGCCAGCCGCGTCGATTCGCCCGCGGTCGATGCCCCGTCGCCACCGCGAGCCGTGAACATGCGGAATTTTGACCCGCTTCCGCCGGAAAGTGTGGTGGACGAAAGCCCTCCAGAATGCACCGATTCCGACGGCGATTGCCCGCGATAACGGTGCGAAACGCTACGCAATTGGACGGCAGCTGGAGAAGATAATGATCGCATGGCGAACATCGATGTTCGTGAAATGCGGACGACAGGGAGCCCGTCAGAGGGCCACTAACGATCAGAGTTAGCCGATGCGGTAAATCTTGGCAAGTCCTTTTGGACGTTCTGTCGGTCGACCAAGCGGTCCCTGTAGCCGCTATTCGGTAGCCGCTCCGCGGAAAGATCGCCAGCGGTCGACTTCGGCAACTACATTCTGCATCGCCTCGGTCGGTGTCGACCCGACCGCCTCGAACCGCTGGGGCGTGTCGCCTCCCCCAGGCATGGGAACCCGGCAATGGAAGCGGAAGTGATCGCCGTTCTGGCCCCAAGATTCGAGCAGGCTGTAGGTGGCACCCATTTGACGAAGACGGCGTTCCAGCGCGACGTAGTCGTCAATTTTCGCTTCCGTTCCCACTCCGCTTCCCGCCAGGGGCGTTTCAAAGCCGGCCGCCTGGATCGATGCTGTGGGATCGTTTGAC
>CAYLRE010000003.1:0-29789 GCA_964385715.1 uncultured Planctomycetaceae bacterium
CAGAGCCTCCGACAGGCGTATGGGAACCCACTGGTCCGTCCGCGCCGCTGGTCGCGTCAGGCTCAGGCGATGTGTCGACCGCTGTCGACTTGCCAACCGCGTCGGTCACTGCGGAGCCGATCGAGGTGAAGATGATCGGTCCGGTACGCAAGCCAGGGCGCCCGGCCAAAGAGTTCTTCGATGTGCCGAGCACCGAAGAGGATTTCCGCAGACGACTGGCCGGCAATTCCACGTACTTGGATTTTCAGTCGTTCACGGACGAAAGCCTGCGTGTTGTGGAGCGTCGGGTGTCGTCGCCAGAGCATCGAAGGGCAGCGAAGGCAGCTGAAAAAGAGCGACTTCGCCGACTGGCGCGTCAGCGACGTTCAGGGAGGTCTCGCGGTGAGATCGCTGGCCTTCCCGACAGGGTTCCCTCACTCGGATTCCCAGACAATGACCGCGCGAGGAACAGCGAGTTGCCCGCAAACCATAGGCATGAGGCCGACGATTCTCTCTTCGGTGACAAAGAACGCTTGGCGCTACTGGCGTCTCGCCCCGACGTTGCTGGCTTGCCGTTGCAGATGGGCGATGATTGTCGCAAGACAGGGGATGATCTTCACGGTATGGCCCGCGCGGTGAGGTCGATCAATAGTCTGTTTGCTCCAGGGCGACGTTTCCAGGCTCGTTTGAATGCGAGTGATCCGCTTTCTAATGAACGGCGGATGAAGCTCGCCGAGAGACTTCAGCTCGCGCAGTCCCAGGCGATGAGGAGGATTCGCAATTCTAGGGAATGGGTGAAGCCCGAGGCGGTTTCTTCCTTAGTGCAAATGTTACAAGTACAGCCCGCCTCTCTCCGCACGGAATTAGTAGGTACATTGTCCGAGATCGACAGTGTCGAGGCCGGAGTTGCTTTGGCCGAGCGAGCGATCTTCGATCCGGATGAGAACATTCGTGCCGATGCGGTCGAAGCGCTTCAGACGCGACCACCGTCCCACTACCAAGATCGCCTGCTCGAAGGCTTGCGCTATCCCTGGACGCCGGTTGCCTTCTATGCGTCCGAGGCTTTAATCGCTCTGGAGGAGGAGGACGTGGTTCCGCGACTTGTCGAACTTCTTGAGCAACCCGATCCGGCCGCGCCCTATGTCGACGACCAAGGGGATTTGGCCAAGCGGGAGCTGGTTCGGGTCAATCATCTGCGGAACTGTCTGCTCTGCCATGCTCCGAGCGAAGATCGACACGATCTTGTGCGCGGTGTGGTTCCGACGCCCGGAAAGGCGATTCCCGTCGCTTACTATGGCACGCCTTCTGGTTACGCTGTTCGCGCCGACATCGTCTATCTAAGGCAAGATTTCTCGGTCATGCACAGGGTGCCGAGTGCCGAACCATGGCCGGAAGAGCAGCGGTTCGACTACTTCGTCCGAGAACGAAAGCTGACGAAGGCGGAGGTTGCCGCTTTCGACGCGGCCGATCAGAGGCGAAAGCGACACGAAATGTCGCACGGTACCACACTGCCTGACTATCCGCAGCGAAGGGTCGTCTTGCGTTCGCTGCGCGAGCTGACGGGCCGCGACTTGGGCGAGACGAGTACCGCCTGGCGGCGTTGGTTAGCCCGACGTGAAAGGCGGTCTTAGGCCTTCACGGAATGACGGTCCAAGTGACGTACACGGTTCGTAGTAAGTCCGGCTACGAACCACGGTCATTCCGTTGGGTGTCTACCTTCGGTTAGGATGAGGCCATGGATCGGCGAAGCGGGGCAGTAACGCGGCGACAGGGGCCGCGAGACCAGCCGATATCGTCCTACCGACACCCCCTTTTCGGGCATGCAGAAGAAACCTCTTAGCGACATTGCCATCTGGCTGTTGATTGTAATGCCGGCCTCGGCCGCGATGTTCGCAGCTCTTCAACTGCAATCGCTTAGCTTACTGGCGCTCGTGTTTGGAGTCGCGGCGTTGGAGTGTGGTGTACGTGGTGACGCTCGCTTTCCGGTGGTGGTCGCCAACTACTTCGTTGTTTTGCTGGCGGCGATCTGTAGCTACGTGCTCGTCGGTTTTGGCCTGATGTACGGTACGCCGATCTTCGAGATCTATGGTCAGCCAGCCGATTTCCTCACGGAACCTTATGGCCCGTTGGTCGATCTTTTCTTGCAGACACTGCTCCTGTCTCAGGCGGCAATCTTGTTTGTTGCTGGCGTTCAAGTTGCGCACCCGTTTCGGGTCGGCCTTCAGGTGGTCCTTGCGATCCTGTTTTCCGGCCTCATCTATCCAATGTTTGGCCGCTGGAATTGGGGAGGCGGTTTTCTGAGCCTTCTTGAGTTTCAAGACTTTACTGGCGGTACAGCGGTTTGCGAAACGGCTGGTTGGGCAACCCTTGGCGCGGTATGGATATTGAATCGCATGCCGTCACCCTCACAGCGTTCGCACGAGGTCGCTGGAGAGTCGACGCCCCAACGCCCTTCCGCTTGGTGCCTTGCCATCGCCGGTGTTCTGTTGTGGGTCGTGCTTGCCGGTGCGAGTCTGTTTTGGATGCTGTTACCGACCGGCGAGCCGGATACGATCGTGCTGCAGATCGCTGTCAACGCAAATCTGTCCGTTGCCGCTAGCCTGATCGTCGCCTTGACGCTCAGCCGGCCGCTGTTTGGCGCCTGGCGTGGAACGGTCATCATTGGGGGAATCGTTGTCGGTGCGGCGGCCTGCTATTCGGGAATCGACAGCTTCTCTGCGGAAATGAGCTTGCTAGTGGGCGCGGTCGCCGCTGTTCTGTTTGTAGGAGCTGTTTATGTTGCCGAAAAGGTGCTCCCGCGAGTCAACCTGTCGCTTCCGCTGGCACTTGGCGTGGGCGGGATGTGGGGTTCGATTGCCACAGGACTCTTCTCCGAATACGCCACCGTCCGGACACAGGTTGTCGGATCGCTCGTCGCACTCGTTTGGGCAGGTGGGGTCACGGCCCTGTTCATGTGCGTCGCGATATTGTTGTCGCAGGTAGTCAGGAAGGGCGAATGAGCCATGACCTACTGGCGTTCCGTCCTACCCGGATGACAAGAAAGAGCCGGGGTCTCGCTCGGCGGCTGATGCAGCGGCCCGCTCATCGTGCGGCGCGCTTGAAATGCGGCTTTGAATATTGCGCTACGCCTAAATTGTCGCAGTCAGTTAGAATGTCCGGGGTGTTTTGCGTCTGGCCAGGAATCTTAGGGGGGGATGAATGACAGATAACGGCATGGCAAAGAGCTGGCTACTCGGAATGGCGGGAGCCGTCGTCGGTGGAGCGATTGGATATTACGTGTTCATGTTTCTGGCCGAGCGAGGGTACCTGGCGTTGCTTCTTCCCGGTGCGGCGATCGGCATCGGTTGCGGTTACATGTCGAAGACAAGGTCGGTACCACTCGGCATTGTCTGTGGAGTACTGGCGCTCGGGTTCGGCTTGTTTGCCGAGTGGATGCGCGCTCCATTCGCGACCGACGCTAGTTTCGGATTCTTTATTTCTCACCCGTTCGATCTCCCTAGCGTGACACAAATATTCATTCTGTTGGGCGGGGTATGCGGCTTCTGGTTCGGCATGGGACGAGAACGCTTTGGGCGATCTTGAAGGATCGTCCTGTTCTTGCATTTTATGATGACATACCGACAGCTACTTTTTGGGGATCTTGGAGTGAACGGCAACAATGACACATCGCACGGAAGCAGAACTCGAAGCGGTACTCGACCACATTCGCCAGGCCCCGTCGGAGCAGGGCACGGTTGAGCTGATCGTTGGTCGTCCGGCGGAAGACGAGCGTGAGGTGCTCGCCGAAGGCGAGCTGACCGTTGCCGAAGGTTTGCTGGGCGACAACTGGATCGCCAGGCCGAGTAAAATGACGCCCGACGGTTCCGCCTATGTTGAAACGCAGCTCACTCTGATGAACGCCCGCGCAGCGGATGCGGTGGCAATCGAGCGCGATCGCTGGCCTCTGGCAGGCGACCAATTCTACGTCGACCTCGATCTTAGCGAAGAGAACGTGCCGCCGGGGACGCGATTGGTGATTGGTGACGCCGTGATCGAAGTCACGGCCGAGCCTCACTTAGGCTGTGCCAAGTTCCGCGAGCGGTTCGGCGCGGCGGCGCTCAAGTTTGTCAACTCGCCCGTCGGCCGGGAACTTCACCTGCGCGGCATCAATGCCAAGGTGATTGAGCCAGGCGTAATTCGCCAGGGCGACGTGTTGCGAAAAATTTGAAGGCGCGAACGAAGGACTACTGGCGTCTTCGTGCCGACGCCGCGGCCCCCTTCGTTTGTGTAGAATGCGTCTATGTCGACCGCCGCTGCAGTTCGCCCTCGCTTGCTTTATCTTACCGTCTTTGCGTTGGTGATCCCGCTCGGTCTGTTCACCCGAAGCGAATCGGCGCCGCTGCCGGAGTTCGTCCGGCTCTACGGGGGTGACACGTTGTGGGCCGTGATGTTCTTTCTCAGCTTCGCGGTTCTGATGCCGAAGGCCGCCACGTGGCGCATCTTGCTGCTCGCGGCGGTGTGCGTCTACGGACTCGAATTCTTGCAGCTGGCCGACTGGCCCTGGCTCGGCCAGTTGCGGAAGAATCGCGCGATGGGCTTCCTACTCGGCACCACGTTCATGGCCAGCGATGTGGTCTGCCTAAGTGTCGGGTTGCTGATGGCGACGGTGGGCGATGTGGCCTTTCTTCGTTGGCGGGCAAAGACATAAATGCCAGCGAAATTGAAATAGGGTTCGCCTTCCATGGCAAGGCGACTAGCGTAGAATGGGGCTCTTTGGGAAGGCTTTGGCGGTCCTGCGCAAAGCTAGAGTGAATCTTGAAGTCGAGGCAACAGGTGACGCGACCAGAGGGACAATTCGAGCGAGCGAAGGATGCGTCGACCGTTTACGTCTTCGCCTATGGCTCCAATATGTTGACGACTCGGATCCAGCAGCGTGTGGCGGGGGCTCGACCGCTTACGACGGGCTACGTCAGGGAGCGTCGTTTGACGTTTCACAAGCGTGGCGCGGACGGATCAGCCAAAGCGGACGCCACCTTCACGGGCCAAAGTAGCGATCGCGTGTGGGGAGTGGTGTTTGCCATGCATCGCAGCGAGAAGCAAACGCTGGACAAGTACGAGGGAGCATATAACAGCGAGCTCGCAGTGGTCTGTGTTGAGGGAGGTGAGCTTGAGGTCAGCATCTACGTGGCCGAAGAAGCCGCGATTGACCGCTCACTTAGACCGTACGCGTGGTACCATCGCTTCGTCATCGCGGGGGCAGAAGAACATCGGCTGCCGGAAGATTACGTGCAGCGAATTCAAAGACAACCGTCCGTCACCGATCCGGACAGAGAGCGACGGCAACAGGCACTGCAATTGCTCGGCGACTAACGGGCCGCAACGCGATCGCTAACCGATGGAATGTCCTCCAGCGCTGGCCGCTCTTCTCCGTCTTTTGTTTGAAGTCCCAGACTTCCGCAGCGAACGTAGTGGCGAACGCCCTTGGACTTGCGTTTGCTGCTCGATGCTGTCTTGGTGGCAGACGCACCGCGAACGCGGGTGGAACTGCTCGAGCCTTGTGTGCGAGTCGGTTGCGCGGAACCTTCTGTGACCACGCGATAACCACGTGGCTGTTCGACGTAGTAACCGTTGCTGCCGGAGTAGATCTGCCCCGCGCCGTATGACTGCACAGCGCCGTACGACTGCACAGCGCCGTACGACTGTGCAGCGCCGTACGATTGGGGATAGTAGCCACCGAACTGGGGGCTGCAACCGCCGATGCCTCAGCCGCCCTCGGTTGCTGAGGGAAGGATCCAGCAAACGAGCACCGCGGATAGCAGATAGACTCGCATCGTTTTCCTCCTGTTTGGCATGGGCAGCGGAATGTGCCGCACCCGTGGCGACACGTTGCTAGCAGCGGTGCATGTTCTGTGCCAAGTAATGACCGCGAGTTTGAGCTGGCCAGTGCTAGCATGCCGCTTGCGCTTGGAATTGTCAGGACGTCTAAGTTTTCTTTCACAATCGGGAGACGCGAGGCGGTCGCAGTTTTGTGTCGACGAAGAACGAATCCACAGCCGCCGTTGAATTTGTTCCCGCGTTTGAACTGGCGATTGCAGCCTTTACATGAGCGGCCAAAACCTATGGAGAATCCGCAGTTTCGCCGCCGGCCACTTCCATAACGCTTGCTTCTATCGCTGAGATTAGGCGGGCGAGTGTTTGGAAGTCGACCTTGTCGACGGTGTCTTCCGGCGTGTGGTAATGAGCGTAGCGGAAGTTGGCCGTGTCGGTGATCATCAGTGCCGGATAACCACATCGCCAAAACGAAGCATGATCTGAGCGAAAGATGTCTTTCAGAAGATGTGGTGCGGCCATGCCTTGGGAAGGAATCGCGGTGCGTCGTAGCCCACGAATGACCTGGTGAACGAAGCGGCGCGAGGCGATGTTGCCGACCACCGTTATGAAGTTTCCCGTGGTCGGGTAAAGGTAGCCGAGCCACCGTGTGGGGTACCGCTGACTACCCGGCGTGTTGCTGTAATAGCCGATCGTTTCCAGACAGATCATGCCAATAATCTTGTCCCCGTCCGCTTGACACTTCTGGGCATAACGGAGCGAGCCCATCGATTCGGTCCCGTAGTAGGGTCGCTCTTCGTTGACGAAGAAAACGAAGCGGATGGTCCGCTCGGGCGGTGCCGCTCCATTTGAAGGAGAGAAGGATCTTGCCAGAGCTAGATTGGCGACGACGGCTGAGCCGTTGTCATTGGCCCCGGGGCAATTGGGGATTGTGTCGTAGTGGGCGCCGACAACGAGAACTTCGTCCGGACGAGTCGAGCCTTGAATATCCACCGCGATGTTCCGGACTATTTGGCCGTCGACGTCGAACGCTTGGTCACTGGTCTCGTAGCCTGCGTCGACGAGTGACTGTTCGATGAACTCGGCGGCGGCTAGCAAACCGTCATATTGATGTGAAACGTTGCGTGGGCCGATGTCGCCGGAGAGCCGCTGAAGGTCGTTACGCAGACGGTCACGAACGCGTTTCTCTCGCTCGTCGAGCGGAGGAAGTTGACCGCGAAAAGACCGACCTGGCATCCAGACCATGATTCGCCAAGCGGTTATCAGAGCGACCGCGATGATCCCGGCAACAACAGCAAGTGACAGGTAGAGGTAGATCATGTGTGGGTTGCCGCAGGGAATGACTCGTGGGAGTGAGCCAGTTGAATTTGAGTATTGGCGTCAAGGGAGGTGTTTGATTGCCGTACAGCGTATTGCTATGCCGCCCGCACGTCGATAGTGAGTGCCTGGCGGCCACGGCGAGCGCTATTGAATGCCTAATTGAAATCGCCAATTTCGGGCATTTGGGGAATATTGTTGGTAGTGGCATACGATATTCATTAGGATTTCGTTCGCGTTACGGTGGTCGAGCTGGGTATCAGGTTCGGTTTCGATGGGAGCCGCACGATGAAGACAGTTGAGCTGCGGGCAGCGGGATGTCGTCTCCTGAGTCGTGAGAGAGAAGGGGGGCTGGGGTTGTTGGCGGTGGTTTTGTGTTTGTTGATCTTGCCGCCAGTGGCCGTGGCGGTCGAACCGGTCGCCGAGCTGGAGATCAGCAATCGCGAGATGGTCGTCTCCGGGCGGGGGGGATTCTTGCCCGCGTATTTGGGCCCGCTGTTGTCACCCAACGGGCGTATTCTCGCGGCGGGAATCACTTCCGATGCTGGAAATGTCATCAAGTTATGGGACGCGAGAACCGGCAAGGTGGTCGCAGTCATGCGGCGCGAACAGATGTTGGTTCCCGAGCAAGTGCTCGCGTTCTCTCCCGATGGGAAGAAGCTCTTGACCGTGTCGATGCTTGGCCAGCTAGGTTTGTGGGACCTTGCTGGTCGGTCCTTCGAGATGCGAATCAAACTGCCAAGTGCGATACCGATGCCGGGGATTCCCCAGCCCCGCGCTCCCGCCGGAATTCCCCAGGGAGTTCGTGACATGATCGACGGCGTCACAAGCAGTGCGGTACCTTTTCAGATCGCGGCGTTTTCACCAAGCGGTAAGCATCTGGTCATCGAACGAGGTTTCGACATGTTGCTTTGGAAGGTCGGTGGCAACCAGGTGCAGACGCTTCGCAGTGGCGGTGGCGTTCCTCGAGGGGGCAGGCAAACGAGCTCGCAAGGGGCGCGGGGCCGTGGCAAGAACTATGTGACGAGGTTGACGTTCTCGGGCGACGGCCAGTCGCTCGTTGCAATTATGGCCAATGGTGAGGTTCGTCGTCGTCGTATTCGGGGAGGAAAATCCAAGGTAACGATTCCTGCCAATGAGTATCCGTTCTCAAACGTCTCCGCCTTGTCGACGGGCGGTGGCCGAATGGCGGCGCGAACGCAGCAGGAATTCTTCGTTCTAAGTGTGGCTGATGGAAAAGAACTTTTTCGCACGAAGCTGAAGAAGGGAACAGCTGCGATGTCGGGCGACGGGCGTCGGGTTGCTTACAGCCGCGGCAGTCGAGGTATCGATATCGCCGATGTTGATTCAGGAGATCGGTCGCACGAGATCAAGTTACCGCAGAAGACGTTGACTGGGATGATGCTCTCGGAGAACGGAGAGGTCCTGATTACGGACCATCGAACGGGACGTGGCACGGGAGGAGCCGACTCGCGGCGAGGCACGCGTGCCAACATCCAAATGCGCGGAAAGATCTACATCTGGAATTTGACGGAGCAAGAGACCAATCCCGAAAGACCGTAGGGGCCCGAGAAACCGTAGGGCGCCCGACAGGCCGTTGGGTCGTATTCGGTGCGCTTCGACGGCTGTTTGTCGCAAACGCAGGTTCTTGAGCCGGGCGTCTACTTGTCGCCGCTGCCGGAGTTACTGGATTCCTGACCGCTACGACCACGGCCACCGCGTCCACGGCCGCCTCGTCCTCGCCCGCCACGCCCACCACGGCCTCGACCGCCACGGCCTTCCTTGCTGCCACTTTCTTTGGGCTGCTTGCTGCGAGCGTCCAGATTCTTGGTGACGAGTGTTCCGACCGCCTCTTCCCAGGTGGGGATATTGCGGTGGGACGTCTTTTTCTTCGGTGACGCTTTGTCGTCGTTGCTATCGCTCTCGGCGTCATCGTCGGCAATGGCGATATCGTCGATGTCGTCGGCCTCTGCGTCTTGGTCACGACTGGCGGTCGTTTCATCGCCAGAGTCTTCAGAGCTGGTCGTTTCTTCAGAGTCTTCGCTCGCGGCCGACTTCGATCCGCGGCCGCGACGACCACCCCGTCGGCGGCGTCGACGACGCCCACGGGGTTCCTTTTCCTTGTCTTCTGTTTCCTGGTCGCTGGCAGCTTCTTCCGACTCTTCGGTCGAGACAACCGTCTCTTCCGACGTGTCCTCGGCGTCAGAATTGTCTACCTCAGATTCTCCGCCGATAAACTCAACAGACGACTCGAGGTCAGCAACTTCGGCAGCAAATCCCTCACCGCTGCTGGAGGATTCTTCTTCCGTGGCGGCTTCTTCTTCGCGACGCGCACGTCCTCGTCCTCGGCCGCGACCACGTCGACGACGTCGACGTCGGGGGCGTTCTTCACTCTCTTCCGAGGACTCTTCGGACGCCGTGGCAACAGTTTCTTCCAAGGCATCCGAAGTTGCCGTGTCGCTGACAGTTGAGGTGGCCTCCTCCACATCAGCTTCTCCGGACGTCTCTTCTTCAGCCGTCGCATCGTCTACCGGTTCCACGGGAATATCGGCACCGAATGATTCAGGCACTGCCGGCGACTCGGACAGGGAGGGAGGTTCGACCGAAGACGACTCCGAGGCGGCGGGTTGGATCTCTTCCGCAGTTGGCTCATCGGCGCGGGGCGGAACGTCGGAGGTTTCGATTCCCAACGAGCTGGTCAGGTCCCCCCAGCTGGTCGCCGGTCGCTCTGGCATCTTTGCCTGCGATTCCTTGCCTTCGATCGGCGCGTCGTAATCCGCGTCCGCAGTTACTTCGGGTTGGGCGAGGACGTTCTCATTCGCATCGGCTCCAAGGTCCTCGGCCAAGGAATCCCAGTGACCGGATTTCTTCTTGTCATCACTCATGGGGGAACTTTCTATCTCGCTGCCGGCGGTGTGAGATCGCTGGCGCGGTGTTCGTTGCTGACTGTGTGTGCTGTTTGGAGGTTTCGGCCGGTTCGCACCGATCGCGGCATGCGTCAGGATGCCGGCGGCCGGCGATGGAGCCGTCACTCGAAGATGAAACGGAGGCTCGCTGGCCGCTGCAATGGGCGGGCATTTACCGCCAAAACCAAGCATGTAAGTATACGAGTTTGGGTGAACGTTTGGAAAGGTAGCTCCTTTTGTTCGGTAGATTAAGGGGCTGACGCTTCCGACGGGTGATCTGGGCGTTTCCCTGGCGGCAGAATGACGCCTTCGCCAGGCGTCGTGGGGAGGATTACTATACGTTTCGGCCCTCTAATCGACGCTTTGCCTGGTAGACTGCTTATGGAGAGATCGTTGCTGTGTACGCCATCACTATGCACGCCAATTCGGATGACTGAAACACAAAAAGGAAAGTGAAGGAGATCTCACTCCGATGAAACGAAACGCTCTCAGGCGACCAAGTCTCGTGATGATCTTTTTGGCCATGGCGTTGCTGCTGTTGGGCGATGGACGGAGCGAGACGCAGGCGGCGTCCCGCACCGGCGGAAAGCGAGCTCGTTTGTTTCGTCGTGCGCCGGTCCGAAATGCATGTCAGGTTGCGGCCAAGGAAGCGAGCGGAGCCGAGGCCCAGGTCGGGCCGCGGAATCCGGTGCGGCCGCGGGATCAGATGCCATGGAAGAAGCTTTTCGATGGTCGTTCGCTCGCTGGTTGGCAAGTGGCCGACGAAGCGGACTTTGCCAACAGCGGTAAGGTTATCGTGCACCAGGCGAAGGCCGCTGGACCTAAGGCGGGAAATGGCAAGGCCGGCAAGGGGCGCATCGAGCTTGGCATGGGCAATCCCGCAACCGGCATCGTGCGAACGACGAAGATGCCCACGATCAACTACGAGATCAAACTGGACGCGATGCGGACCGGGGGCGGGGACTTCTTTTGTGGACTGACGTTCCCGGTGCGTGACGAATTTTGCACGCTCATTATCGGAGGTTGGGGGGGCGGCGTGGTCGGCCTGTCGAATCTCGATAGCCTTCCCGCGTCTGAAAACCACGTCTCGAATTTCAAGGACTTCAAAGACAATCAGTGGTATGCAATCCGTCTGCTTGTGACGGAGAAGAAAATTCAAGCTTGGATCGACGGCGAATCGATGCTCGAAGTCGAGACGGACAAGCATCGCTACGACATCTGGTGGGAGCAGGAGCCGATGCGACCGCTAGGAATAGCCACGTGGTACACTTCCGCGGCGCTGCGTGACTTGCAGATCAAGAATGTGAAGCCGGGACAAGCGAACAAGTAGAAAAGGTGAAGCTAGGATAAGTGAAGCGGCAATTGGCGCCTTATTGCCGCTCGAATCGTTGGCGAGGTACAATCGTCGCCATTGGCAAATAGGCGATCGCTATTTCAGCGGTCGAGCTTCGCGTAAGTTTGACGTTTCGCTCGATTGCTTTATTCAGGAGTTTCGGATTTATGTCTGCCGCCACCAATGGCAACGGATCGAATGACGGTGCCCAGCAGTTTGAGTTTGTAGAAGAGGTCGAGGCCAGCGGTCACATCATCGACAGTCTTCTGTTGCCCAAGATTCTCGATGCCATCACCACCAGTGGCGGCGCCTTCGACATCAAACGAATCAACGTCGGCCAAGGTCGACACGATCCGAGCTACGCGGTCATCGATGTGCGGGCCGAAACGGCCGATGCGCTAGCCGATATTCTGGCCCAGATCAGCGATCATGGAGCGACGCCAACGCACGCTCAAGATTGTCGCCGCACGACTGCCGATATGGATCAAGCCTTTCCGGAAGGTTTTTACGCGACCACGAATCAGAAGACCGAGATTCGCATCGACAACGATTGGGTCGAAGTCCACGAGCAGGAGATGGATTGCGGTATCGTGGCGGAAGAAGTCGACGGCAAGATCGTGCCTCGCTGCGTGCCGATGATGGACGTAAAGGCAGGCATGCCGATCGTCATTGGGCATTCCGGCGTTCGTGTCATTCCACATCAGCGCGAGCACGAAGGACAGGTGTTCGAGTTCATGAATAGCAATGTCTCGACCGAAAAGCCGAAGGGTGCCGCGGTGCGAGAGATCGCTCACGAGATGTACCGACATCGCAAGGAAGGTGGTAAGACGCTCATCGTTGGCGGTCCGGCGATCGTACATACCGGAAGCGGTCAGCACATGTGCCGGCTGATTGAACGTGGTTACGTTGACTTGCTCTTCGCCGGGAACGCCCTGGCGACACACGATATTGAACAGTCGTTGTTCGGCACGAGCTTAGGCGTCAATCTCGACCGGGGATTGCTTGCCGAAGCAGGGCACGAACATCACTTGCGGGCCATCAACCGCATGCGACGTGCCGGTGGAATTGCGAACGCTGTGGAGACGGGCGTGCTGACCTCGGGCATCATGTATGAATGCGTGAAGCACAATGTCGACTTTCTGCTGGCTGGCAGCATTCGCGACGACGGCCCACTTCCGGACGTCATCACCGATGCCCTGGAAGCCCAGAATCAGATGCGAGAAAAAGTTCGCGACGTCGACTTCTGCTTGATGATTGCCACCACATTGCACTCGGTCGCGGTTGGTAACCTGTTGCCAGCCTGGGTGAAGGTCGTCTGTGTTGATATCAATCCCTCGACGGTGATCAAACTCAGCGATCGTGGATCCTTCCAGACCGTAGGATTGGTGACCGACGTGGAGCCTTTCTTGCGAGTATTGGTGCAAGAGGTTGAGTCGCTGGAAGCAGCAGACGCCGAGTAGCTGCAAATCAGCCGCGTTCGTGTAGGGACCGTGGCCAGCGGTTGCCGGAAGATGTGGCATGGGAAGGAATCGCCCTAGAGAGGAATCAGCAGTTGAGTTCACCGCAGCCGCGCATCTTGATGTGCCCGCCCGACTTTTATCAGATCCAGTACGAGATCAATCCTTGGATGGATCAAGCCCAGCAGGTCGACACCGACCTGGCCGCACAGCAGTGGCAGAATCTGCGGTCGCTAATCGAGTCAGTGGGTGCCCAGGTTTCCGTAATTGATCCGGTCGAAGGCCTGCCTGACATGGTCTTTACGGCTAACGCCGCACTCATCTATCGCGATCGCGCGATCGTGGCTCGCTTTCGTCATGCCGAACGCCAGGGCGAAGAGGAGCACTTCCACCGGTGGCTAACTGCCAACGGTTTTAGCGCGGAGCCGCCGCCGGGCGACGCTTACTTCGAAGGGGCTGGCGACGCTCTGTTCTGTGGTGACACGCTGTTTGCCGGCTATCGGCTGCGCAGCGATGCTGGTGGACTGCAGGAAATTGGCGAGAGCCTGGGCGTGCGAGTCATTCCGCTAGAGCTGGTCGACCCGTTCTTTTATCACATCGACACTTGCTTTTGTCCGCTCGATACCACGAGTGCGATCTATTTCCCATGGGCGCTCGATGCGTATGGGCGGAGAGTGATGAACGAGACGGTTGACGATCTCGTCACGGCTGAAGAAGACGAGGCCAGACGATTCTGTTGCAATGCCGTCGTGATCAATCGTCACGTGATCACGAACACCGGCTGCCCCAAGCTGCATGCAGAATTGCAATCGCTCGGTTTTGAGACCCACGCGACGGAGCTCGACGAGTTTCTCAAGGCCGGCGGCAGCGCCAAATGCTTGACGCTCCGCTTGGACGGAGAAGAGGGCGCCGGCTGGAAGTCGAGCTAGAGCCACTTTGCCGCTCGGCGGGTGGGGTCACACGCCGCCAGTGAGCGGCAGGCGTTAGCTTCCCGAGTCTTTGTCGCGTTGGCGGTATCCCTGGGCGACAGCTGCACCTGTGATGATGGCTGCTGCCACCACGCCCGATTTCCATTCGGACCAGCGGAGGATGCCGCCGCCGATTTCACCGAAGTTGCCACGGATGGCCTCTCGGTCGGCAACCAACAGAACCGAATTATGGGCGGCCGGCGGAGCGGCATTTGCCTTCCAAACGCGGACGACTTTGTCGGCTTCTGGAGCGGCCAGTCGGTAAAGTCCAGCTTCGACGTTCTCGAGCTTGAAATTGCCTTCAGCGTCGGTTGTGGTCTTGGCGACCAGGCGATTTTGCAAGTGGAGCTCGACGGGAGCCTGGGCGAGTGGTTCGTTGGCGTTGGTCACGAACTGGCCACGGAGCGTCCCGTCAGCAAGCAATTGGACGTCGCGGATTTCGCTGATCTGCTTCGTCGGTTGGTTCGTGCGGATGCTACTACCAGCGGGCGTTTCGGGTGTGGCTGCCTCGGTCATGTGGGTCGGCGCGAATAGGCCGACGCTACATAGACCGCTGGCGACAAGCCGCAGTGGCTTGGATTCGAACATGATTTTCCCCCCTGAGGGCGACTTGATCGTCGCCAGGATATCGATGCTTCGTTCGCTGTCGAGTTGAATTGTCTTTGGCGTCCGGTCGCCGAGCTGGGATAGCTGGGAAAAGGCCGCCGATCAAATCGCAGGGCACCGGCGAAGGTGGATGCTTCGCCGGTGCTCAGGCTGCGATGGTTAACGTTACTGCCGGCGAGTCATCAGCGTGGAGTTGTTCGCCACGTTGAACAGTGCTCGGAACGGATTCGAGCCGGCTTCGCGGGCCCGACATCGAGGATGCCAGACCAAATTCAGGCCAATCGAGTAGGAGTCTTCTTGTTGAGCGACGCTCGAATCACCTTCGGCGAACAGGTAGTTGAAGTCACCGACCAGAGCCAGGCTGCTGTTCAGTGCCATGCGGAAGTCGCCACCGACAATTCCGTCGCTGTCGCCGGAGACACCACCCCAGAGTCGACCTTCGCCGCAGTTGTCAAAGCGACGGCGGAGGAAGAAGAGGTACTGATTCTCCGATTCGATGTCGATCGTGCCGAGCGGTCGAGAGACGAGGCCGTTCTCTCGCTTGATTCGCTGCATCACGAGCACACCGAGTTCGTTACCCCAGCAGGCGTGACGGCTCAACTCAATACGGAGCTGCGACAGGTTCGCTTCGTAGTGGTAATCGTCACGCAGGTAGTCGTAGGCGATACCCCACTGCCATGGGCAGCAGCTCTGAGCACGGCGGAAGATACCGGCCGTAACAAAGGTTTGCGAACGATCGTCGCCATCGTAGGTGCCGCCGAGGGTCGTGCCGTTGTAGTTCGAGCTAGTGTAGCGACCACCGAGTTGATAACCGATCTTCTGGCACTCCCACAGCGGACCGGCCAGGTTCAAGCCGACACCGAAACCGAAGTTGCCGTTTTCACCAGCGTCTGCCGGGCCCTTGAAGCCTTCGGGACCACCGAACACGGTAATGTTATCGAGCGAAGGGAGCATGAACGGGAAGCAACACGACGTGTCGCCGCACGAGCCACAACCGCTGCAGGAATCGCAGCCACCGCAGGAGCCGTCGCTGCAGCTGCTGCAGGACGATTCGTGGAAGGCGTCGCCGAGGTGCTCTTCGGCTTCCGGCGTCATAATGATTTCGCCGTCCGAAACGGTCCGTGTTCGTGAAACGCCGCCTGTGGTGTTCTTGGCCATACGTACGCCAGGCATTCCAAAGCTGGCTTGCTTACGTTGTTGCCAAGGAGCAGCCTGACGCAACGTGGGCGTGTAGACAGCGGCCTGGCGAACGCCCGAAGTTTTCTTCGAGGTTGTCTTGGCCGACGTTCGCTTGATCGTGGTTCGTTTGGCAGTGGTACCCTCTACTGGGGCGGTCGCCGAAGTCTGAGCGATCTTGGTGTTGCCGCTGGTCGCGACCTTCTTGGTGGCGTAACGCTGGGCAAGCGGATTCTTGACCTTGCCGTTCTGCGGCGGGGCCAGATGCTGGGTGCTGGCCTGGCCGGCACTGCGCCACTGGAGTTCGCCGGCCGCTTGGGCCGTCGTACCCATCATCAACAGCGACAGGCCGAAGCTGCCGAGGGCAATTCTTGTGAGCAATCGCGGAAAGAAGTTCATCGTTATACCTTCCTGAGTCTTAGGCTTTGCGGAAGCGAAGGCTTCGCACCCCCTGTGCTTGCCCAATCGCATTCCCGGCTGCCGATGCCTCGGTCACTAGTTCCTGCTTCCGACAAAGGACACTCCTTCGAATGGCCACACCACAAGGGCGTACGCAGAACCGGGATTACTTATTCGCAACCTAGGTATCGGAACCAGGACGACCGGAACTTCCGCTAAAATCGTTTCGACTGGCAAACTTTTCCCAGAGTCCCATCGGCACGGGCCGCGCGAGTAGCGGTGCAAGCACCGACCGGCCCTAACGCTGCCGCCAATGGAGCAACGCAAGTTGCTGGAAAACGAAGAGTTACGCCGGGCGTGCCGGTGGCGGCCGTCATCCGGCTCTGCGCAGAGGAATGCTGCCACGCGCTCGATGCGATCCTCATAGAAAGGTCGAGAGCTTGCCGCAAAGCGTTCGCCCACCGGCAGCAGAGTGCGCGCACTGCCGGCGATGCTAGGCGGTTTTGCCGACGGTACGCCGCCCGGCGCGAACGTTAGTTTCGCCTGGTGAGACGAGGAGAAGTGTCTCGCGATTCTCGTTTCACCTAGCGGGGAATGCTGCTGATCGCGACCGTGGTATTCGCGGGAAGAGTCCTGCCGGAGACACCGCCATGGACCGCCGCCTCAACACGCTGTTCGGACGGCTCGCTGTCTTCGACCTGGCCCGCAGCTATTACCGGTTCCTCCAGCGCCCGGCGAAGATCGTCGATCAGGTCCTCGGCGTTCTCTAGCCCGCAGGAGAGGCGAATCATATTGTCGTGGATTCCGAAGCTGGCACGCTCTTCAGGGGTACAGCTCAGATAGCTCATCACCAGCGGCTGCTCGATCAGCGATTCGGGCCCGCCCAGGCTGGGGCCGATTCGCGGGATCTTCACCCCGTCGACGACGTTCGCGGTTTCTCTCCAATCAGCGTCCTTGATGGTGAAGGTCACCAGACCACCAAACCCTCGCATCTGCCGCTTAGCCACCTCGTGTTGTGGGTGCGAAGCTAGACCGGGATAGTAGACATGGTCGACACGAGGATGGTTGTTCAGGAATTCGGCCACCGCGAGTCCGTTTTCGTTGTGCCGCTGCATCCGCAGTTCAAAGGTCTTGAGCCCACGCGACAGTAGGTAGGCGTTGTGCGGCGAACAGACCGCTCCCATGATGCCGCGAAGCTTGCGGACATCGGCGAGCTGTTCGTGGCTGCCGATGAGTACGCCGGCCAGCAGATCGTTGTGACCGCCCAGGTACTTGGTCGCCGAATGCAGAACGTAATCCACGCCCGCGGCAATCGGCTGCAAATTGTAGGGCGAGGCAAGCGTAGCATCGATAACCGTTTCGACGCCGAATTCTCGTCCGAGCTCCGCGAAACGCTCCAAGTCGACAACGCTCATGTGTGGGTTCGTCGGCGATTCGCTGATCAGTAGCTTGGTGTCTGGGGTAATCGCAGCGGCCATGGCATCGTAGTCGCACGATTTGACCTGCTTGGTAACGACGCCGAAGCGGGACAGCTGTTTGACGCAGAACTCGCGACTGCGGTGGTAGCATTCGTCGAAGAAGATGACTTCGTCGCCGGCGCTGAGCTTCGCCATCACGAGGCCCACGATGGCAGCCATTCCGCTGGCAAACAGCAGGCCTTCTTCGCCCCCTTCGAGTGCCGCCAGCTTCTGCTCAACGAACTTCTCGCCAGGGTTGCCGTAGCGACCGTATTCCTCTCGCTGCTGGTTCTGCTCGACGAAGTCGATCACCGCCTGCGTATTAGCAAAGGTGTACGTCGACGTGCAGAAGATCGGATCGGTGAGCGAATTGCCGAATTTCTGGCGATCTTCGCCAGCGTGGACTGCGAGGGTCGAGAAACCCTTGTCCTCCAGGTCCAAGTGATTCGGTTGCAGTGGCTGATAATCGTGGGCCATCGGTCGATCCTATTCCTTCAAAAGTTGATGAAGGGAAGCGACCACCCACAAAAAAACCGCGTTCGGAACCGAAATGTTCCTCCGCGGCTTGCACTGTCAGAATGGCTTCGTCGCGTCTCGAAGCACCTCTTTGGTGCAGTCGAATCGAACAATTCACGTTCGAAACACGACTTTGGCTCTTTAGCAGGTTCTGGCTGCAAGCGGCCGCAAATCCCAGGTTGTGCCCGAATTCTATCGCCACCGTTCGACCTTGGCAAGTCATCGATTTGAGAATTTTCGCCGGACACCGTGGGCGGCTCGCATTACCTGGGGCCGATGCCGGCGGTGGGAGCAGGATAAGTGTGGACCGCAGGAAGCTGGCTAAGATACGATGGAGGTCGCCGGCGCCAGATGCCGTGTGCGAGAGCAAGCAAGCCAGAAGGAACCGATAGGACAGCGGAATGGCCGACACTCAGGATTCCGTCGCGAGTGATAGCAGCAGCTCGAACTCCCCTCGACCAATACGCCTTTGGCCTGCGGTCATCATCACCGTGCTCTGCCCGGTGCTGGTCATTACGTTGTTTGCCGTGCCGTTTGATGATCTGATTCAAGGCTGGCACCGAGTGGTCGGTTCCGGCGTGATCATTCTGGCCACAATCGTTGCCTTGACCGTGTGGCTGTTCTTCCGCTCGAACATCTCGATGCCGATGTGCAAGCGAATCACGGCATTGGCGGTCTTGCTGCTGCTAGCAGCGGTCGCCGTGTTTCACATTCGCGGCTACGACGGCAATATGTTGCCGCTAATCGCACCGCGCGGCTGGGTGTTATCATTGGTTGGAGCCGCTCCGGCGACGGTTGTTGAGAATGCCGAGGCCGAGCAATCGACCGACGCGAAGGGCCAGCGACTCCGTGAACTGGCAGGCAACGGCGAGCGGGCTAACGACGTGCTTGAATTTCTCGGACCCGGACGAAAGCCGGTGTTCGATGCTCGGCTCAATCCCGATTGGACTGCCCATCCACCAGAAGAACTGTGGCGGCGACCGCTGGGCGAGGCGTTTAGCAGCTTCGCCGTGATTGGTCACGTGGCGATTACGCAGGAGCAGATCGGCTCGGATGAAGCGATTTCCTGCTTCGATCTTGAGACGGGCGAGCTGCTGTGGCGTCACCTCGACCAGGGCGAGCACTTCACCTCGTCGCTCGGCGGCAATGGTCCGCGGTCGACGCCAACCATCCACCAGGAGCGAGTTTACACGATGGGGGCGACGGGCGTGCTCAACTGCCTCGACCTCTATACCGGCGAGGAACTTTGGTCGCACAGTGTGCTGAAGGACAACAACGCTGAAATTCCGCTGTGGGGAATAAGTGGTTCCCCGCTCATCGTCGACGGCAATGTCGTCGTCTCCGGTGGCGACCAAGGTGACGCCGACAAGACTACGAGGCCGCATGCCGTATTGCTCGCCTACGACAAAGTCACTGGTGAGCCGGTCTGGCGCGGAGCGGGCGACAAGAATGCCAGCTATGGTTCACCGGAACTGGCGACCGTTGGCGGGGTGCGGCAGATCCTGATCTTCACAGCCGCTCATGTTGTCGGCCACAACGCCGACACCGGCGAGGCGATCTGGAGCTACGACTGGCCAGGCAATATGCCGAACGTGGCCCAGGTGGTTCGCCTTACGGACAATCATGTCTTCGCGTCCAAGGGCTACGCCATGGGTTCCGTGGTGATCGATCTTACGCCTGACGAGTCTGGTCAGATTCCCTCGCGGCCGGAGCACGTGTGGCGAGAGAAGCGGTTGATGAAGACGAAGTTCACCAACGCCGTGTTCCGCGGCGGTTATGCCTATGGGCTCAGCGACGGACTGCTTGAGTGCATCGATGTCGACAATCACAAGCGAAAGTGGAAGACGCGGGCCGATTACGGGCAAGGGCAAGTTGTGCTGATTGGCGACCACCTTTTGATTCAGGCCGAGTCGGGTGATGTCGCCCTGGTGAATGTGAATCCGGAGAAGCACGAAGAGGTGGCCCGCTTCTCGCCGCTCTCTGCACGCACTTGGAACTATCCGGTCTTGGTGGGCGATCGACTGCTGGTGCGAAACGACCAGGAGATGGCCTGCTACCGCGTGAAGTTGGCCGAGTAACGTCGGGTGTGAAAGCCACTCCGCGCTCGTAACGGGTGAGAGAGCCGCCGACTTTTTTTGCTGTATGCAGGAATATGGGGTTGGGGTGAAAAAACTCCAAGTGGTTGTCGCGGCTTGAGTTGCGTCATTGGCGGCTGGCCGCCAGTTTTACCGCAACTCTTTTGGCTGCGAGTCCTTAGCGTAATTTCGCCCGATTTGCACGCGACGCCAAAAAAGTCTCTTTCATTGGGAGGGCGAGCTTCCTAGCGAGCCGCCGTTATTCCGCGAGTGGACGTACCGTCCTGCGGTGCCGTGTGGACTGGCAGGATCAAGTCTCAAGACTCAGGTCACAAGCCTATCTAACCAAGTTGTCAAAGAACGGAACGTTGTGTGCCACTAGTAGCTTGCTACCAGTGCTGCGTGAAGCGGAGTGGTGCCTCCACTTGCACCATTACCACGGCTCAGCGGGAGCTTCGCCCTCCCAGCCAAGAGCCAGGCAGCCATAAGCAACAGAAACCAACCCTACCACAGCTACCGGGTTCAAAACAAACAAAACGACGTGCAGCCGCGTCGTGCGAATGTCGGGGGAATTGAACAGACGTTGAGCATTCGTCGAACGCCCGTCAATGAAGGTGACGTTCAATATCCATGGCAGCGTGGAATATACCTAAGATCTCGACACGCGTTTCGCCGGCTACGAGATAGGCGATTCGATAATGCCCGTAGAGAATCTCGCGTACCTGTCGGTCGGCAATCGGTTCGTACCGTTGCCCAATCAGAGGATGATTACGCAGAAGCTGGACCTTTTCATAGATTCCAGCGACGCCTCCGCCAGCGGCATCAGGTCGATCCGCGGCGATGTAATCATGGATGTGTTCCAGACAATCAACGGCTGCCCGTGTCCAGACTATTTTTGCCACGAGTCAATCTTTCCCCGAACTTCGGCGTCCGAGACGGTGTCGCCAGTATCGGAGTCTTGCAGGCCTCGCTGTACCATGCGGGCATAGGCCAACTCTCGAAGGATCTCGTCGTAACTACTATCATCGGGCTGCTGTCCGATGATCTCGATCATAGAGTCTTTGGCCGTCGACATGCGATCGTCCTCTTACTGTTCAGGGCCGATGTTTCCGTTTCCGCGTCTTTGTCGTTTCTCGTCAGGACCGAAGCGGCTGATGTTATTGTCGTCGCTCTGGTGTCGGTCGGCAAGTGTTTCGGATCGCGCTGACTGGCCTTCTCCGTCACCCACCCCACCCACTACTCCACTTCTTGTTCCAGCAGCCAGTCTTCCAAGATGATGTGGCGCAAGAAGGGGGCACGTAGCAGGGCCGTTTGCGAGGGGAGCATCGCCGTGAGCCAGGGGCGGCGGGCCATGCCGGAGACAACTCGTAGGCCAAGGCTGCTGGGCGATGTGCCGCTGAGTTGTGCTTGCACGTTCTCGCTTAGGCGGCGAAACGTGGCCGGAAATAGATTCGGTTCCGGACCAACGTGCACGATCGTTTCGATGTCTTCGCCGAGCGTGTGATTGACCGCATCCCAAACCCGTTGTGGGTGGTCGATCCAGCGAATAAGCATCTCACGGGAGTTGTACTCGTTGTAGCTTTCATTGCCGGTCACGAGTGAGAGTACCGCTGGCCGAGGTGCCGAAAAGCCGCCGGGAACTTCGTGAATTGTTACGGCCGCCCGATTCGGAATGCTTCGCTGCCACACGATCGGCGTATGCAGTGGCGGCCAGTTATGGCGGTTCTTGCGAACGTGAACTCCCTTGGGCAGGCGCTCCTTGATCAGACGCTTTAGCCGATCGACCGTGTCACCCTGACCGAGAACGAGTAGCGAGTTCGGCGACAGGTAGCTTGAGGTTCCGATGAATCCCCAGCCCTGACAATTGATCTCAACGCAGAGCCGGTTGATCATGTCGACGTCAAGCGCCGCTTCGCGCGTGAATACGATGCCCATCGAAACATCTTCGCCGAGTTCCGCACAGTCGTCCGCCAGGGAAAGCGGAACTTGCAGGGCCGACTCCAGGTCGAACACGCCGCTGGCAACCAAGGCGGTCACCTCGCCTAGACTGTAGCCGATCCCCATGCGGGAGACGACGTAGTCGATCTCGAAAAACTTCTTGAGCAGCTCAATCTGGGCCAGCTCCACGGCCATGATCAGGGCGACCGCATCAGCGAACGAGTCGAGCGAGGTCTCTTCCTTATTCTTAACACGATCTTCCAGGTCGATCTTGCGGCCGAGCACCTGAGAGGCGATCTCCGAGGCCTGTTTGAGGTGGACGGAGATGACCGGACCGTAGGCTGCGTGGGCGAGCAGCTCCGGGGTTCGTCCCAGGTTGGTAACGTTGTAACCGCGGAAGATGAAGGCGGTCTTGTCGAGGTTGTCACGAAACTCGCCGTTCACGGGTAACTACCTCGGAGCTTGATGGGGGCGGCGTTACTAACAACGGGGCTGCTAGACAGCTATAACTATAGTATCGGCGTGCGATTGCCGCCGACTGAATCGCTTTGCCGGCTGATTCTCTCTATCTGTTCACTGCCGCGAATTGAACGGCGAAACTCGATATTTCTAAGGTAATTGGGCTCAAGACGTATGTCCGAAAATGCTGCCGACAACTGGGATCTGAAGGGACGCACGGCCGTGGTGACCGGTTCCTCGAGCGGAATCGGGCGCGCCATCGCGCTGCGGCTCGCGGCGGCCGGAGCGAGTGTGCTGGTACATGCTCGCAAGAACATGCCCGCCGCCGAGGTGACCGCCGCCGAAATCCGCGCGTTGGGTGTCGACGCCCACATCCTGCAGGCAGACCTGGCCGACGAACAGCAGCGGCAGCGTCTGGTCCACGAGGCGTTCGAGTGGGGTGAGGCGATTGACATCTGGATCAACAACGCCGGCGCTGATGTGCTGACTGGCGATGCGGCCGACTGGTCTTTCGAACAGAAACTTGAGCGACTTTGGCAGGTCGACGTGACCGCCACCATGCAGCTCTCGCGCATTGTCGGTGAGAAAATGAAACTCGCCGGACGAGGCGTGATCTTGAACATGGGTTGGGATCAGGCCGAGCAAGGCATGGCAGGCGACAGTGGCGAGATGTTTGGTGCCATCAAAGGAGCGATCATGGCCTTCTCGCGAAGCCTGGCTCAATCGCTGGCGCCCGATGTTCGCGTGAACTGCATCGCGCCTGGTTGGATTCGCACCGCTTGGGGCGATCAAGCTTCGGACTACTGGAACGATCGTGCGGTCGGCGAGTCGCTTGTCGGTCGTTGGGGAACACCGGAAGACGTTGCGGCGATGGCTTATTTTCTTGCCTCCGATGCGGCCAGTTTTGTGAGCGGACAAATCATGCCGGTCAATGGTGGATTTCGTACCGGTGCCGTTCGAGCAAGCGACTCGAGGTGATTCGTGAGTGGCGATACCCCATCCACCGCAGCCGTCGGCATGTCCGGCGAGAAGATCCATTTCGTCACCGGACGACTGGCCGAGCACTCGCTCAAGTCGATGCTCGACGATCTTTCGCGCGACGTCGGTTTTGAGTACACCGTCGACGTGCTGGGCATTACCGTGGCCGCACTGATGACGCCGCAGTGGATTGCCAAGCAGATCCAAGTGCCGGCCGATACCACGCGAATCTTGCTGCCTGGCTATTGCGAAGGTGATCTTGCTCCTTTGACCGCGATTACCGATCTGCCGATCGAACGCGGACCGCGCGATCTGCGGCTACTGCCAGAATTCTTTGGTCGCCGTAAGGGAGCCGCCAGCGAGTACGGGGCTTTCGATATTGAGATCCTGGCCGAGATCAATTTGGCGCCCTCTTGGACTCGCCAGGCGATTATGGAAGAGGCGGCTCGTTTGCAGGCCGCGGGTGCCGACATCATCGACGTTGGTTGTACGCCGGGCGAGACCTGGAACGAAGTCGGCGACGTGGTGCGGGCCCTTCGCGACGAGGGCCACCGCGTTTCAATCGATAGCTTGAATGTAAAAGAGATTGCCGCTGCGACCGCCGCCGGGGCGGAGCTGGTATTGTCGGTGAATGGATCAAATCGTGACGCCGCGGCCGACTGGGGCTGTGAAGTGGTCGTAATTCCGGATGACCCGGCCACGTTGGGCGGACTCGACGACACGATCGAAAAGCTTGCGGTCGCCGGTGTGCCACTGAGAATTGATCCGGTGCTCTCGCCGATCGGATTTGGTTTTGCCGACAGTCTGCACGGCTACTTCACAGTTCGCGAGCGTTACCCGGACGCCGAGATGATGATGGGCATCGGAAACCTGAGCGAGTTGACCGACGTTGATTCGGCCGGCGTGAACGTGATGCTACTTGGCATTTGTCAGGAGTTGGGCATTCGTAGCGTACTGACGACGCAGGTGATCAACTGGGCCCGTTCGTCGGTGCGGGAGTGCGACCTGGCTCGCCGGCTCGTTTATCACGCGGTCCGCAATCAGGTATTGCCGAAGCACCTGGAGTCGCAGTTGATCACGCTTCGCGATACGCGGCTGCCGGAGTACGGGCCAGAGGAACTTTCACGATTGGCGGCCGATATCAAGGACAACAACTTTCGCATCTTCGCCGAGGCGGGCAAGCTGCACCTGCTGAGCCGTGGGCTGCATGTCGAAGGTCGCGACCCCTTCAAGATGTTTGACGAGGTGTTGGCCGCGGAGCCGAAAAATCTCGACGCGGGTCATGCGTTCTATCTCGGCTTTGAAATGGCCAAGGCCCTGACGGCTCTGACGCTCGACAAGAATTACTGTCAGGATGAGGCTCTCGACTGGGGGCATTTGACGATTGAAGAGAAGCATCATCGCCTGCCACGCCGCTCGAAGAAGCGGGATGATGCGGAGTAGAAGATCGTTTCAGGTAAGCAGATAACGCGGAACAGAGATGAGCCAGAGAAGTGACGACGGAATCGGCAGATCGACGTAACGCTGCGACAACGCCGCCGGTGGTGGTGCCGCTGGACGCTGCGCCGGAACCGGTGGAAGCCTTTCGCCGTTTGGCCGCCTGGCCGCGTTGCGTCTTCTTCGATAGTGCTCAGCGCGACGAGAAGTTGGGGCGTTATTCGTTCATTGCGGCCGATCCCTTTGAGCACGTCGAAGTCGATTCGCTCGGCAGCGATGCTCTGGCGGAGTTGGCCCGTCGGATGGCTGGCTTTGAAGCTCAGCCGGTTGCCGAGTTACCGCCTTTTCAAGGAGGGGCCGCCGGACTGTTTGGTTACGACCTGGCTTATGGATTGGAGAGTTTGCCCCGCTGCCGCTTCGATGAGTTTCAGGTGCCGCCACTCTCCGTTGGCCTGTACGATGTGGTGCTCTCCTACGATCACCAGACTGACGAAGCGTGGATCATCTCGCACGGTTTTCCCGAAAGCGATCCGGATCGTCGCCGGCTTCGTGCGGAACAGCGGGCCGAGGCGGTGCGTCGACAGATCGAACAGGGCGAGCCGCTCGATACTTCTTCTGCTTCCTCGGCAAACTCAGCGAAGAAGTCGCCCCAGCGAATCGTACCGGCGGCGGACCCTTGCCCGCAGTTTGCAACCACGGCCGCTGATGAGCTCTCAAGCAACTTCGATCGCGATGGCTACCTGCGAGCGGTCGAGCGAATCATCGAGTACATCTACGCCGGCGATATCTTTCAGGCCAACTTCGCGCAGCGGTTGTTGCACCCGGAGCGCGATCATGCCCTCGATCTGTATCTTCGCATGCGGGAGCGAAACGCGGCCCCCTTTGCCGGCTACTTCGACTTAGGCGAGTTCCAGATTGTCAGTGCTTCGCCGGAGCGATTTTTGCAGCTGCGCGATCGACAGGTCGAGGCTCGTCCGATCAAAGGAACGCGACGAAGGTTGTCGCTGCCGGAGGCCGATTTCTACGCCGGCGACGACTTGCAGCAGAGCGAGAAAGATCGCAGCGAAAACGTGATGATCGTCGACCTGATGCGGAACGACCTGTCGAAAGTCTGTCGGCCGGAGAGTGTTCGTGTGACGCAGCTATGCCATCTGGAGAGCTACGCCTACGTGCAGCATTTGGTCTCCGCGATTGTCGGCACGCTCGATGAGCGGACCTCGGCCGTCGACCTGCTGCGGGGGGCATTTCCCGGTGGTTCGATCACCGGAGCCCCCAAGGTGCGGGCGATGGAGATCATTGCCGAGTCGGAACCGACCGCCCGAGGGCCGTATTGCGGTTCGCTCGGGTACATCGGCTTTGATGGGACGATGGATACGAGTATCTTGATCAGAACGGTGACCGCCGGTCGTGGTTGGTGGCAACTGCCGGTCGGTGGCGGGATCGTGGCCAAGAGCGATCCCGCAGCCGAGTACGAAGAGACCTGGCACAAGGCCGAAGGGATGCTGCGAGCATTGAAGTAACGGCCGATGCATTTCATAAGAGACGCAGTTCATACAAACGGCGATTAAAGCGTGATTCTTCTCATCGACAACTACGACAGCTTCGTGCACAACCTGGCTCGCTATTTTCGGCGACTCGGTCAGACGACGAGCGTGGTGCGCAACGACGCGGTCACCGTCGAAGAGGTTCAGCGGGCGCGGCCACAGGCGATCGTGCTTTCGCCTGGTCCATGTACGCCGAACGAGGCGGGCTGTTCGCTGGAGTTGGTGCGGCAGTTGGGCGACCGCTTTCCGATTCTTGGAATCTGCTTGGGCCATCAGACGATTGCCCAGGCGTTGGGGGCGAAGGTCATTCGGGCCGATGAGCCGGTGCATGGGCGAACGTCTTTGATTGAACATGACGGGCGTGGGGTGTTCGCCGGGCAGCCTGATGAGATCGAGGTAAGTCGTTATCACTCACTGGTTGTTGATGAAGCGACGTTGCCCGAGTCGCTAGAAATATCTGCACGAACCACGAGCGGCATGATCATGGCGCTGCGCCACCGAGAGTTGCCGCTGGTCGGCTTGCAGTTCCATCCCGAGTCGATCCTGACCGAGTCGGGTTTCCCACTGTTGGCCGGTTTTTTGCGAACCGCTGGCATCGATCTGCCGAGTGAATTGCCGACTACAGAATACGAGCGACCGGAACCGCTACCGGCTCAGGAGTTGCCGGAGCGACCGGTGACGTTTTAGCCGAGAGTGATATGAATTGGGAGGCGGTGAGGAGCCCCCGCTTCGCCACGCGAACAGAAATAAATCATGCAAAGCAACGAACGCATCTTGGAAGGCATCATGACGACCACGTCGCCAGGCGGTGAGACCAATATCTCTCCGATGGGGCCGATCGTTGATGATTCGATGCAGACGTTGCGGCTGCGTCCCTATCGCACTTCGACGACCTACGCCAATCTGAAACGCCGCGGGACAGGCGTCTTTCATGTCACCGACGATGTGTCGCTCTTGGCCCGTGCGGCGATTGGCCGCGTCGACCCGGCGCCGGAGTTGCTCCCTTGTGACGCGGTGGATGAGAAGATGCTGGCTGGTGCCTGTCGCTGGTACGCGGTCCAGGTTCGTACGCTCGACGATTCGCAGGAGCGAACCGACATCGTAGTCGATGTCGTGGCGAGTGGTCGGCTGCGTGATTTCTTCGGCATCAATCGGGCCAAGCATGCCGTGGTCGAGGCGGCGATTTTAGCGACGCGTGTCGACTTCTTGCCGGTAGAGGAAATCCTGACCGATGTCGAGCGGCTGCAAGTGTTGGTCGATAAGACGGGGGCTGCGGAGGAGCACGAAGCCTTTGATCTTCTCAAGGCGTATGTGAGTGCCGCGGCGAAGAAGGCGGTCGCTACGGATACAGTTGAGGGCAGTCATGGCTGATGTTCAGGTCACCGTTGAGACCGGTAGTCGGTTGCACTTCGGTTTGCTTTCTTTTGGCAATACCGAGGGGCGGCAGTATGGCGGGGCGGGGGTGATAATCGACGGGGAGGGGGTGACTTTGTCCGTGCGTGCGGCCGACCGTTTCGAAGCGGTCGGGCCATTGTCCGAGCGCGTGACGGAAGTGGTCTCGCACTACGCCGATAAAGAGAACCTCGCGCAGCTGCCGAGTTGCCGCATGGAACTGGTCGAGGCCCCGCGGCACCACACGGGACTTGGAACAGGCACGCAGCTATCGCTGGCTGTGGCCGCCGGATTGGATGCCTTTCTTGAGAAATCGCCGCGCGATATTGAGAACCTTGTCGAGGTCTCCGGGCGAGGGCATCGATCGGCGGTGGGAGCGTACGGATTCGCCTACGGGGGCTTCATCTACGAGCAGGGGAAACTCTCGGGCGAGAAGCTTTCGCCGCTGGCCGCTCATGTGGCATTGCCGGAGTCGTGGCGATTTGTGCTCTTCTGCGAAGCAGGGCATGAAGGACTTTCGGGTGAACAGGAGAAGGCCAGTTTCTCGCAACTTCCGCCGGTGCCGGCCGAGGTGACCGCGCGGCTGCGTGATGAAATTGAAGGACAGATGTTGCCTGCAGCCACGGCCGCCGACTTCACGGCATTCGGCGAGAGCGTCTACCGATACGGTTGCACGGCGGGCGAGTGCTATCTGGCGGAGCAGGGGGGGATCTATGCCTCGCAGCATGCGGAGCAACTGGTCGATGCGATTCGCAGCTTTTCGATCGGCGGTATCCCGCAGGTTTCTGGGATCGGACAGAGCAGTTGGGGGCCGACGATCTTTGCACTCACACCAAGTGAACAGGTCGCGCAAGAACTATGCGACCACATCGCGGCACAACAACTTTCTGGCGGCTGGACGAGCAAGATTGTTGCCGTGCGCAACGTCGGAGCAGGCGTGCAAACGAAATCGACGTCGCACGTTTGAAGTCATTCATAAGCGCTCGCAAGTATCTCGCTAGATTATCTAGGCTCCGGCGGCGCGGCTTTGAGCTTTTCTTTCCCGTTTGTGTAAGCCGTTTGGCTAAAGGGGTTAAGGGGCATCGCATCGTGTACTCCTTATTTTCCAGTGGTGTGCTGATCGATCACGTACCGGTGGCACAATTTTTTCGCACCCCAAAATTTCATTGACACCACAGTTCGACGGGATTAGGTTCAAGGTTGTCGACGAAGGCGCTTGGGTTTCACATCTCGAAGGCCAGTCGCTCGCTGCTATCGGCTGCGGGCGTTCGTACTTGGCAGACTAAGAATCGTTCGTCGTCGACAGAGTTATCGCGTTGCGTTTTCTTCGCTTATCTCGATAACGGCGCGTCCTACTTTTTGTGCGTACCTCTTGCGGTGCGACTGGAACAGTGAAAAGGCATGACTCGTAGCGTGGCTTCGCTAACCGCGGAGCCCTGTCGCAAGTGGACGAGCGATGCGAGTCGAGAGTATGTTCCGAATGGTCAGATGCGAGGGGATCGGTATGGCTATTGTTACCCGAAGTCTCACACTGAACGCGGCCTTCTTGCAGGAGATCAAGGAGGACAACCGTCAGCTGCGTGAGTTGCTAGGCAAGACGAAGTCGATCTTCACCGATCTAGGAAAGGCGTTTCCAGCGCAGAAGTCGGTAGTCGATCTGCTGTGGCGATTGCGTGATCAGTTGGCGATGCACTTCGCCCTGGAAGATGCCTATGGCTATTTCGACGATGCGATTGCCGAGGCCCCACGGCTGAGCGAACAGGCGGTCATTCTGCGACGGCAGCATGACGACCTGTTCCTGCAGATCTGTGAGCTGGTCGAGCAAGCAGAGCAGGTTCTCTACGGTGAGAATACGCTCGGCGATCGAGCGGCGCTTGCGTCGAGCTACCTCAGCTTCCATAAGGCGTTCCAGGAACACGAAACGCGCGAAGACGAGTTGATACTCGAGGCCTTCGACGACGACATCGGAGTCGGCGACTAGCTTCACAGCGACGACATCGGAGTCGGCGACTAGCTTCACAGCGACGACATCGGAGTCGGCGAC
>CAYLRE010000003.1:29889-35118 GCA_964385715.1 uncultured Planctomycetaceae bacterium
TAGCGTCGCAGGGCGCACCAGTCTCTCTTACGGTCCTCTGGCCTCCGGTCGCAAAGGTCGGTGGGCCTAGAAGTCCGTTGGCAAATCATCGACAACGTCGATGAACCAGTAGCCAGCGTCGTCCAGCGTGCGTGCCATGCGTGGCTTCTTTGTGAGCGGATCAAGGGTCAGGAACTTCAGATCGGTGCGCCCTGTTTCGGCCAGATTCTGTACCACAAAGGCATCGTAGCCGTGATGCTTGCCGGCGTAACGAATGCGCCACCGAGAGGTCCAAGCTTCTCGATGCGGGACCAATTCCAACTCGCCCGTCTCGTCGTCGATTGACAGGTACCAACCGTTGTAGACGCCGTTGCCTCGTTGGCGAATTGAATAGGCACGGCCGTAACCGCGATGGCGGTGGACGAGTTCGATCTTCCAGTGCGAACCACTGTTGTTCTGATCGCGGTCGTAGTTGAGCGAGAATTCAGCCGTGTCGGGGTCGGCTTGGAAGTAGTGCCCAAACACGCCTTCCATCGAAAACGCGAGGCTCTGAAAACTGCGTTCGCGCTGCGTGCCGGGGAGATCGGCCCAGGTAGGACCGGTTACCGCGACCGCGACGAGTAGAGCCAAGGTGCTACCGATGAGGGCACGCATGGAAAGACGAATTGGTTTGTTGGTGCGTAGCATGGATCTTCTCCGCCTTAACCGCTGAGAGTATTCAAGATGTCGATCATGGATGTTGTGGCGATGCGTTGGGCAGCAGGCCTGCAAGTCGGCCGTGCGCAACGCGGTCACATTCCATTCTGCTTGGCGCGGTTGGAACAATCAAATCGATTATTCCGGTGCGGTGGCCAGGCAAGCCGAGTGGGACAACGAGAGGTCCGACAGCCGGAAAATGCCGGGGAAATGGCCCGAAATGGCGTTATTTGGCGACAGGATAAACGAGATTCATCCTACCTGAGGCTTACCAGTTCAGATGTAGGTTGCGTGCTTGCACACACCATGAACTTACGAATTGAAGCCTGGTGCGGTGCGAGCAGGCGGCTCGCGGAGGTTCCCTCAGGAACGGCCTTGTCTAGAGAGGATTGCCGTTCAAGGTGGTTTTCTTCTTACGACGCTGTTCCATTTTCTTGATCTGGGCGCGAGCAATCTTTTCGCAATCCCGTTCCGCGGCGGTGCGTCGATCGTCGGCCTCGATGCGGTCATCGTAGCGAGCGATCAGCTTGAACTCTCCCTTGGGGGGAGGGGTTCTACTGGCACCAGCTTTCTTAGGTTTCTGTCGTTCGATATCGAGCAGGAAGGTGACGATTTTTTCGGCGGCGGCTCTTCGTCCATCCTCGACGACAACACTGAAATAAGGGGTGGGCATGAAATCGGCCCCAGCGTTGTACTTGCTTGTATTGAGAAACTTCGTCGTCTTGAAAACGAGGACGAAATAGCCGTCCTTTTTTTTGCCCAGTCGCTTCTCCATGTTCGTGATCACACGATCACGCTCTTTCTGCTTCTTTTCGGCCGCCTTCTTAGCTCGCCGCTCCGCTTTTGTGAGCCGCTTCGGCTTCTCCTTCTCAGGTTCAGTCGCTTCCTCTTCGGGAACCCCAAGGGGGTCTGCCCAAGTCGGCGCCGTTTGCGTGTGGAAGCCGATCAGAGCCAGCCCCAGTGCGGAGAGAAGTGCGAAACGAAGAGTCGTTAGAAAGCGTGGCATGGTCGTTCTCCCGTCCTTGCTACCAACTGGCGGAACTAGATGCCCTGAATCTTGGTTCGCTGCCATGATATAGCGTGCGTCTCTATTGTATTGGGGAATTGGCGACAACGTCAACGTAGCCAGGTGCTGGGCATTTTTCCCCACCATATCATGCGGGGAGCAGCGCCTACGTTAGCTGACGAGGGGAGTCGGAACTGCAATTGATCATCTATGGGGTCAATGCTCGATAGTGATCGATCAGCCGGTCTGCCGCTTGGTGGTGGTCAAAGACCTGTTCCATTCGCTCTCGGCCGGCGGTGCCCAATTGCTCGGCCAACGTTCGATCCGCTAGCACGCGTAGCATGGCTTGGCAGATAGCGGCCGCGTCGTCCGCTGGAACAAGAATCGCCCCACTCTCGGCAGCAGGGAAAATTTCGGCGGTCCCGCCCACTTTGGTGGCGATGATCGGTAGCCCACAGGCGGCCGCTTCCAGCAGGACGCGACCCAGGGGTTCCTGGCGCGCCGGGTGCACGAGCAGACTAAGCTCCGGCAAGAGCTGTGCGATGTCGGTCCGGCGAGAGAGAAAATGAACGTGACCGGCGAGGAGAGGTTTCGCGGCCGCCGCATGCAGCTGCTCTTCAAAGCGAACACTCTCTTCCTTCTGCGAGTGACGCTCGCCGATGATGAGAAAGTGTGGGGCGGGAAAGTTCGCAGCAGATCGCGCCGCTTCAATTCTGCCGTCGGTCGTGCGTTGTTGTTCGGCCAGTTGTGCCGCCGCCTCCAGTAGAACATCAAAGCCCTTACGAAGCCCGACCTGTCCGATCGCCGCAATCAGTGGTGCATCGCGCGGAACGTTGAGTTCATTGTGGAGGTAGCCGGACTGCGATCTGGGCCGAAACTCTTGCAGATCGACGCCGTTGAAGGTGACCTCGACCCTGTCGGCTTCGAGTCCTTGGGCGATGTGGAAATCTCGCGTGGCGCGTGAGACCGCTAGGAGTCGGGTGTGGCAGTTGATGTCGGCAATCACCGCACGGCTGAGCTTGATGATGTCACGCAGGTGCCCGATGCTTGGTACACCCAACTCGGCCGCGACCGGTCCGCTGATTCGCGATGTACTCAGGCTGTTGGCGTGCAGCAGCTCGGTGCCATGTTCGGAGAGGGTCTCCTTGAGCGATATCCGCAGCTCATCGAGCGCGCGGCGCGAACCGTCGGCGTTGCTGTAGGATAGCGGCAAGAGCGGAACGTCGCGGCGGGCGAGTTCCTCTGCCAGTGGCCCTTCTGATGGACCGGCGGCCGTGACATCAAAACCCGCGGCGCGAATTGAGTCCAGCGAGCCGAGCCAGGAACGTTCGCCCCCGTTGAGCGAAGCGTATTCAAACAGAACCAGGAGGCGTGTCATCCGCTTTCGTGTCCCGTTCGGTACGATCGCCTGCTCACTTTCGTTCTATAGCAGCCCGTAGCCGGCAAGCGTGCTGCGCAAGGCGGCTTCGCCTTCTTCGCCGAGGCCGAGCATCGGCATCCGCAGTTCACCCGTATCGCGACCGAGCAGTTTCATGGCCGCCTTGATCGGAATCGGATTCGTGTCGAGAGACAGCAGGTCGCGGCAGAGCGGGAACAGTTTCTTGTGCCACTGTTGTGCAGCTGCCAGGTCGCCACTGTCGAAGGCATTGACCAGGGCGATCATGTCCTTGGGAACGATGTTGCCAACGACTGAGACAACGCCGCGACCGCCGACGGCGAGTAGTGGCAGTGTCATGCTGTCATCGCCGGAAAGAACCGTGAGATCGGTTTCCGCCAGGATGTGCGAAGCTTGGTCCATGCTGCCGGTCGCTTCCTTGACCATGGTAATGTTGGTCAATTCGGCCAAACGGACGATCGTTTCTGGCTCGATGTTCTTTCCGGTGCGGCCAGGAATGTTGTAAACGCAGATCGGAATGTCGACCGATTCGGCCAGCTGCTTGAAGTGCTGGTACATGCCCTCTTGATTGGGCTTGTTGTAATAAGGAGCGACGACGAGTGCGGCATCGGCCCCGGCGTTGGCGGCCCAACGTGTTAGCCGCATCGCTTCGGCGGTGCTGTTGGAACCGGTTCCGGCCATGACCTTTACCCGGCCTGCGGCCGCTTCGACCACGGCCGAGATAACACGTTCGTGTTCTTCGTGGGACAGCGTTGGCGACTCACCGGTAGTTCCGACCGGGCAGACACAGGTGGTGCCGGCCGCGACTTGAAACTCGACCTGTTCCGCCAGCTTGGCTTCGTCGACCTCTCCGTTCTTGAAGGGGGTGGTCAGCGCCACGCTCAGTCCAGCAAAGTCTTCGCCCTTGGTCGTCATGGTTCTTGTCCTTTGTGTCGATCCGTCGTTGTTTGAATGTTCGGTTGGAATTTTGTGTGGTTGGTTTTGCGAGGCGGTGAGTGCTTAGCCGGTGATGAGCCGTTTCATCTCGCGTACCGCCTCTTGCATGCCGACCATGACGGCGCGAGCCACGATACTGTGCCCGATGTTGAGTTCGCACATGCCTTCGATCTGTGCGACCGGTTGTACGTTTTGATAGTTGAGGCCATGTCCGGCGTGGAGCGTCAGTCCGGCAGAACGCGCGGCCGCACCGGCGGTGGTCAATTTGACGAGTTCGTCCTGCTGCTGATCGCCGGAAACTTCGGCGTATTGTCCGGTGTGGAGTTCGATGGCCGAGGCGCCCGACTCGACCGAGGCATCGATCTGAGACTGTTCCGGATCGATGAACAAACTGACGACGATGCCTGCCTCACGCAGTCGATGGACCACGGAGGTAACATTCGCCAGATGGCCACGCACGTCGAGACCGCCTTCGGTGGTGATCTCCTCACGTTTCTCAGGAACGAGCGTTACTTGGTCCGGCTTGATTTGGCAGGCAAAGTCGACGATCTCATCGACACAGGCCATTTCCAGATTCAGCTTGACGTTCGTCGTTTCACGCAGCAGTCGCACATCACGATCTTGGATGTGGCGGCGATCTTCGCGGAGGTGGACTGTGATTCCGTCCGCCCCGCCCAGTTCTGCCAGCGCTGCCGCCCAGATCGGATCGGGTTCCACGGTGCGGCGTGCTTGGCGCACGGTTGCCACGTGATCGATGTTGACTCCAAGTTCCGCCATATCCGCTGCACGTTCCGATTGTAGAAAGCTAGTTGAAGGGACGCTCGCGCGACCCAAGCCCGAATTATACCGGCCGGTCCGGTTGTAGGGAATGTGCCGACGCTCGACGCAAGTCGTTTGGCGGTTGGCTAACCACGGGCCTTTGCAGGAAAGCGGTGACGGTCTTGCACCTTGTACGGTTCGCACCGGGCGCGAAAAAAATCTAAGGAACCTGTAAGCCGCGGCCGACGTGGCCTGGTTGCGTGCTAGACTTGCCATGTGCGGTGAGCGATTTTGGCTGACTGGTGTCGCCCCGAGCGTTTCATCGTGCAGGACATTCGCACGCGACGAAAGGAACCGTCCGTAATCCCACGTTCGTGGCCGGGTATTCCGATCCGGCGGACCTGACCTAACTAACGTCGCAACCGAGCCATCGGCACTCCATTTCCAGAAGCTGCAA
>CAYLRE010000003.1:35128-55235 GCA_964385715.1 uncultured Planctomycetaceae bacterium
GACCGAGGTACGTGTGATGAATTGCCAGGAACTTGCCACCCGAATTCAAGAGATTCAGCCCGACGCGGCCCCATTGGACGTCGCCCGACTCTGCCTGTTGTTAACCAATGCGGTTGAACAGGTCGAGGAGCTCGACGATGCAGAGCGTTTGAGCGAGGCGTGGCAAGAGACCAATCTTAAGTTGCAGGCGGCGACCGACCAGCATGCCGCGATGACGGCCGAGCTGGAAGAATTGGCTAGTGGCGATCCGCAACAGTTCAGCCCCGAGCAGGTGTGGGTGCTGATTCGCGCGATCAAAGTACAGAGCCAGGTGTTGCAGCTGTACGTCGGCCAGACGATGCTCGACGTTTAGGGCATTGGCTATTATGGGCGGGGGCCTATTCTAGCCGGGGGCCATCTTAGACCGGACTCAGGATCGAGACGGCGACCGTCATGTAGATGACGATGCCGACCAGATCGATGATGCCCGCCACGAAAGGCGTGCTCATGATCGCGGGATCGAATCCGAGACGGCTAAACAATAGTGGCAGCAGCGACCCCGCAAGCGTGCCACAGAGCACGACAAGCGTGAGTGTTATAGGCACGACCATCGCATCGGCGGTAGTGATGTCGAACATGATCGCCGCCAGGTAACCAATGGTTCCCAGAAACGCGCCAAGTAGCAGGCCTTGCGCCAGTTCTCTCAATACAATCCGCGACCAGTCGGCCACGGTAATGTGTCCGGCGGCCAGCGCGGAAATGATTAGCGTCGCCGACTGGCTGCCCGAGTTTCCGCCACTGGAAATCACCAGCGGAATGAACAGCACCAGCCAGGCCCATTGATCGAGAGGGCCTTCGTATCTCTGCAGGGCGATGGCGGTCAGTAGGGCCCCGAAAAACAGGATCGTGAGCCAGATGCCGCGTTTCCAGGTGAGCGTGAAGATTGACGTGTCGAGATACGTTTCTTCGAGCGGATCGACCGCACCGATACGTTGGGCATCTTCGACCGCTTCTTCTCGGACCACGTCGATGACGTCATCGTGCGTGATGATGCCGAGCATGTGGTGTTCTTTGTCGACCACGGGGATGGCGGCAAAGTCGTAGCGGGCCACCTTGGCGGCCACGTTTTCTTGATCGGCGTCGACATCGACCGAGACCACCGAGCGGTTCATGATGTCGGTGATCTTCATGTCCTGCTTGGTTAGTGCCGAAACCAGCTGGGCAATCGAGACCACTCCCCGCAGGTGATCCGCTTCGTCGACGACATACAGGTAGTTCAGGCTCTGGAGATCCCCTTCGCGCAGACTCTTAGTGATCGATTCGACCGCCTCGTCGATCGAGTCGGTCTCATTGAGCCGGCCGTACTCGCTCGTCATGATCGCGCCGGCGGTGTCTTCCGGATAGGCTCGTAGGCGCAAGATGTCGCGACGTTCTTCTTCCGGCACCAGCGGCAAGAGTTCGTCGACCACGGCCGGTTCCGCGTCGTTCAGAACGTCGACGCGATCATCCGGCGGAAGATCGGTGATCAGCTGCGCCATTTCCTTGCGGTCGAGTGTCTCGATCATCTCGACCTGGCGTGACGGCTCCAGGAAGCCAAAAATCTCGGCACGCAGCAAAGGTTCCGCGTGCTGCAAGACGTGCCAGGCTTCGCTCGCGTCGAGACCTTCCATGAAGTCGGCCGTGCGGGCCGGATGGATCGCGGTGCAGAATTCAGCAAGACCCGCCGCATCTTGCTCGGCAAGCATCTCACGCAGTTCCGGTAGGTAGAGCGTGTTCTGGATCATGGGGAAAGCTCAAAACGCATCGCCGCGGCGGAAGATGGAGATCGGCCTTCGAGCCGTACCGGAAGAGGGTTTATGCCGTTGGAGGAGGGCGTTCTCTGATTCGCGGTCACCAGTCTTGGGCCCCGCCAAGCGACATGGCGATCTGCGAAACCTGACGGCTCTATTCTAATTCATCGACGCGACAGAGACAGCCGGTCCTCGCACTCAAAGCGATGAAGATTCCAGGATCGGCCACTTAGCCTGAGATGCCTGGTTGCGAGGTGGGAGGCGATACCAGCTCCCGTTCGATCATCTCGAAGATACCGATGGCGACCTGTTCCTTGCTCCCCTCGTAACTTCCAATCACGTCGCCGGCGGGGTTGAGGACCTCGACCGAGTTTTCCAAGGAGTGCATCGCCTCGGGGCCGTTGAGGACCATCAAATCGCAGCTCTTCTTCTCTAGCTTGGCTAAGGCCCTTAGTCGGTGGTCTTCAGTCTCCAAAGCAAAGCCGACAACCCACTTATCCTCTTTTTCCACGGCCAGCGTGGCGACGATGTCATCGGTCTCGATGAGTTGGAGTTCGAGCGGATCGCCCGTCTTGGCGATCTTGTTCGACTCCACTCGCACCGGACGATAGTCGCAGGGAGCCGCCGCTCCGATCAGGCCGTCGCAGCTGGCAAACGCTTCACGCGAGGCAGCGAGCATTTCCTCCGTTGAGACGACCGGAATCAATTCGATGCCCTCGGGGTACTCGATGTCGACCGGACCGCTGACCAAGACGACCTCGTGTCCCAAACGCAGGGCCGCTTCCACAAGCGCTCGCCCCATCCGCCCGCTCGACGCGTTCGTTAGGTAGCGTACCGGGTCGAGGTACTGCCGAGTCGGTCCGGAGGTGATGAGGATGCGAGCCATGTGGTTTAACGAGAGCGGCGAAAGAGCAGGGGAGTGGGACACCGGCAGCGGGAGTTGAAGACACCCTGTTGGCGTCTACGTCGATGCCTTGAAGTGAGCCGCGATTGCGGCGGCAATGGTTTCAGGCGAGGCCATGCGACCGGCGCCACTTTGTCGGCAGCTGAGCCAGCCTTCTTCCGGATCGATGATTTCCGTTCCGTCTTCGCGAAGTTGTTCCAGATTGCGTTGCACCGAAGCCTTTTGCCACATGTCGACGTTCATGGCCGGGGCCAGAAGGATTGGCGCCGTATTCGTCAGGTAGAGCGTGCTTAAGAGATCGTCGGCAACGCCGTGGGCTGCCTTGGCCATGAAGTTGGCGGACGTTGGCGCGACACACATCAACTCCGCGCGTTCTGCCAGGCCAATGTGCGGCCCGAGTGGAAACTCGGAGGTGTCGAACGATTCGACGTGCACGTGTCGGCCGGTCAGCGCTTCAAACGTAGCGGTGCCGATGAAGTTCAGCGCTTCGCGCGTCATCACAACGGAGACGTGCGCGCCGTGCTGCACGAGTTGGCTGACGAGAGCGGCGGTCTTGAAGGCGGCAATTCCACCCGTTACGCCGACGAGCAGTTCGCGACCATTCATGGAGACGTTCGCCTACAGATTTTCCAGGTCGAGTTCCGGAGGACCGCCAGCGGTTTCGGGGGCGTCTTCGGCGACTCGCAAGTTGGAAGAGGAGTCGAGATAGATTTTGTCCTGGACGATTTCCTGGACAACGATCTCGATGTTGCTCATGCCGCTCGGGGGGACCAAGGGGCGGCTACCGCCGTTGAGCGCGACCAGGCGCTTCTGGATCAGCGTCGAGAGCTTGAAGCGACCACCCACCTTGTTGACGATTTCTTCTTCACGCAATTCGTCGAGCATACGTCTTAATCTCCTGCTCCGGCTAAGATATTGCAGATTTCTTCGGCCGCCTGGTCGATGTCATCGTTGAGGACCAGGTGCCGGTATTTGTGTTCTAGGGTGAGTTCGCGGCGGGCGACTTCCAGACGACGCGCGACTTGCTCTTCGGTTTCTGTGCCACGCGCTTCGAGCCGACGACGTAACTCATCGAGCGAACCGGGCCGCAAAAAGATCGAGATGGCGTCGGGATAGTGCTCCAACACCGACATCGCGCCGTCGACATCAATCTCTAAGACTACCCATTTTCCTGCGGCGAGACTAGGGGTTACGGCCTCCTTGAGCGTCCCGTACCAGTATCCGCGGCCGAAAACCTCGAAGCATTCCAGGAAATCTCCCGCCTCGCGACGCCGCTTAAACTCCTCGGCCGAGAGAAAATGGTAGTCGCGACCATCGACCTCGCCCTCGCGGGGCGGGCGCGTCGTGGCCGATACGCTGGCAACCAAAGGCACACAGGCTCGCTCAAAGACACGGCGGAGCACGGTCGTCTTGCCGGCACCTGAGGGGCCGGAAATGACGATCACTTGACCGCTGGTGTTGTTGGCAGAGAGGTCGCTCATCGTGTTCCGCTGACGTTACTTGAAGCTCGGGGTCTACTCGACGTTCTGAATCATTTCACGGATCCGCTCGATCGCCCCTTTGATTTCGATCACGTGTTTGGAAATCTCAGAGTCGTTGGCCTTGGAGCCGATTGTGTTGGTCTCGCGAAACATCTCTTGGGTAACGAACTCGAGCTTGCGTCCGGCGCTCTCTTGTCCAGCCATCGTTTCGCGGAATTGTTCGGTGTGGCTACGCAGGCGAACAATCTCTTCTGAGATATCACTCCGTTCGGCGAACAGACCGACTTCGCGAATGACCTGGGCCGGTTCGACCTCGACATCGTGGTCGGACAGTAGCTTGTTTAGCCGGTCGGTCAGGCGTTGGTGGTAAGACTCCACGACCTGTGGAGCTCGTGCTTCAACGCTGGCCAGCTCCGATTCGATTTGGCTAACGTTCGCGAGAAGATCGGCTGCCATCGACTCGCCCTCACGGGCTCGCATGGTCGCCAGGTTTGAGAGGGCTTCGCCGAGAACCTTCTCGATCAAAGGCCAGTCGGCATCCGCCTCGACGTCGATTGCCTTTTGCTCCACGACACCCGGCAGTTGAAGCACCGAAGAGATCGAAGCCAAATCACCGAGGTGCATGCGATTGACCAGGCCTTCGAGCTGCTTCCAGTAGTTCTCCAGAACCTGCTCATTGAGTTGGTACTTGTCGCGAGTCTCGTCGCGGCGAACATGCAGGTTAACCTGCGTTGTGCCGCGATTGACCTGTTTGCGCACAACACCTTCAATCTGTGACTCAAGCGATCCGTAGCCGTCGGAGCAGCGCGTGGTGACTTTCAGGTAACGACTGTTGACGGTGCGTACTTCGACCGACACGGTGACGTCGTTCTCTGTGAGTCGGGCTTCGCCAAAGCCGGTCATGCTTAATAACAAGATCGCACTCCTCAGCGAAGAGTCATGGGGAAACAATGAGGGAAGTTGGTCGGGTTGGTCTTTTCGTGTGTTGCTGAAAAGACTTGTAGAGCCGGAATGAGTCGGGTGTTGCCTGGATGCGTTTGAGGAGTGGACTAGCAATAGCTAGCCAACAGACAACGCGTCGCTAAGCGGTTCGCTAAATCTGCCGGGGCAACTTACAGGTCAGGCGGGTGAACGCAAATTTACTCGCCAGCAGCACCTTCGCTGGCACCACCGGCGCCTGTGGCATTGTCGCCCGTTGCCGGAGGCGTGGAGCTTTGGTCGGCACCCTCGGTTGTCGCGCCTATTGGGGCAGGTGCGTTGACGCCCGGAGCTCGTCGGTCGAGTGCGTCGCCACTGTCGCCACTGAGAACCTTGACGGCCACCACGCAAAGGAAAATCCAGATGAACGCCGCCCACATGGTGATGCGAGTAAAGGTATCACCCGCCTTGGCGCCAAATGCGCTCTGGCCGCCCGCTCCGCCGAGAGCACCGGCCAAGCCACCGCCACGTCCGCGCTGGACCAGGACCAGCAGGATCATGAACAAGGCCATCAAGATTAGCAGGATCATCAAGAGTGCGTTGCCCATGTCGATAACTTTCTTTGTTTCTCTTTGTGGATTGGGGAGGTACGCAGTCTGAATTACCGCCAATGCGAATTCAGATCACGTCCTTTCTCAGTTGGCTATGTTCTTATTCGAACGCAGGTCGGTTTGCTTAGTTAGCAGCCGCCACGATCGCCAGGAAGTCGTCTGCCTTGAGGCTCGCTCCGCCGACCAGGGCTCCGTCTACGTTCTCTTGTCCGAGCAACTCCGCAGCGTTGTCCGGCTTGACGCTGCCGCCATATTGGATACGAACCTGCTGGGCAAGCTCGTCATTATATCGCTCGGAGAGGAGTTTGCGAAGATCGAGATGGACCTCCTCCGCCTGGGCCGGAGTGGCCACTTTTCCGGTCCCGATCGCCCAAACAGGCTCGTAGGCGATCACGATCTTGGCCGCCTGCTGCTCGCTCAAACCAGCCAAAGAGCCTTCAAATTGGCTGCGAATCACCGCCGCGGTCTGCCCAGCTTCCCGTTCTTCTAGCAATTCGCCCACGCAGACGATCGGCGTCAGGCCCGCTTCCAGGGCAGCCAGCACCTTGCGGTTGACGTCTTCATCAATCTCGCCAAACACATGGCGACGCTCACTGTGCCCCAAAATCACGTATTTGCAGCCCACGTCGAGCAGCATGGAGGAGCTCAATTCGCCCGTAAATGCACCGGAAGCCTCGTGATACATGTTCTGAGCTCCCACGCCGACGGCCGAATCGCCCGTGGCTCCGGTGACTGTCTCCAGATAGCAACTGGGGGGGCAAACGGCGATGTCGACGCCGGAGAAATCGCCTGCCCGGCCGGCAATCGCGCTCGCCAACTCGGCGGCGGCGGCTCGATCGAGGTTCATTTTCCAGTTTCCGGCGATAAACGGGCGTCTCATGGAACTTCTCCGATTCAATCAGTGGCTTGTGTGGGGATGTCGGGTGGGCAGAAAGCGGGGCTCAGCTCGCGCGGCAGATTCAGGGGGCGTGTCGGCGTTGGGCCAGGGGGCTCAATCTCACAGCTGAGAATCCCCCAATATGGAGTTCGCACGCCCAGCTGGCAATCCCGTACGACTGCTCAGAGCAGCGGAGATTGGGGCTACTCCACCGCCTCGGTCCTGGCGTAAGAGCCGAGCACCTCGAGTTGAACCGCTTTCAGGCCGACCGACTTCAGGGCTCGTCTTACCTTCAGATCAGACGCGTGTCCTTCGATCTCAATAAAGAACAGGTACTCGCCTCGCGAGCCGGTAACGGGGAACGATTCGATCCAGGTCATGTTGAGCCGGTTTCGCTTGAAGATCGTCAGGGCGTCGGCCAGGCTGCCAGGCTGGTGATGAACCTGCAACATCAGCGAAGTCTTGTCATTGCCCGTTCGCGCCGCGGCCTCCGAGCCAATCACTGCGAAGCGAGTGAGATTGTCGGGGTTGTCTTCGATGTCGGCGGCCAGCACGTCGAGGCCGTAATTCGTGCCGGCCTGTACGCTGGCGACGGCCGCGGCCCCTTTCTTGTCACGGGCGAGCTGCGCCGCCGTGGCGGTGCTGGTGACTTCAATCGTGCGGGCGCCAGGCAGATGCGTGGCTAGCCACTTTCGGCATTGCGAGAGTGCCTGCGGACGGCTGTAAACTTCTTGCACCTCACTTCGCTGACAGCGACCGAGCAGGTTGTGGTGAATCTGCAGATTCACCTCACCACAGATTTTGACGGCACAGCGAGTGAAGTTTTCCAGCGTGTCGGCGATGCGACCATCGGTCGAGTTGTCGACTGGGACGAGACCGAAGTCGGCCTGGCCTTGATGAACTTCGTCGAACACGCTGCCAATGGTGCCCAACGGTAGGAAGTCGACCGATTGACCGAAGCGATGGATCGTTGCCAGGTGAGAGTAACTGAAGGCGGGGCCCAAGAAGGCCACGCGAACGGTCTTCTCCAGGGCGCGGGTCCCACTGATGACTTCGCGCACGACGGCGCGAACCGCACGCTCGGAGAGCGGGCCATTACTGTCGCGAACGGCACGATCGATCGATTGATCGTCGCGAGCTGACGAGGATCGTTTGGCGGTGGCCGATTCCGATTCGGCTCGCAGCCGTTGGGTATGCTCGGCTCGCTCGTTGATCTTCTCTACGATCTCGCGGTCGATGCGGTCGAGCTGTCGTCGCAGATTGGCGGCGACGGTTGTCTTGACCGAACTCGATTTTTCAGAACTCGATTTTTTCTTGCCTGCCTTCTTCTTGCCGGAAGCTTCCTTGGTGGCCGACTTCTTTTTGGCTTTTCCTGCCGGCTTGGTGGCGTCCTTCTTACTGCTGCCCGCTTTGGACTTTCCGCTGTTTTCGGCTTTCGATTTGCTTTTGGCCATCGTTGGAGGTCACGCTTTCTGGTTTCTGTTCGAGGCACAGGACCCGTTCACCACTCCAAAGGAGTGTTTCGCGTCCCGGCAGCAAATGACCGAACTGAAAGAATCCCTTTTACTTGGGGCGATTTGAGGCGCCAATTGACTGCCACATTGGCAGGGCTGTCCGACGGCATTTCGGCCAAATGTCATTCTGGCAGCGATTTTGCCCGGCAGGTACCCTGGATTGAGCTGTTTCGAAGCTTTTTTGTGTTGATGTAAGTTGTTGTATTTAAACAGGTTGTGGGTTGTTGTTGGGTTGTTTTTCCGTCGCGGCACGGCCTTTGCTTTTATACGGATCGACCGGGTACCGTCCGCCGTTTTGGCGGGTTTGTGCGCTTCCGCACTGAATTTGGGGCCCAGTCACGATCAATCATCGTCACGATTAAGCATCACATCGTCACGTTACGAGAGTTTTCATAACCGCGTTACACACGATCATTTCCGCCGCGTCGATTGTGGGCGTTGCAACCGGTTCGACCAAGCAGCGCTAGACGCAGGCGACTAATAAACAGAAAGGAGCATAACCATGGCTCAAGGTGAAAAGATTATCGGCATCGACTTGGGGACCACGAACAGTGTTGTCGCCATTATGGATGGCAACGAAGCAAAGGTGATTCCCAACCCGGAAGGACATCGCATCACGCCTAGCGTGGTCGCGTTTACCGACAAAGAAGAGACGCTGGTCGGCGAGCCGGCTCGTCGTCAGGCGGTGACCAATCCGCAACGTACGGTCTACTCGATCAAGCGTTTCATGGGTCGTCGTCACAGCGAAGTTGAATCCGAAGAGAAGATGGTTCCCTACGGTGTGACCGGAGGCAACCAGGACTTCGTCAAGGTCAAGGTTGGCGATCAAGAGTTCACGCCGCCGGAAGTCTCCGCGAAGGTTCTTCAAAAACTGAAGGAGTCGGCCGAATCGTACTTGGGTCACAAAGTGAACAAGGCGGTCATCACCGTGCCGGCGTACTTCAACGATTCGCAACGTCAGGCGACCAAAGATGCTGGTCAGATCGCCGGTTTGGAAGTCGCTCGTATCATCAACGAGCCGACCGCCGCGGCGCTGGCCTACGGTTTGGACAAAGAGACGCAAGAAAAGATCGTCGTCTTCGATCTCGGTGGTGGAACGTTTGACGTTTCCATCCTCGAAGTGGCCGAAGGCGTGTTCCGCGTGATCAGCACCAGTGGTGACACCCACCTCGGTGGTGATGACTTCGACGAAGTGCTCATCAATCACGTGGCCGATAGCTTCAAGAGCGAACAGGGAATCGATCTTCGCGAAGATCCGATGGCTCTGCAGCGTTTGCAAGAAGCTTGTGAAAAGGCCAAGAAGGAACTCAGCTCGGCTCAGTCGACCGACGTCAACTTGCCGTTCATCACGGCCGACGCCAGTGGACCGAAGCACTTGCAGGTTACGATCACGCGTGCCGAATTCGAGAAGTTGGTCGATCCGCTGGTCGAGCGTACCCGTGGTCCGGTCGAGCGTGCTTTGGCCGATGCCAAGCTCAGCCCCAGCGATATCGACGAAGTCGTGCTGGTCGGTGGTTCGACGCGAATCCCCAAGGTGCAGGAACTGGTCAAGAAGATCTTTGGCAAGGACCCGCACAAGGGTGTGAATCCGGACGAAGTTGTGGCCATTGGTGCCGCCATTCAAGGTGGTGTTCTGGCTGGCGACGTCGACAACGTGCTGCTGTTGGATGTGACTCCGCTCTCGCTCGGTATCGAGACGCTCGGTGGCGTGTTCACGAAACTCGTGGAACGCAACACCACGATCCCGACCGAACGTCAGCAGGTCTTCAGCACGGCCGATGACAATCAATCTGCCGTGACCGTGCGGGTCTTCCAAGGCGAACGCGAAATGGCCGCCGACAACCGGCTGCTGGCTCAGTTCAACCTGGAAGGGATCCCCGCCGCGCCGCGAGGCATGCCGCAAATCGAGGTTAAGTTCGACATCGACGCCGACGGTATCTTGCACGTGACCGCCAAGGATCAAGGCACGGGCAAGGAGAACACCGTCAAGATCGAGCAATCGGGCGGTCTCTCCGAAGCGGACATCGAGCAGATGCAGAAAGATGCTGCCGAGCACGCTGAGGAAGACAAGCGTAAACGTGAGCTGGCCGAAGCTCGCAATGTTGCCGAGGCCAAGTGTCACGAGCTTGAGAAGTTGATGAAGGAGAATGACGACAAGCTCTCCTCCGCCGATAAGGAACCACTGGAAGCGGCGATTGCGAAGACCCGCGAAGTGGCGACCGGCGAGGACGTCGACGCGATCAACAACTCGGTCACCGAGCTGGATCAAGCGTCGCACGCCTTGAGCAAGACGCTGTACGAGGCCGGTGCCGCGGGTGCGGCTGCCGACGCGGGTGCAGCCGCAGGTGGCGAGGCGCCGGAAGCAGCGGGTGCTGACGACGACGCCATCGACGCCGAATTTGAAGTCAAAGATTCGTAATCAACGATGACTCTTAATAAACCGCGAAATCATCGTGTCGGGGCATTTCTGGCTCCGGCACGCTGGTTCGCTTTTGCTAGAGGGCCGCTCGTCTGCGGTTCTGGGTAAGTCCGCGCAAGATCGCAACATATTTGCGTCCCGTGCTGCGCGGTTGATAGCGGTATCATGTAGTTGGGTAGGCTGCGTGCGACATCTCTGCCGTGCGCGCTTCGAGCCCGGCTGCTTTCTTGGAGGGAATCATGGCATTTCGACCTGACAAACTAACGATCAAGGCGGCCGAAGCGGTTCAGCGTGCGCAAGGTTTGGCGGCCGACGCTGGCAATCCGAGCGTCGACGCGCTGCATTTGCTCGCTGCGCTGTTGGCCGAGTCGGATGGGATCATCGCCCCGCTGCTGGAGAAGATCGGTGCCAATCGTGGACAGCTCGACAGAATCGTCGAAGCGGAACTGGGGCACTTTCCCAAAGCCAGTGGCGGTGCGCAGCCGGCCACCGATCCTGCCCTGATGAAGGTGCTCGAAACGGCTCAAGACGAAGCCGACAAGATGAAGGACGAGTTCGTCTCGACCGAGCACTTGCTGCTCGCGCTTACTAAGGTCGAGTCGAAGGCCAGCCGCGTGCTTGGACTTTGCGCCCTCACTGAGAAAGAGGTCATGCAGGGCCTGCAGGCCGTACGCGGCAGCGCTCGCGTTACGGATCAAGAACCAGAAGGCAAGTTCCAGGCCCTCGAACGATACGGCATCGATCTGGTCGAACAGGCCCGTCGCGGCAAGCTCGATCCGGTCATCGGCCGCGATGGCGAAATTCGCCGCGTCATCCAGGTGCTCTCTCGCCGCACCAAGAACAATCCCGTGCTGATTGGTGAACCGGGCGTCGGTAAGACGGCCATCGCCGAGGGGCTCGCGCTGCGCATCGTGCATGGCGACGTTCCGCAAAGTCTCAAGGACAAACGGGTCGTCGCCCTCGATATGGGGGCGCTGATCGCCGGCACCAAGTTCCGTGGCGAATTTGAAGAGCGACTCAAAGCCGTGCTCAAAGAGGTGCAAGACTCCGACGGCAAGGTCGTGTTGTTCATCGACGAATTGCACACGGTCATTGGTGCCGGAGCGGCCGAAGGGGGAAGCGACGCGGCCAATCTGCTCAAGCCGGCTCTGGCTCGTGGTGAACTTCGCTGCGTGGGCGCTACCACGCTCGACGAGTATCGCAAGTACATCGAGAAGGACGCCGCCCTGGAGCGGCGGTTTCAGCCAATCTATGTCGGCGAGCCGAGTGTGGAAGACACCATCGCCATTCTGCGCGGGCTGAAGCCCCGTTACGAGGCTCATCACAAAGGCGTGAAGATTAAGGACTCGGCCCTGGTTGCGGCGGCTGAGCTTTCACACCGCTACATTGCGGATCGGTTCTTGCCAGACAAGGCGATCGACTTGATCGACGAGGCGGCCAGTAAGTTGGCGATGGAGCTGGAGAGTGTGCCGATCGAAATCGACGAGGTGCAACGCCGGCTCACGCAGTTGGAACTGGCCCAACGTCAGTTGACCGAAGAGACCGAAGAGCACGCCAAGGAGCGACTGTCCGACATTGAGTCGGAAATGGAATCGCTGCGCGCCAAGCTCGCTACGCTCCGTTCGCAATGGGAGCAAGAGAAGTCCGGCCTGACCGACGTGCAAGAGGTTCGTCAGCAACTTTCCACGGCCGAACTGGAATTCGATCAGCTCGACTCCCAGATTAAACAGAAACAGGCTGCCGGTCAGGCAATTTCCGAAGCCGAGTATCAACAGCTCTACGAGCTCGACGTGCAGAAGAAGCAGCTGGCCGAGCGTATCGAAGCGGAGTCGGATGAGGATGATGCCGCTGCTGGCACCGCGGACGCAGGTGATTCCGAAGAGCCGGCCCGGCGACTGCTGCGCCAGGAAGTAACGGAAGATGAAGTGGCCGACGTAGTCAGCGCCTGGACTGGCATTCCGGTTAGCCGCATGCTGGAGACCGAACGGGCCAAGCTGCTCGTTCTGGAAGAACGCTTGCATCAACGCCTGATCGGGCAAGATGAAGCGGTTGAAGCGGTTTCCAACGCCATTCGCCGCAGCCGTAGCGGTTTGCAGGACGCCAATCGTCCGATCGGTTCGTTTTTGTTCCTGGGGCCGACCGGCGTCGGTAAGACCGAACTTTGTAAGGCCCTGGCCGAGGTGCTGTTTGACGACGAGGCCGCCATGGTCCGCCTCGACATGAGCGAGTTCATGGAGAAGCACACGGTGAGCCGTTTGATCGGGGCTCCTCCCGGTTACGTTGGCTACGAAGAAGGTGGCAAGTTGACCGAAGCGGTCCGCCGTCGCCCTTACTGCGTGCTCCTTCTCGATGAGATCGAGAAGGCGCATCGCGACGTGTTTAATGTGTTGTTGCAACTGTTGGACGATGGCCGGTTGACCGACAGCCAAGGCCACACGGTCGACTTCACCAACACGCTGGTCGTGATGACCTCGAACATCGGTAGCCAGGCGATTCAAGAAATCACCGCCGGCGGTGGCAGCGAAGACGATATGCGCGAAGCGGTCAGTGAATCGCTCCGCACCCGTTTCTTGCCAGAGTTCCTGAACCGCATCGACGAGACGATTATTTTCCATCCGCTCGATCGGGCCGAGTTGCGGAAGATTGTCGATCTACAGGTTCATCTGCTGGCCGACCAGCTCCAGCAGCGTGGGCTCTCGCTAGAGGTGACCGAAGCGGCGGCGGCCGAGCTGGCCAACCGTGGCTACGATCCGACGTATGGTGCCAGGCCACTGAAGCGGGTGATCCAGCAACAGCTGCAAAACCCGCTGGCGACTGAGCTTCTCAAAGGCGAGTTCCCGCAAGGTGCCTCCGTGAAGATCGACTTCGACGGTGACGAGTTCACGTTTGAACGCGGGTGACGTGGGGCGTAACTGTAACGGTTCGCGTAGGGCGAGGTCGCGTGCGAGCCATCGTTGTTCAGGAAGTGGACGTGCATCTCCTGTAGGGTGCGTGCTCGCACGCACCGCGAACCCCCAATCTCATTCTGGTGCGTGCAAGCACGCACCCTGCGGCTGTTGCTAGCCCGAAGCATGACAGTTTCTTGCATCATGTGACGTAAGTCGTTGCGGGATGACAACACCCGTAACCCGAAGCGTGAGCGAGGGACACGACCAAACAGGTGTGCCCAATTAATCGGCAGCTCTCGTTGGCGTCACGGAGTGCCGCACGACTATGAACTGCCGACCATGTCGCCCCAGTTGGCGACTGCGGAGGGCCGCATGTCCAGTGCGCCCGGCACCGAGCGCGTTTTCGGGAGGGCGAAGCTCCTGCTGAGCCACGGTTATGTTGCAAGTGCGCTCGCCATTCTTCGTTCGGCGCGTGTGTCCAATCGCACCCTGCTTCTTGGGCCTTCGGTCCCCAGGCAACAAGTTGTCTGGGCCACCCGCAATTTGCCCTGATTGGTAGTCTTGGCCAGCCCATCGCCTCAGAGGTGTATCGCTCCGACGCACGTAACGGAAGTCAAGGATTGGGTTTGGGGCAATGCGTTTCGGGTCAGAGCAAAACTGGGAAACTAATTGACAGCACCCACCGTACAGGGGATACTGTGCTCAGGGAGCACGCTCCCGAAACATACCGGTCACAAGGATTTGCCGCTGCTGCACGAAAAAACTGCCTGGGTCCTCACATGGCGAAGCACCTGCTTCCCTGCGAGGTTCCTGGCAGTTTTTTTTGTAGCCTAACGACATGCTTCGCACTCGTCGCCATGGTCGTGCTCGGCATCGGCCACGTTGGCTGGCGACGTTCGCGATCGGGCCGTTATTCATAAAGTTTATGAGGATTTTTTGCGGCGGAGCGTTACAGTCGGCTGCAATTGCTGAAATGAGATGATCACGCCGACGGTTGCAGCACCGTCAGCATCGAGTTGCCAAGACGCAAATCATAACTGCGAAGATAGGGGAAACGAAATGAAGCAGAATACCTGGTGCCAAGTCCAATGTTGTCAGCGGCCTGCTGACCCTGCTCCTCAGCATCGGCTCCGCGTCACGAATATTCCTTCGCTGCGATTTTCCTCGTCGTGCAGCAACGGTTGTTGCGTTTCTTGGCTCGGCTCTTTTCGTCGTTGCTCCTGCGCAAGCGACCGTGTTTACCTTCGACACGGCGACGGATCTATCCGCAAACTTCGACATTGACGTGATTTCCGGTGACTCCGGTACAGAGTGGCATGCTGGTTACGGTCCTGCTAGTGGGTTTCCCGGGTCCGACGGAGGCTTCGTGCATTTTAACACTTTCATTTCATCAAACTCCCTGGCGTTTAAGGGGGGACCGGTCTTCCTGCAGAGCTTTGAAATAAGCCCGCAGTACGATTCAGGCGGTAGTGGCGTGTCGCAGGCTATCGATGCGGACTTGGATTATCACTTGCGGCTTTACGACATATCGCTGACACCGATTTTGGACACGATCCTTACTGTAGGATCAACCGGGGCATGGGAGACGGTGACACTCAATCAAGCGGGCGTTCACGCCATCTGGATTGCCAGAAGAGATCTTGACGGCACGGGGACAGGTGGTTGGTGGCCGAATCTAGACAACATAACGACTGGGAATCCCGTCCCGGAGCCATCCACATTTGCGATGGGCGTCGTGAGCCTACTAGGGTTCTTCTTCGTCTGGCGGCGTTAGCGAAGACGATTTGCGCGAAGCGGTTAACGAATCGCTCGGCACCCTACGGCGACCATGGCCGAAGCTCGCGTGCGAGCCGCCTCTTTGTCGTTGAACACTCCGTGTTCAGTTCCAGCTGAATGCGGAGCATTAAGCGACAATAAACAGGCCAGTGGTACCCCCAAAATGGACTTCTCGCTTGCGCGGGCGCACGTGCCGCGTGACCATGGCCGAAGCCGCTGCCAGCCACTATATTGTCGCCGTGCGGGTGACGCGTGTTCGCTTCCCCCTCTACTTAACTTGAGCACATTGAGCAGGAAGTGGATCGATGGGATTGTTGGCGGACGATGGTAAGAGTCTGATTGTGGCGATGGACCACGCCCGAACGTTCGGCGCGGTTCCTGGATTGGAGAACCCCGGCGCGGTGATCGAAATGGCGGCCGCCGCGGGCGCCGATGCCGTGATGACGAGCTTCGGCATCGCCAAACATTGTCAAAAAGAATTGGCGGCCATTCCCTTCGTGCTCCGGCTCGACGGCGGACCGAGTCTTTACCGCGAAGACTGGCTGGCCTACACCCAGTGGCAACAGCTTCACGCGGTCGAAGACGCCGAGCGTTTGGGTGCCGCAGCGGTGGCGACCATGACCTTCATGGGGATCCCCGCCGAACTACAGACGATGGCCGTCACCGCCGGCGTGGCCAATGAATGCCTGGAATCCGACATGCCGCTTCTGGTGGAAGCTCTGCCTGGCAAGAGCGAACGAGTGCCTGACCCGCTGGCCGCCGATGCGATGGCGTCGGCGGCTCGGCTTGGGTACGAACATGGTGCCGACGTCGTGAAGTGTTACTACACAGGTGACATCGACAGCTTCCGAACCGTAGTGGAGAACTGCCCGGTGCCGATCCTAATCGCGGGTGGTCCTAGGCTGGAGACCGACCGCGACGTGCTGCAGATGGTTGCCGATTCAATCGAGGCGGGGGCTGCCGGAGTGGTGTTCGGCCGCAACATTTGGCAGGGGAGTCGACCCGCGGGCATGGTGAAGGCGCTACGGGCGATTGTGCACGAAGGTGCTGACGTCGCGGCGGCCTGTGACATTCTGGGAGCGGACTGAAGCGGGGCAGGGCGGTGGACTCTTTCTCATAGACTGGAAAACGAAGATGGCTGAGCAACCGAATTCTGACAAACCAAATCCGCTCGGGACCACTGGTAACACAGGGCCCGACGTTCCTGTGTTTACTTGCCTGGTTTATGTTCACAAGAACGACGACGGATCGGCGACCGGAAGAGTGGCGAACCTGGCCGGCATCGAGGCTGTCGGTAGATCGGAGCGAGACGTGCTTGCCAGCGTGACGCGCGAGTTCAAGTCGCGCGTATTCAAGATGCATGAAGAGGGCGAGGAGATTCCCTGGATCGAACCGCCACCGGCGCCCGCGGAAAACGAACAAACGCGCCGGGTGCCGGTGCATTTGTAGGTGACTGCAGGCGGTCTAGTAGCGGCCGCGGAAACGACTGGCGGCCGAGTTCGTGGGGTGTTCTTGTCGGGCTTCGGTGCGTATCGACGTCGTTGATGCTGCGTTTGCGGCAGGGGACGGGTCGGCGAGGGGCTTTTTGTCTGGAAAAGCCTCAACAAAACTGTTGACTCGCCGGATGGCGTGCTTATATTGGGGGGGTGTCTTCGATAGGGCGATTCGAGAGATTCGTTCCGCATTTTTGCAACAGGAATAGCTACTGATATAGACCGATGACGGTGCACCTAACAAGAAGCTGCCAAGGCCCTTCGTGGTATGGTCGCGTTTGCGACGATGCCATTGCGTGAAGGATTTTGGCAGCTTCTTTGTTTTTCTGGGTGAGCCGTGGTGGTGACCAGTCGAATGAGGAAGTGCGAAATCATGTTCGTAAGACTTCTTGGTGTGCTCTTCTTTCTCGTTCTTGGCGTCCTGTCGGCACGGGACGCGACCTCGGCAATCTACGATCCCCTTGATCCGACCATGGCCCATCTGGAGCTGGCAGCCGAGCCGGTGCAGTTGGGGGCGGACGCGGACTATCCCGGCATGTGGGAATACGTCTACGACTTCTACCACGCGGCCGGGACTTGGGAATCTCATATTACCCTTCGTGGGTTCGAGGCCGATTTGATTGCCAATATTCATAACGAACATAGCGGGTCCGGAGTGTGGCAATATTGGGATCGGATGACCTACGGCCAGCCGTGGGGCTTTCAGAGCTCTCCTTGGCAGAAAAACTATCGCCCATCGTTTTGGAGTGGCTCCGGCTTCAACTGGGAATTGCCTTCCGAGGGTGCGTGCGTGGGGTGTGCCAACGAGGCATACGAACTGATCAATAAGTGGCACCATCCATTTGAGTACCACTCCGACGTTTTCTACGGTTGGGGGCCTGGGTCGCTAGTGGATTACGATGCGGGAATTGCAGGCGCAGATGCCGTGCGATTTGAAGTTTGGAATCCCGGCGCACCCAATCAGTTCTCCGTCAGCGGTCTCGGGATCACGTTTCGTATTGTGCATCCGAATGCGCCGGGTACGGTTCAGTGGAATACTTACCACTGGCAGGAAGAGGACTTGTTTGGCACCATCGCAGGGCCTTCGGTAGTGCCAAATCTATCGACTATGATTTCAATCGGTGCCGGTGCGGCCGGGCACACGGGGGGTGGTTCGATGAACGAAGGGGGCGTGAGCGTGACGTTCGATAATGTCGGCTCCGGCGGAACGTTTTCTTCCACGTTCGACACGCCAGTGTTCGAAGATCTCGCCAGCTACCTACCAACAGCGGCGGCTGCTTCGGTCAACTTCATCTTGCCTGGCGAATCATTGCAGGTGTGGGATCTGACGTTCGATGGAGAATTCACCGGAATGGCCACGGTCACGCTCGGCTACGACGAATCGTTGTTGTCCGTCTTGGAAGAAGACTTGGGAATCTTCCACTTTCACGACGGCAGCTGGAACTACGTGACCGACGGGTTTGTGTTGGACACGGACGCCAATACGATCACGATCGAGGTCGACGGCTTCTCGCCGTTCATGCTCGGCGTGACGCCTGCGGTGCCGGAGCCCGCGAGCTGCCTTCTAGCAGTTATCGGCCTGCTTGGGCTTGGCCTGCTGATACGGCGAAGTCGGCGCTAGCGATCGGATTCGCTCCACTAACCCGCCAGCGGCACTTGCTGTAGCGAGGCTTTGGCTTGCTCGATTGAAATCGCTTGCCGCTGACGATTGAAGAACACCGAAATCTCGGTGTAGCCCACGCTCGATAGCAAGTCGAGCGCGAATTCAAACCCATCGCCGACGCGGTTCGGTTCGTGGGCGTCGGCCCCGATTGTGACCGGGATACCGCGGGCGTGCATTTCGGCCAGCATGCCGGGGAAGGGATTCATTTCCGCAATCACCTTTTGGGCTCCCGAGGTGTTCAGCTCCATGGCGATGCCGGTCTTCGCGATGCGATCGAGGGCTCGGCAGATCGTGGGCATGATCGCGTCGGGATTCCAGGCCGTGGCGGTTTGATTCTTGATCAAGTCGGGATGAGCGAGTGAGTCGAACAGCTGAGTCTCGGCGGCGTCGGCCAGCATGTTGAAATAGACCTGCTGATGCTCGAGCGGATCTTCGCGTCGAAAGTCACGGCGGAATTCAGGCAGCTGCGGGTGAACGCTGCCGAGGACGTAGTGAAAAGGGAATGAGCCGAGCTGGTCTTCGAGCCAACTCTCGTAACCGGGGTAATAGTCGGCTTCGAGTCCGAGGCGAACATCGACTTGGCCTTCAAATTCCTCTCGTGTTTGCTCAACGAGTTCGACGTACTCTTCGATCTGTTCCGGACTCATGCGCACGTGCGACGCGAATCCGTTCGGCATCGGGTTGTGGCAGGTGACGAACATGCCACGCAGACCGCGGGCCTTGGCCACGGCGGCGTATTCTTGCGGCGTGCCAATGGCATGCTTGCATAACTCCGTGTGCGAATGGGTTTCGTATATCACGGCTTCGGTATCGGTGGAACGGGGTTCCATGCGACAGACTCCGATTGTTGGTGTTCGGGGGACTCGAAACGCGAACTGTCGTGGGGCGGCAGTCTTGCCCTGGCGATTTCGAGGAAAATACCGCCGTGTGGGTCGGCGGCCGATACCAATCTTGGCATTCCGCGAATTGTTGTCCAAAACTTAACGGGTTGTTGATCAAATAGCGAGACGCCACCCGTCGCGGGCCTCTCTGGCGTGGGGGCTGCGATTCCGGCCCTGCTGTCGTGTTCTAGATCGGCCACTCGCAGGCTGCTTTCCGATCCGGTAGGATGCGCGGATGCCGCCGCCGTAATGGCGTGCGCGATTCCTGCCCATGCCGAATAAAACGGTCCTGTCCGCGTACTCGCCTGGAGAGTTGTTATGACCAATCGTCCCTTCGTCGTTGCTTTGATCTTGCTCGGTCTGGCAGTTGCTCTCCCGCTGACGCTGCCCGCGATTGCCGCGGCAGCTGACGACACGCGGCAACCCTTCGGCGACAAGCCGCACGTCATCCCTGGCAAGATCGAGGCCGAAGACTACGACCGCGGTAGAGCAGGCGTGGCCTACCAGGACGTCGACCAAAAGAACGAGGGGGCCGATTATCGTGGTCCGACCGGAGTCGACATCGAGAAACGGGACGACGCCTCGGGTGGTCACGGCATCGGTTGGACCAAGCCAGGCGAGTGGGTCAGCTATAGCGTCGTCGTTAAGGAGCCGGGGACCTACTCGGTCAAGTTTCCGGTCGCCTCGAATCGCCAAGGCGGCACGTTCCATCTGGAAATCGACGGCAAGGATGTCAGCGGCGAGATCGAAATTCCTGACACGGGCAGTTGGCAGACGCTGAAGACGATCACGGCCAAAGGCATTCAGCTCCAGGCGGGCAAGTTCGTTCTCAAGATGGTTATGGATGACGCCGGCAAGTCGGGCTTCATCGGCGACATCGTCAGAATCTCTCCCTCGATGAGCTCCACATGCT
>CAYLRE010000004.1:0-51542 GCA_964385715.1 uncultured Planctomycetaceae bacterium
GAATACGCCACCGACAAAGCCAGCAAAGTCGGCAACGTTCTGGAACTCGAGCACGGCAAGCCGCTCGTGTTTGGTAAGGATCGTGATAAAGGCATCCGTCTCAACGGAATGGAGCCCGAAGTGGTCACCCTGGGCAAGGGAATCACCGAAGACGATCTTCTGTTCCACGACGAGAAGGCGACCGAGCCGAGTTTGGCTTACCTACTAAGCCGCATGCGTCATCCTGAATTCCCCGAACCGATCGGGGTGTTCCGCGCCGTCGATCGCCCTCGTTACGACGACGAACTGAACAAGCAGCTGATTGCCGCTCGCGAGAAGCAAGGCGAAGGTGATCTCGACACTCTGTTCAACACCGGCGACACCTGGCTCGTGGAAGTGGAAGAAGAGTATGACGAGCCGCTAGAGGCCTCGGCCGTGGCGACGCAGCTCGAAGAAAATATCATGAGCGACGACATCGCGTCGCTGTCGCCTCGCGAGCATCCGGTCGTGGCTCCCACCACGCCTGTCGGCGAAGTGCTCGATTTGCTCGTGGCCAACGGAGTTGGTTGTGCCGCGGTCGTCGATGAAGTTGACGGAGAGGAGCAGCTAGTCGGCATCTTCAGCGAACGAGATGCTCTGCTGCGACTCAACACGGAAGCGGCCACGCTCCAAGATCGGCCCGTTTCCCAGTTCATGACAGCCGATCCAGGTACGCTCAACATCGACGACAAAATCGCTTTTGCGATGCACAAGATGTCCGTCGGCGGCTATCGCCACATTCCTATCCTCAATGGCGGCCGGTTTGAGAGCATGGTCTCGGTGCGTGACATTCTCCGCTATGCGACCAGTAAGTTGCAGGAAAGCTCCAAGGTTTAGGCCAGCAGCAGCTGCAGCCGTTCGGTTCAACCGGCCTTATTGTTGTGAAGGCAAATGCCTGCGCTCGCTTTGTTCTTGGCACTAAAAAGCTATTCCGCTGCGCAAGTCTCAGCACCTTGGTTGATGCTGGGGCCGTCTGTCGGCCGGTTTCGTAGGGGCATTCTTTCGCAGAACAGTCCGCTCTGACTTGCGACCGCCGTGACTCCCACGAATAATGGGGGGAACAAAGGCCGCATCACTCGCGATTCATTTGGCACCCGAACCCCTAGCTTGCTTTCCAGCGATTCTTGGGGGGATGGCCATCGCCCGATGGGGCACTGGGCAGCTTTGCCGAACCACAGGCGCAACCGGGATGAACAACGGCTACGAACAACTCGATACCTCGATCGAGATCGTGACGCCGGAAAACGTGTTGCTCAAGTACCAGCTCTCAGGTCCCTTCCGGCGACTGCTCGCTTACATTCTCGACGTCGTAATCCGCGTCGGCGCGTTCTTAGTGATCACGCTTCTTGTCGGCCTCGTATTCGGAATGGTAGATCTCGCTGGATTTAGCTCAGCGACATCGCTCATCCTTTACTTTGTCCTGACCTGGTTCTACGGAGGTTTCTTTGAGGCCTATTGGAACGGGCAGACACTCGGCAAGCGGGCCCTCGGAATTCGCGTTCTTACCTTAGCGGGAGAACCGATCGTCGCCTGGCAGGCGTTTCTGCGCAACATCTTACGCGAGATTGACGCCATGACCCTGTTTTTCATCCCGACCACTTGGCTCTTCGGCGATCTAGGCGAGAGTGTCAACATTCCTTGTTTTACATATATCGTCGGCCTGACCTCCATGATCTGCACGCGGCGTTTTCAACGGCTCGGCGATCTCGCCTGTGGAACGATGGTCGTGGTTGAACAACGCCGCTTTAGTCACGGGCTCGTCAAAATCGAGGAACCGTTGGCTATTCGACTCGCAGCGGAACTTCCGCCCAACTTGGAGGTCTCGCGCAGTTTGGGGCAAACCTTAGCCTTGTATGTCGAGCGGCGGCAAGTCTTTCCGGCGGCCCGCCGCGCCGATCTGGCCCGACACATCGGCGCTCCGCTTTGTCGACGATTCAATCTGCCCGCGGACACCAGCCACGATTTGCTGCTCTGCGCCCTGTACTACCGGACATTCATTTCCGACCAGCTCGATGAGGAAGAGCGGCCACGCGAGAGCGATTCAAATTCGGGCCCTGTCCCGCCGACGCCGCCGTTTTCATTTGGTGACCAGCAAGAGGTGGTAACGACGGCGCCCGAGATCGTGACCGCGACAACACGCTCAGGAGAGACGCCATGAAAGTAGCCGATCTCCTCGAATCGCGTCGCGACCAGTGGCAAGAGCTCGACATGCTTTGTGCACGGATGGAAGGATCTCGTCGCAAAAAGCTCGGCGCCGCCGCGATGAGTCGGTTTGCGACTCTCTATCGGGCCGCCTGCGCCGATCTCGCGTTGGCCGAGTCCCATCAGCTCCCTCCCAACACGGTGAATTATTTACATCGCCTGGTAGGCCGTTCGCACAACCAGCTTTACCGTGCCCGAAGCGTCGACTGGGCGGCCGTACGCCATCAATTGCTGGTCGAGGTGCCGCGGCGACTGTACACCGATGCCACATTACGACTGGCGTTTGTCACCTTCTGGGGACTGTTTCTGTTTTCTTGGTTCCTAGCTGCCGAACTCAAATTTCCCTGGAGCGATACTGTTCCCTTTCCCGGCTTCGCGGAACAGGTATTGAAAGGGGACGCCGAGCGGTTGAACGACATGTATGCCGACTGGATAGACGCCACTCTCAACGACCGCGTCGAAATGGCTGGCTTCTATATTTACAACAATGCCGGCATTGGGCTCTCCGTGTTTGCTCTAGGCTTGGCGTTTGGCATCGGGGGAATGTTTGCAACCGTCTTGAATGCCGTCGCCCTAGGAACGTCGTTCGGTTTCATGATGCGCGGTCCTAATAGCGACAATTTCTTCTACTTCGTCACCGCCCATGGTCCCTTTGAACTGACGGCGATCGTACTGTCGGCAGCGGCTGGGATGCATCTTGGGTTCGCCCTCGTCCGCACTCGCGGTTTCGCTCGCAAGGATTCCCTGCGCGGGGCGGCCAAAGAAGCCATGCCGACAATGGGGGCGGCGCTGGTATTGTTCTTCCTGGCGGCATTTATCGAGGCTTTTGTTTCCCCGATGAACATTCCGTACGAAATCAAGGCCAGCGTCGCCGTCGTCACCAGCGGTATGATGCTGTTCTACTTTGTCATCCTAGGTCAACGAGCCGAGTTCGCTTTGCAATCCGATGTAACGCAGACGTCTCCGCAGCCAGCCACGGATGACTTTGCTGCTTCGACACCACGTTAATTCTTGCAACCGCTTTCACAACAACCGATCACCTTTAACGATGCAACTCGACCGCACCCGTATTACGATTCGCGAACGGACGACCTTCGAGGTATTCGATCTGTCGCTGCAGGTGCTGCGCACGTTTGTCTGGCCACTGCTGGGATGGCTATTGGTGGGAGCATTGCCGTGGGCGATTCTCAACCATTGGGTGCTCTCCGAGGGAGAATTTTTCCGTGGTCCTTACGAGCTTAACGGTTCGCACACCTGGTGGATGCTCTTTCTGGTGGCAATCGAGATGCCGCTGGCGACCGCGCCGCTGACCCTCTACTTGGGTCGAGTGCTGTTTCTCGAGTCGCCAACCAGACACGACATCTTGGGCAACTGGCTGCGATCGCTGCCACAAATGTTGCTGCTGCAAACATGGCCGCTGGTACTTTTGCTGCTCTGCTTGTCCAGCGGTGACCTCGACCTGATCAACTTTGTGCTGATTTTGATCATCCTACCAGTACTTTTTTATCGCTGTGCGTTTCGTCCCTATCTCAACGAGATCATTCTGCTGGAGCGAAATCCGCTGCGAGCGACCAAAACCTCGCCCATCAGCACCCGGCGTCGCAGCAAGGCGTTGCACTCCTGGAGCCGCGGTGAACTGTTTGAGCGATTCCTGGCATCGCTGGTTACAGGCTTGTTCCTGACGGGGCAGCTCGTCTGTGTCGCCTGGGGTGCCAAAGCATGGCTGAGCGGAACCGTGGGCCTCTCTCCGCTGGCTTACATGATCCTGCTTCAGATGTCGCTCTGGATTGTGGTAGGTCTGTTTGGCGTGGTCCGCTTCCTCTGTTACCTCGACTTGCGAATTCGGCGCGAAGGCTGGGAAGTCGATCTGCGAATGCGAGCCGAGGCGGCACGTCTTTCCGAGGAGTTGTTCTAGCATGCCGCGCTACCGCGACAACTCGATGCGAACCGTTAGCCGCTGGCAGCAAGCAACGGCTGGCGCGGTGGTCGCGCTCTCTGTCGCCTGTTTCTCCACAACATTTGCCTGGGGTGAAGACAGTGACTCCACTAGCTCCGCGGCGAGCGAGCAAGCCGACGCGGTCAAGCAGGGGCGCCACGCGCTCGATAGTTGGAACGACTATCCCTGGTACGATACGGAACAGGATGGCCTACGTCGTATTGGCGTGAAGAAGGTCAAGGAAAAAACGACGGCTCCGCCAACGCGTTCGCCAGGCGCACGTTCGGAAGGGGCTGCCAGTACCCTGGCGTTTATCGCCATCTGGATTTTGCTTCCATTGTTGGCGGTGGCCATCATCTACTTCCTTGTGCGTGCCTATTACGACACAGATGCACCGGAGGCGGTCGAGTCAGAAGAGGTGGCCTTCGACATCGATCGGGTGGAGGCCTTGCCGACCAAGATTCGCGTCCCCACCAGTGGTCTGCTCGCCGAGGCCGAACGATGTTACCAGCAGGGAAATTATCGTCAAGCAATCATTTGCCTCTACAGCCATCAGCTTCTTCAGCTCGACAAGAAACAGCTCATTCGCCTTACTAAAGGCAAGACGAATCGCCAGTATCTGCGCGAAGTCGGTTCGCGACGCTCAATCCGAGAGCTATTCGAGCCGACAATGCGCACGTTCGAAGATGTTTTCTTCGGAGGTCAAACGCTTACCCGCGGTTCTTTCGAGTTGTGTTGGCAGCGGCAAGGACCGTTCGATGCACAAGTGGAAGGAGCCACGATATGATCTCCCTATTGCCCGCGATTGCCAGACTGCTCTCCGCTATCGCCAAGCTCCAATGGCACTGCCTGTGGATCGTCGTGATGCTGGTTTCGCTAACTGGCTGTATTAATGAAGGTGAATTCCTTGATCGCACCTACGGCAAGCAGAGTGGCATTCCAGGCCGCGATAGCGTGAACGGCACGGCCGTGCTGGCCGACATGTTCCGCCAGGCGGGGCATAAAGTCTCGACGAAGCGGGAGTTGACTCCGTCGATTCAAGATGCGGATGTCCTGGTCTGGTTTCCAGATGATTTCCATGCCCCCAGCGAAGAGACGGTCACCTGGCTGGAGAAATGGCTTTACTGGCACGATGGGGGCATCCTGATCTACGTCGGCCGGGATTTTGATGCCTCACTTCCCTACTGGGAGGCGGTGATTCCACAGACGCCAAAACCGACTGATTCGAACACAGCCGGTTCGGACGCAGAGGAATCCAGTCGAGCTAAGGCAGCGCCGGTAGTTGCCGAATCCGAAATCACTGAGATGAAGAAACGCCAGGATGAGCAAACCGTCGAGTATCGCCTCGAACGAGCGGTTATGGGCGAATCGGTGGAGTCAGCTTGGTATCGATACGAAAACGGCAGCCAGCGGCGACCGATTACGACGCTCTCCGGTCCTTGGAGCGAGGGCGTGGATGCGGCGGCAGCGCAAATCGAAGTGCATGGCACCATGACCGCCGGGACGTTTGAATACGACGAACGCCAAGTCCTGCTCTCCAGTGGCGACGACGAACTTGTCGTTCGGTTTACGACCGATTCCAAGTACCACGATGGTGAGGACGTGTTCGACTTCTTTGACGGGTTCGAAGCACCCGACTGGGAAGGTGAAGACATTCGTGAGAGTGAACTGATTCTGATTACCAACGGCTCGTTCTTGCTCAACGCGCCGTTGGTCAATCACGAGAATCGCAAACTGGCCGGGAAATTGATCGAGCGGTGTGCCGGCAGGAAGAAAATCGTCTTTCTTGAGAGCGATGCTAGCGGACTGCCGCTTAAGAAGCAGGAACCTCCGCCGGAGGTTCCATCGAGCCTGATGGTCCTGACCGTTTGGCCGATCAATATCATCCTGGTCCATCTGGCGATTGTCGGTATCGTCTTCTGCTTCGTGCGGGGGCCCATTTTTGGACGACCACGCTTGCTACCGGTCGCCCGTTTGACCGACTTTGGACACCACATCGCGGCCCTGGGAACGCTATTGGCCCAGACCGGAGACCAACGCTATGCCCGTGAGAAACTAGCGGCCTATCATCAATCGCAATCGGGCGAGGCGGCCAAAGCACCGCCGGCCTCGGGAAGCGAAAAAGCCCCGGCCGCGAGTGACTCAGCAACCGCTAGCGGGTCACCGACCGCGACCGATCGGGCGTAGCGGACCGGTGATCTTACGACGCCAGCTGAGCACGCTTTTCCGCAATCAGTGCCAGTAGGTCCTTCTGCGGGTCGGCGAACTTCTTGACGCCTTCTTCCATCAACACCTGTTCGAGGTGTTCGATGTCGACCTCGGCATCGATTTCGGCCAGCACTTCCGCAGGCGGTAAGACATCGACCTGTCGTGAAAAGGTCAACCCGCTTGCCTGTACCTTGTCATTCGTTCCAGGCGGATTGGTTTGAATGTCGCTGCCGGCGAGAGCTTTTACGTATTTCTCTGGTGGGTCCTCCGGCTTCTTGGTGCCAGTGCTGGCAAAGATGATTTCCTGGGCCAGAGGCGTTGAGCGTTCCGCCCAATACGTTTGGTTGTCGGCCCAGATCCGTTTCGCACCCACGATGCCGACTTGTCCTTGCGCCGCATCCGATAGTTGCGGGACATGCTTCTCCGTGTAGACGTCGACCCGAGAAATAAAGATGCTGTAGACGCTCTTGAAGTCGTCGAGCGAGTCGCGTCGTTGAGCTCCACGCCAAATGGCTTCGCGGGCAGCATGATACTGTTTGGGGGTGAAGATCAGAGTCACGTTGAGTGTCACGCCGGCAGCGCATAGTTCCTCGAGTGAGTCGAGGCCGGCCGGTGTAGCGGGGACTTTGATCATTCGATTGGGATGCCCGGCCGCCCACTTCTTTCCGAGCTCAATGTAGCGTCCCACCCGTTCCTCGTGCGGCGGGCCAAGTTCAGAATCCTCGAGCAGGGGATCGACCTCGAAGCTGACATAGCCATCGTCGCCAGCGGTCTCTTGGAAGACCGGCAGAAAAACCTGTTCGGCGGCCGAGACCAAGGCGTCGGTCAATTGCCAGGCGATTTCATGATCGTTGTGTCCTTCGCGCGCCAAAGCTTCCAACTGATCGTCAAAGCGGCCGCTCTTGATCAGTCCGGTCACGATCACAGGATTTGAAGTAGCGCCAGTTACGCCCAGTGCACGATTAGAGACCACCAGGTCGGGATCGACTGAGTCGAGCCACAGTCGGGTACCGCTAGCAACAAGTGATTCCAGGGGCGTGCTCATCGAACAGGTTCCTCAGCGTTTCGGTTGGAATAGATCGGGTTCAGTAGGTGTCGCTCGGCGGCTCAGACGCATTCGTATCGACCGTAGACGCCGTATCTGCGAAGCATGCAATGCCGGCGGAGCTGCCGCAATCCCAGTCGCGACGAAAATCGACGGTCGGTCGCTATTGCCGGCGGGCAGGCCCCATCTAGAAGATTGGCGCGTTGTTACCGTAGAAAAGGAAAGCTACGACAACTGGGGCGGCGAAAGATGGTGGGCTGCGTGTCTAAATGGCTCTCAGGAAAGAATGGATATTTGGGTAATTTCGACGATATTTTCCGATTTCGTGGAATATTCCTGTCGCGAGGGCTGCGTATGGTCGATGAACGGGTCTGAGAACATATCCAAACAGAGCGCTCTGCCCTCGGGCGGGGTCGACACCCGGTATCACAAAAGGGGGGCCTTATGTGACACGGAGGAAATCTCGGTGCGACGATTCGCTAGGCCCCTATCTGCTTGCTTGACCACAATGGTCATCCTCTCGGCCATCGTTGCGCCCGTCGTGGCTGCCGATGACGTTGTGAGCCAAGCTGCCTATGAACCGTTTCCTGAGGACGATGCCGCGCCCATCCTCAGCGATAACGCGGTTTCCTATCTGGATGACGCGGCTGATCAGGAATACGTCGAAGGCGAACTGATCGAGCCAGGTCTCGTCGATGGTGAATACTACGAAGAGGGCGAGTATTACGGCGAGGGTGAGTATGTTGGCGAGGGCGACATGCTCTACGCCGATGACTTGACCGCAGAAATGGCGCCGGTTCTGAGTTCCGCCGACGACCTTGGTACGTGCAATTGGTACGCCCGCGCCGACTTCATGATGTGGGCGCGATCCAAGCCGAAGCGGCTTATCTTGGCATTCGACACCAGTGCGACGTCGGTATTCGACGTGTTGCGAGGGTTCGGTCCTTTACGAACGGACGACATTCCGTTCCATGTTGAACCGGGTGGAAAAATCACGCTCGCTCGTAATCTGGGGCGCGACTATCAGAATCGCGACCACATGGTCGAATTCGCCTACCTCGGCGGATTCGAGTGGGACGCGAGCCTGGCTCGCAACTCGACCAACCCGATCGACGGCGATCCGTCGCAGAACAACGGCCTGGTTACCCCGCTGGGTCCATCGACGATCGGTGCCTTCAATCTAGCCAACCGACAGACGATCGACTTTAAGACGGATCTGCACAGCATCGAGATGAATATCCGAATTCAACGTCGACCGCACCAGGACAAGATGGTACTGTCGCCGGATGGCCGCTGGAGCCGTCAAATGGATTCGACCTTCGTGTCGTCCTTCATGGCTGGATTGCGGTACATCCGCGTCACCGAGGACTTGGAGTGGGACGCTCGCCGGACTCAGGCTCCGACGGCGACCGGCGATTACGACATTAGCACTGAGAACAACATGTTCGGTGGTCATATCGGTAGCGATACCTATTGGCAGACGCCGAATTTCCGACTCGGCATGCGAACGCAATTCGGATTGCTGTTCAACATGGCCGAAGCACAAAGCCGGTTGGTCATTGTCGATCCGACCGCGCCGGTGACAGGCACATTCAATCGAGGCGTGGAAGACGAGTCAGCGGCGTTTGTTGGAGAGATGGGTTGGTCGGCCACCTATCACGTTAACGAACGTTCGTCGCTCCGCGCGTCATACGACTTCATGTGGATGCAAGGAACCGCCGGTGCCTTCCGGCAGATCGACTTCAATGTCACCGCTCCGGCGAAACTGAATCTCGGTGCGAACAACTTTTACCAAGGCTTCTCATTTGGCTTTGAACACATCTGGTAATGCGTCCCTTGCGATGATGCATGTGGCCAATCGCAGTCAGAGTAGTTGAAAAAGATCATGAAGATCCCCTATTACGCTCGTTACGCCTTCGCCATTCTTGCGGCGGCCGTGTTCATGCTTCCTATCGTCATGCGCGGAGCTGGGCAAGCTGTCCAGAACACTGAGAATGACGTCAAGAAGTGGTTGCCCGAAGGCTTTGAAGAAACCAAAGTTCTAGAGTGGTTTGGTGACCACTTTCTGGGCGAACATTTCGTGCTAGTGAGCTGGGAGGGGTGCACACTCGATGATCCGCGACTGGAGACGCTGGCCAAGAAGGTCGTTCCGCCGGCGGATGCCGAGTTGCCGAAGGATCAGCCGCAATATTTTAAGACTGTGATCACCGGTCGACGTGTTCTTGACCAAATGACGGACCCCGAGGGCAGCCTCAAGCTGAGTCGCAAAGAAGCGATCAAACGACTTACCGGCACGCTCATTGGTGCTGACGGAGAAACGACCTGTCTGGTCGCCACGCTCACGAAAGAGGGCGAAGACAATCTGCGCCTGGCGCTCGGCAACACCTGGCCGCTAACGCGCGTGCTGCACGGCCGCAGCGACGGCGTGATGATCGAACTCGCCAAGCAGTGCGCCATCGATAAAGAGGATCTCATGATGGGAGGTCCCCCCGTCGACAATGTCGCTATTGATGACGAAGGGGAAATTACGCTGATGCGCTTGGCGGGACTTTCGGGTCTCGTCGGCTTGATCGCCTCTTGGTATTGCTTCCGCAGCAAACGCGTCACGCTGTTTGTCTTCTGCTCCGGCCTGTACAGCGCCATGATCGCGCTGGCCATGGTCTGGTACAGCGGTGGACAGGTCGACGCGGTCATGATGTCGATGCCATCGGTGGTTTACGTACTTGGCATCTCAGGGGCGATTCACTTAGTTAACTACTACCGCGATTCCGTTCGCGAAACAGGCCTTGCCACCGCCCCCGGCTCAGCGGTGAAGCATGCCTGGATGCCCTGTTGTTTGGCCGCGCTAACGACGGCGCTGGGGCTCGGTTCGCTCGCTATGAGTGAGATCCTGCCGATTCGCAACTTCGGCACCTACGCAGCTCTCGGCGTGTTGGCTACGTTGATGCTGCTGTTGGCTCTCTTGCCGGCCTTATTGCAACTCTGGCCACCGCGACAGCGCGACCCGCAAAAAACAATCGATGAACGACTCTACAAGGTTGACGATCACCCGGCGCAAAGTATCTGGCATCAGCGCCTGATGGCCTGGGGCCAGTGGATTGTTGGTCATCATTGGCGAGTTAGCTTCGCCTGCCTGATCATGATGGTTGGCCTGGCGGCCGGACTCTACAAGACGGAAACCACCGTTCAGCTGCTCAAGCTGTTCGCGCCCGGGGCGGATATCATTTCTGACTACACTTGGCTGGAAAAGAACATCGGCGACCTTGTCCCGATGGAGGTCGTGGTTCGTGTCGACAAAGATCGTCAACGCGGTATTGACGATGATCAAGTGATGAAGGATGGCCACTACCAGCTATCGTTCCTAGAGCGACTCGAACTGGTGTCTCGCGTGCAAAAGAGGATTGAATCGCGACCGGAAGTTGGTCGTGCGTTGGCCGTAACGACGTTCGCGCCGACACTGCCCGAATACGACGCCGGTTTCAGCACCCGCAGCGCCTACAATTCAGGTCTGCAGCAACACATCCAGGAGTATCTCGACGGCGAGTATCTTCGCGAGACGGAGGACGGCGAGCAGCTGTTCCGCATCAGCGCTCGCGTGGCAGCTCTGCCCGAGAATGAGGCAGACGAAGTCGATTACGGCGAGTTCGTGCAGGATATTCGCACGATCGTCGAACCGATCGTGACCGCCTATCACCAGCGTGATCGTATCATGAACGCCCTGGCCGCCGACGGAAAACCCCATCGTGGCAAACGGGTCGTGCTAGTCGGATTGCCTTCGCCCAAGATGCTGGCGGATAACGCTGAAAACACGGAGGGCGACCAACAACCGGTCGATAGTGAGGCAGCTGAATCCGTTACGACGCCACTTAGTGTGGAGACACAAGCCAAGCTCGAAATGGCCGCTATGCTCGGCAAACTGCTCAAGTCCAATGGGCTGCGGGTCAGTTGGTTGCACGAAGGAGTGACCGAGAAGCACCTCGCCCATGTTCCGAAGGCGATCGCGCGGGCCGATGTCGTCTTCGCCATGGCCGATCATCCAGGATTCACGCATGAATTGGTCGTCGAGAATGCCAAACAACTGATTGACGCCCGCGCTCTCAATGCATTGGATCCGGTCCACAGCGAATCGAATTTGGCGGCGGTTTATACCGGGGTTGTGCCGCTGGTCTACAAGGCTCAACGCACGCTGCTGGCCGGACTCATCAAAAGTACCGGACTGGCGTTTCTGTTGATCTGCATCGTGATGATTGCAATCCTTCGTTCGCCGACCGCGGGCGTGCTCTCCATGATCCCCAACGTCTTTCCGCTGGTGGTCGTGTTTGGAGCAATGGGTTGGCTCGGCATCGCCATCGACATTGGCACGATGATGACAGCTGGCGTGGCGATGGGTGTCGCTGTCGACGATACGCTTCACTTCCTGACTTGGTTCCGTCGCGGTATCGTACAGGGACTCAGCCGCAAGGGTGCGATTGCCCTGGCATACGATCGCTGTGCGATGGCGATGATGCAGACGACCATCATCGGTGGGCTGGGGCTCGGCGTGTTCATCTTCAGTACCTTCTCGCCAACACAACGGTTCGGGTACCTGATGGCGACGCTGTTGGCGGCCGCCATCGTTGGCGACTTGATCTTCCTGCCGGCTCTGTTGGCTGGACCATTGGGAAGGTTCTTTGGAGGACGCAAGGCGAAGGCCAATGAAGAAAGCCTCAAATCTTCGGAGAAGCGGGACCGCGGTCAGGAACGCGACGATGCCGCGCACCGTCACGAAGATATCAAACCGGCACCGCATTTCGGGCATCATGTCGGTATGAATGTGCGACAAGATCCGCCGCACGATTTCCGGCAGACCTCGTAACGCTGCGGGGTATGTCGGGCCAGAAAGTCCGACGAGAGAGTCTATGGAGCCGCGATCAACAGCGCGGCTGCTTGTCCGGTCGTCGCCTGGTTGAGCACAAGAGCAGTCTTCTTGGCGTCCTTGAGCGAACTGCCGTGGATCACGTTTACCGGGCAGTCTGGGTCAGCCTGCTCGTAGTTCAGAGTGACCGGCACCTCGCCGTTCTGTAGTGCCAACACGCTGACGGCCGCTTCGACCGCGCCACTACCGGCGCCAAGATGTCCGAAGAAACTCTTCGGGGCGGTGACGGGAACATCGCCGAGCACCTTGCGAATTGCCTGGGCTTCAAGACGGTCTGATTCGATGCCGCTGAGACCATGGGCGTTGACGTGACCGACATCTTCGGGATTTAGATTCGCTTCCGCGAGCGCCTGCTCGATGGCTCGGCAAATGGCATCACCGGTGAGCGGTTCATTGTCGGCGTGCGGTTCAAAGGCGTTACCGTGTCCCAGCACGCGGGCCAAAATGTTCGCACCACGGGCCTCTGCCACTTGTCGGCATTCCAGTACCACGGCACCAGAACCTTCACCGTGCACAAATCCGTCGCGTGCTGCGTCAAACGGACGGCTGGCAGCCTGCGGATCGTCGTTACGGTGGGATAGCTGTTCATCTCCCTTGGTGATGATGTTCATGGCATGCAGCCGGCTGCTCGTTCCGCCGGCGACCATCAGGTCGGCCTGGCCTCGCGAGATAACGCGGCTGGCTTCCATCATCGCCAGCAAACTCGACACCTCGCCCAAGGTAATGGAGTTGTTCGGCCCGCGGGCATCGAGCGCGATCCCGATGTGACAGGCTGGCATGTTGGGCAGGTACTTGAGCATCCACAGCGGATACATGTTCGGCAGTGCCTTCGATCCCCACTGGGAGAAGTCGAACTTGCCGTCCTGCATGCAACTGTTGTAGGCGTCTTTGAGGTCCTGCAAATCGCAGTACATCATGTCGGCGCCGAAGACCACACCAAAGCGATCGGAGTCGACGGTCTGATCGGCTAGTCCGGCATCGGCAAAGGCCAGATCGGCGGCCGTAAAGCCGAGCTGAATTTCCCGCGACATGACCTTCAGGCTCTTCCGCGGACGGACGAACTTCTTGGGCTCGAAATCGCGGACCGGGGCCCCGAATTTGACCTTCCACTCGTCGACGTCGAAAAGGTCGACCGGGCCGACACCGCTGCGGCCTTCGGTGAGCGAGGACCAGAAGGCCTCACGACCGATGCCGATCGGACTGACCATGCCTACGCCGGTGATGACGACTTCCCGAGAGTCGGTCTCCTGGGAGTCATTTCCGTAGATCTGAAGGTGGGACATCGAGGCGCGGCGTGCGAAAGGCAGGAGGCGGGGAAATCTACAGGAACCGTCCGCTCCGTCGGCTAGCTTGGAGATCCATCGAAGCCACCCATCGTAGCGGCAAGTCCCTGTGCTAGCAAGGAATAGCGCCACGGCGGAAACAGAGGGGACCGGAGCAGGGACCGCCGCTAGCGTCCTCCAGAGGACGGCTACAGCGACCATTAGTCATCGGATCTCGCCGGCCATGAGGATCAAGCTTGTGTGACCGGCCCGCACACAGGGCATGAGATGGTCGATTTTGCCTCATCAGAGCGGGCGAGAAAATTGGATTTACCCCTACGGATGGACTATCCTGAATTCCGATAATATCTGTACTGTCCGTCCCATCTGGACGCCAGCGGCCGAGCAGAAAGGCCGGTCTTGGAAGCAAGCGTCGTGCAATCAATCTTGAGGAAGTCATGAAACAGGAAATGAAAAAGGACCCGCTCGAATCATTCTCGCTAGCCGAGGCTCGTCGCCTGGTGACGGACTTATTCGAGCCAAATCCGTGGATCTATTGGACCGATTTCATGGTCACGATCTCGGTCGGCATGGCCTGCTTCCCCGTGATTTCTCACGCACCGTCGATTCCGGTTCGCCTGGTGGCTTTCGTCGTTTGCGCATTAGCCTTTTATCGCGCGAGCATCTTCACGCACGAGATGGTGCACCTGCCAGGCAAGAAGTGGAAGCCGTTTCGCTTCGCCTGGAATATGCTGTGCGGCATTCCGTTCTTGATTCCGTCTTTCACCTACTACACGCACCTCGATCATCATCGCCGCAAGCACTATGGCACGCGGCGCGATGCGGAGTATCTGCCGCTGGCAGCACAACCGCCCTATAAGACGGTGCTTTATTTGATGCAGTCGTTGGTCGCGTACCCGCTGGCCATCATTCGCTTTGGCATCGTGACGCCGCTTTCCTGGATCAGCCCTGCGGTTCGCGACTTTGCTGCCAAGCACGCCTCGTCGATGATCATGGATCCTTTTTACATTCGCCCGTTGCCGTCGGCCAAAGAGCGACGCGTCTGGCGCATCCAAGAGCTGCTCTGCTTCGCCTGGGTCGTCGGCCTGGCAACCGTCTACATCCGCGGCGTGATTCCTTTTACCGGGAAGCCGCTTCCGTGGGACTTCCTGCCGAAGCTGTACGGGTTGTCGGTGGCGATCATGCTGCTCAACTCGATTCGGACGCTTGGCTCGCACCGCTTCCTTGGAGCTGACGAAGAAGAGTTCACCTTTACTGAGCAGCTCGTCGATTCGGTGAATCATCCGGGCCACGCGATTGTCGGCCCGTTGTGGGCACCGCTGGGACAGCGCTATCACGCCCTGCACCACCTGTTCCCCTCGATGCCGTATCATCATCTCGGGACGGCTCATTACCGCCTGATGGAACAGTTGCCGGCTGACTCGGCCTATCGCATGACGAATAGTCCAGGCCTAACCGCGACGCTGGTCGATCTCTGGCGTCAGGCTCGTTCGTCGGCCCGTGGCGTCGCACCGGTTCCGCCCTGGCATGTCCAGAAGTACCAAGAGCCGAACGGAGTTGACGCTTCTAGCCGCCGCGAAACGGCCGAAGTCGAAGTGTACAGCGAATCCAGGTGACGGCGAATCCAGGTGACGGCGAATCCAGCTAACAAAGGGCCGTGGTGTCGCGGCTACCGGTTCTTATCGACCTTCGTAGTCGTAAAGGCGATAGACCTTGGAGCGAATCGCGCCACCCTTTTCCAGGCCGCGGCGCGACAGCTTATTCGACTCTAATACCCAAGAGAACTCGCACGACGTCAGTCCCCAGGCGACGCCTTTCGGTTCGAGTCCTTGTAGCACGACCAGGCCAACGCCCCAGGTCTGATACTCGGGCACTACGGTCGTGGCGATCGCCCGCGAGTTCTTGATGTCGTGGCGATTCCGCAACAGCTTCAGGAAGCCGAACGGGAACAGCTTGCCATCGATCTCCTTGATGCGGGGGTTGTAGTCCAAAAGGCACATCACGGCACCGACCACCTTGCCGTCGATCTCGGCCACGCAGGTGAGTTCCGGAATCAGCAGGTGACGTAGCGACGCAGCCATGTGTTGCATCTCGCCTTGTGATAGGGGGACGAAACCCCACGTGCCGGCGAGTGCTCGATTGTAAAGATCGACGTAGGTATCGACCTCTTCGCGGAAACGCGACTTCTCCATCGAGCGAACCTTGATCCCGAATCGCTCCTTTGCTTCGTTGCCAATGAAGGCCAGCTTCTCGTCCAACTGCGAGAGCATTTCCAGGTGCCCGTCGTAGGCATACAGGTCCTGACACTTCTCGTACCCACAGGCCTCGATCAACCGCCCGTAGTATTCCGGGTTGTAGGTCATCATGAAGCATGGCGATGTGTCAAAGCCCTCGACGAGCAGTCCGCACTCGTAGTTGAGTGAGGGGTTTACCGGCCCCCGGATCGTTTCCATGTCCCGTTCGGTCAGCCAGGTGCGAGCCGCCTCGAAGAGTCCCTTGGCAACCGCCTCGTCGTCGATCGATTCGAAGAAGCCGAAAAAGCCACGCTTCTCGTTGTGGCGTTCGTTGTGGCCGTGATTGATGATCGCCGCGATCCGACCGCAGGGCGCGCCATCCTTCACTGCCAAAAAGGTCTGCACCTCGTTCCGCTCGTAGAAGGGGTGCTTCTTGTAGCCAACCAACTCTTTCTGGTTCGTCCGCAGCGGCGGAATCCAGAGCGGATCGTCGCGATACAGCGACCACGGAAGCTCCAGGAATTGCTTCCGCTGGCGGCGACTCGATACCTGTTGAATTTCCAAGTTGGCCATCGTGGGATTACCCGGGAGAGACGAGGAGTGTTCGCGACGTGTCACCCGAGGAAATCAGGCGATTGGCGAACGAGCCAGTCTAGCTGCGTGCGCAAGCTCGGGTCAACGGGCAGGTTAGGATACGTACTCCCTACTTCGCACCCATGCGTAACGCCCCGTCGAGCCGTAGCACGCAGCCGTTGAGCATCCGGTTTTCCAAGATGTGCATGGCCAGATTCGCGAACTCGGCCGGGTCGCCCAGTCGTGGCGGAAACGGCACCTGCGATTCGAGCGACTCGCAATACTCGTCCGAAATGTCGTTCATCATCGGCGTCGCGAACACGCCCGGGGCGATCGCAGCCACACGAATGCCGGAGGTACCCAACTCACGGGCCGCCGGCAGGACCATGCTCGCCACGCCCCCTTTCGAGGCCGAGTAAGCCGCCTGACCGAGCTGCCCTTCGAAGGCCGCCACACTGCTGGTCATGATCACCACGCCCCGTTCGTCGTCCGCTTCGCCGGCGTCGTTATTCGCCATGGCCGCCGCCGCCAGACGCATGGCATTGAAGCTGCCGACCAGATTGACTTCGATCACGCGGCGATAGAGATCCAAGTCGTGCGGGCCGCGACGACCGACGACGCGCGACGCCCCCAAGATTCCAGCGCAAAGAATTGCACCATGCAAACCGCCAAACTCTTGGACCGCTGTGTCGACCGCCGCTTGCATACTCGCCTCGTCCGTAACGTCAGTGGCGTGGAAGTGGGGTGCTACTGGTAGCTCGCTACCAGTGCCGCTGCCCGTGCTTTCCTTCAGCTCTTCAACGAGCGCCACGCCCGCTTCTTCATTCACGTCGGCGATCAGCACCGAGGCACCCTCGGCCACCAGACGCCGCACACAGGCAGCCCCCAGTCCAGATGCTCCGCCAGTTACAATGAATGACTTCTGGGCGATGTCCATGAGTTCCTCGTTGATCTCGATTGCATACGTACGATCGTGCAGTCCAGGTGCCAACACAGGAGATTGCACCCGGTTTCCCTGAGTATCGCACTCCAAGGTCACCCGCCGCAATGCGAACTGCGCACGGTCGCCGCGGCCCGCCTGTTTGCCGCCGCTGAGCAGCTATGGTATCGTGCCACATCACTAATCAATCGACCCGCGGTCCCTATACTTTCTTGGTGACAGCGGCCTCGTGGTTCGATCCGCCGACCCAACCTGCCCACCTGAGCCCAGCCGCTACCCACCAGAGATAGTCCCGCCATGCCCAAGCAATACCGCCCCATTCTCAGCCTCGCCGTTCTCCGTCGTCCCGCCGGCCTGGCGGCCCTGTTCGTTGCTGCGGTCGCCATCACCGCCTATGCCCAAACGGAATACAAGAGCGGCATCAACTGGCCACGCCCGCAGGTCGTCACGCCGGGCGCAGGCACGGCCGCGCCGTCCGACGCCATTGTGTTGTTCGACGGCACCGATCTATCCGCCTGGGAGGGTGGTCCCTGGAAGGTCCAAGACGGCTACTTCAAGCCGGCTCAAGGACAGCTCGCAACGAAGCAGAAATTCGGCGATTGCCAGCTGCACATCGAATGGGCCACGCCCACCAAGATCACCGGTGAAGGGCAACGCCGCGGCAACAGCGGCGTGAAGCTGATGGGCGTCTACGAGATACAGATTCTCGATTCCTTTGAGAATGAGACCTACTACGACGGGCAGGCGGGCGCCATCTACAAACAGCGGCCGCCGCTGGTAAACGCTTGCCGCAAGCCGGGCGAGTGGCAGTCCTACGACATCATCTTCCATGCACCCAAGTTCGACGCCGAAGGCAAGTTGACCTCACCGGCCCACATGACGGTCTTGCAGAACGGCGTGCTGATTCAGGACAACTTCGAGCTGCTAGGGGCCACCGCCTGGCTCGAAGCGCCCGCCTACACGGCCCACGGCGAGAAAGAGTCGCTGCTCCTACAGAACCACGGAAACGCGGTCCGCTTCCGCAACATCTGGATCCGAGAACTGTAGACGCCCCGAGCATGTCGTATCGAAGCCTACGAAGCTGCGTCGATGATCTCTCCGCCCATGGCCACCTCGTGCGCATCGAAGAGGAAGTCGACCCGCATCTCGAGGTCTCCGAGATCCACCGCCGTGTCTTTCAGGCTGGTGGACCCGCCATCTACTACGCCCGCGTGAAAGGCTCGCCGTTTCCGATGGTGAGCAATCTGTTCGGCACGATGGAACGGGCACGCTTCATCTTTCGCGACACACTCGAACGGGTTGGCCGGCTGATCGAATTGAAGGTCGATCCGGACGCCTTCTGGAAGAAGCCATCGCGATACTTCGGTGCGCCGCGTACTGCCCTGCATATGCTGCCCAAGAAGGTTCGCTCAGGGCCGATCAAGTTTGGTCAGACCAACATCGATCAACTACCGCAACAGGTCTCCTGGCCCGACGACGGCGGTGCCTTCGTCACGCTGCCTCAGGTCTACACCGAAGACGTGCGTAGCCCCGGACTTGGGCAGTCGAACCTCGGCATGTACCGCATTCAGCTCTCTGGCAACGAATACGAACCGAATCGCGAGATCGGTCTGCACTACCAACTGCACCGCGGCATTGGGATTCACCAGACCGCGGCCGTCGAGCGGGGCGAACCGTTTCGCGTGAATATCTTTGTCGGCGGGCCGCCCGCCATGAACGTGGCGGCCGTGATGCCGCTGCCCGAAGGTTTCTCCGAACTACGTTTTGCCGGGGCTCTGGCTGGGCGGCGAGTGCGAATGGTCAAGAACCCCGACGGGCTGCCGCTCCATGCCGATGCCGACTTCTGCATTTGCGGAACAGTGATTCCGGACAAGAAACTGCCCGAGGGCCCGTTCGGTGATCACCTCGGATACTACAGTCTGGCCCACGACTTCCCGGTTTTGGCCGTCGATAAGGTCTATCACCGCAAAGATGCGATCTGGCCCTTCACCGTCGTCGGTCGCCCGCCTCAAGAAGACACGATCTTCGGCGAATTGATTCACGAACTGACCGGGCCGGCGATTCCAACCGTGATTCACGGTGTGCGTGCTGTACATGCCGTCGACGCGGCGGGCGTCCATCCGCTGCTGCTGGCGATTGGCAGCGAGCGGTACGTTCCTTTCGAGGAAACGACGCGGCCGCAAGAGATTCTCACCCAGGCGAACGCCATCTTGGGGCAAGGTCAACTCTCGCTGGCCAAATACCTTTGGATCACGGCCGACGACAATTCGAACTCGGAGCAGAAGCCGAAACTTGAGATCGAGAAGATCGACGAGTTCCTAATGCATATGCTTCGCCGCATCGACTGGCGCCGCGATGTGCACTTCCAAACCTGCACCACGATCGACACACTCGACTACTCCGGCAGCGGCCTGAACGAAGGATCGAAGGTCGTCTTCGCCGCCGTCGGTCCGCCCGTGCGAGAATTGCCATCGACCGTGCCGAGCGACCTTTCCTTGCCGGAAGGGTTTGCCGATCCGCAAGTCGTCATCCCCGGTGTACTGGCCGTGCGTGGTCCGGCTGCCGATGTTGTGCCGTCGCTCGAGTCGTTCTGCAATGCATTCGACAGTCGCGGCATCGGTAGCTTCCCGCTTGTCGTGGTGGTCGACGATGCCAACTTCACGGCCGAAAGCCTGCGGAATTTCTTGTGGGTCACCTTCACTCGCAGCAACCCGGCGGCTGACATCTATGGCACCGCTGCCACAACGCGTGACAAACACTGGGGCTGCGAGGGCTCGCTGGTGATCGACGCCCGCGTGAAGCCACACCACGCTCCACCACTGATCGAAGATCCTGAAACCACCAAGCGAGTCGATCGCTTGGGCGAATCTGGCGGCCCACTGCATGGGCTGATCTGAGTCGGTATTCTCCGCAGAAACCATCTCATTCGCCGCCTACTGATCAATAGGCAGGATCCCTAGTGGCTAAGTGATATAGGGCTCAAACCCGTACCAGAACTGCAGAAAGCGGATTCGGCTCTGCGCCAGGCCGCTAGATCGGCTATACTCCAACCCGAGTCATTCGAGGCCATCGGGTTGAAACGGAGTTCGACGCCGGAATCGTATGCCAGCGTCTACGCTGAACACAGGGTCACTCCGAGTCGGGGGACCCGGCCCCTCGCGTTGGAATACGATTCATATGAAGAGCACACTTGAAGGGGAACCGATCGACGGCAACGCGACTGCTGTTGTCGATCTTCCGTCCGCCACAGATCTCGATGTTGACGACGATCACGGCGCTGAAGCATTAGCTTCTGTGGCTCCGAATCCGCAGCCTGCCGTCCGTTCGGTTGACCAACCTGAAGAGACGCAGCCGACGCAAATCTCCTGGCCCCACGCGATCGCGATTCCAACCGTTCATCTATTGGCCTTGTTGGCACTGCTTCCTTGGCTGTTCAGTTGGTCGGGCCTGGTGTTGGCCATCGTCGGCTTCTTTGCCTACGGCTTGCTTGGCATCAACCTCTGCTACCATCGCATTCTGACGCATGGCGGAGTGAAGTTGCCGAAGTGGCTTGAGCATTGCTTTGCCACGCTCGGGGTTTGTTGCCTACAAGATTCGCCCGCTCGATGGGTAGCCATCCATCGCCTGCACCACAAGCATTCCGATCATCGCCCCGATCCGCATACACCCTTGGTCAATTTCCTCTGGGGGCACATCGGCTGGCTCTTCGTCAAGCATAGCGACCACAGCCGCTATCGATTCTACGAGCAATACGCACGCGACATTCTTCGCGATCCGTTCTACCTTCGCTTCGAACGAAAGCTGTTTTGGTTCTGGACCTACGTCATCCATGCCGCGCTCTACTTCGTCGTCGGACTCGCCATCGGTTGGGCAACGACCGGTGTCTATCTCTCCGGAGTGCAACTAGGAGCCAGTTGGCTGGTATGGGGAGTCTTCGTTCGCACCGTTGTCGAGTGGCACAATACCTGGAGTGTGAATTCCATCACGCACCTTTGGGGATATCGCAACTACGAAACCCGCGACGACAGCCGCAATCACTGGCTCGTCGCACTCACGGCCCACGGCGAAGGCTGGCACAACAATCACCACGCCGACCAACGATCGGCCAAGCATGGGCACAAGTGGTGGGAATACGACCTGACCTGGGCCGTGATTCGATCTCTTGAAATCGTCGGCCTGGCTAGGAACGTGATCCGGCCGAAAGCACAACCGCAGCCCAAGCCAGGCGCAAATCGAGCGCCCGAGTAGAGCCGTACTTGGGCCAATCGTGCCATTGCGGCCGACTTTTTTTGCCATATGCAGAAAAACGGGGTTGGGGTGAAAAAACTCCAAGGTGTTGTGCATTCCTGAGTTATGGCGAAAGGCATTTTTGCCGCTTCTGGCCGCAACTCTTATGTGCGTATGCCCTTAGCGTTAATTCGCCCGATTTACGGGTGACGCCAAAAAAGTCGCGGCATCGTTGTGGGGTGGTCTCCCGACCGCTCCACTGCCAGGACCGTAGGTCTCCAAATTGACAGGCTTGCTAGGAGACCTTCGGTCGACCGAGTGGGCTGGTCAGGAGACCAGCCCACAACATGTGTGCCAAGCAAGGATCGCGAAGGGCGAGGCCGAGCGCCGAGCCATGGTAACAGTGCGAGTGGAGGAACCAATTCGTGTTGCAAACCACTGGCGGAGCCAGTGGCACCCACGTTCACCCTCAAGCCTCACGACTTACGACTTACGACTTACGACTTACGGCATCACACCTATCTATCCAAATTGCCAAAGAACGGACGCACTCCGACACTACCACACCTGCCGGGTTCAAAACAAACAAATTGGCGGCTGGTCGCAGCATCACGCGAATGAACATTTGTGGAACAAATGTTGAACGGAGACATTGTCGATTCATTCTTGTTGCGGAATTGTCCGAATTCAGTTCGAGCTGAATGCGGAGCATTAAGCTGGTTGTGGGGCGGTCTCCCGACCGTCCCGCTGCAAAGACCGCAGGTCTCCAAATCCACAAGATTGCGAGGAGACCTTCGGTCGACCGAGTGGGCTGGTCAGGAGACCAGCCCACAGCAAGCAGCGATCAGCAAGTGGTACGCCTGTTGAGAACGACGAGGCCAGACCCCGGTGTTCCGCACTGGCAGAGCCAGTGGCACCCAGGGACCAAGTGCCTGAGGATCGCATGGCACCTGACGCTTTAACCGCGGCGCCGGGCGTGCTACCCTGCATAGGACGATCGTCACGGCAGGAATCCCGCGACCATCGCCCTCGAAGCAGAAACTGCCATCGCCGCCGTCTCTTGTGACTGCGATCCATGACTGAAGCCAACGCCGACATCCCGTTCATGCAGCGAGCCCTAGAACTAGCCGTGGGCGGCCAGGGTTCCGTGGAGCCGAATCCAATGGTCGGCTGCGTTATTGTCTCCGGGGGCGAAATCATTGGCGAGGGCTGGCACGCCCAGTTTGGCGGACCGCACGCCGAACCGGTCGCCTTGCAACGAGCGGGCGATAGGGCACGTGGAGCCACCGCCTACGTCACGCTCGAACCTTGCTGCCATCATGGCAAAACGCCTCCTTGCTCCCAGGCGCTCATCGATGCGGGCGTCGCCCGCGTGGTGTTTGCCATGCACGATCCATTTCCGAAGGTAGACGGCGGTGGGGCGGCCGCGCTGAGAGAGGCAGGCATCGACGTCGTCAGCGGGCTGATGGAACTCGAATCACGACGACTCAACGCTCCCTATTTAAAACTTGTCGAAACCGGACGGCCGTGGATCATTGCCAAATGGGCGATGACGCTCGACGGACGACTGGCGACCCGTCTGGGCGACAGCCAGTGGATCTCTGGCGAAGAGTCACGTGCTCTCGTTCATGAAATTCGCGGGCGCGTTGACGCGATCATGGTCGGCCGAGGTACCGCCGCCGCCGATGATCCGGCACTCACGGCCCGTCCCCCCGGCGTTCGCACACCGACTCGCATCGTCGTTGATTCGGGCGTGAGCTTGTCGCTCGATAGCCAACTCGTAAAGACCGCCACGGAAGCGCCCGTTCTGATCGCGGCGTCGGAAGCCGCCGATGCTGCCACCACCGACGCACTGACTACCGCCGGTTGCGAGGTGCTAAGGTGTGCCGGAGACGACCACGCCTCGCGGCTAGAATTTCTGCTCGACGAACTTGGTCGACGGCAAATGACCAACATCCTGGTCGAAGGAGGCGGCGAATTGTTCGGCAGCCTGTTCGACTCCGGTCAGGTCGACGAAGTGCACGCTTTCATCGCTCCCAAAATCGTTGGAGGGCAGGACGCCCGCTCGCCGGTGGCCGGCTGGGGAGCCGATCTGATGCTGGCCGCTACCAAGCTTGAAGAACCGGTGATCTCGCAGCTGGGCGAAGACGTCTATTTGCGTGGGCGAGTGGGGCGGCATTAGCAGATCCTAACTGCACCAGCAGAACGCGCAGGCGCATGCTGATCCGTTAGCAAGCCAGTTCTTCTTTGCGGTCGCCATTGTCGGTCGTTTGTCCCCGCTCTGAGGGACCTAGTTCCGAGAATCTTTCCGACTTGTTGCCGGCTCGCTTGGGGCCGTAGAATGAGCGGTTCGGATCAACGCGACCTGAACATTCATCTCCCACGCCCTGCCCCACGCCCTGCCCCTGCCTTCCGCCCGGAGCGTCAGCCCGCCATGCCTGCTGCCGATATCGTCATCAAAGGTGCCCGCGAACATAACCTGCAGGGCGTCGACGTCACGCTTCCGCGCAACGAGCTGATCTGCCTGACTGGGGTAAGCGGCAGCGGCAAGAGTTCGCTCGCCTTCGACACCCTGTTCGCCGAAGGACAACGCCGCTACGTCGAAAGCTTGTCGAGCTTTGCGCGGCAGTTTTTGGGCGAGATGCCGAAGCCGGAAGTGGAGCACATCTCCGGCCTCAGCCCGACGATTTCCATTTCGCAAAAGACATCGGGACAGAATCCCCGTTCGACCGTCGGCACAATCACCGAGATCTACGATTACCTACGCGTGCTCTACGCCCGCGTGGGGCTGGGCCATTGTCACAAGTGCGGCGACCCGATCACGGCCCAATCGCGTGAACAGATCATCGCCCGTATCATGGACCAGCCGCAGGGCACCAAATTTATGGTGCTCGCGCCGATCATTCGCGGCCAGAAGGGCGAGTATCGCGACCTGTTCGAGGATCTGCTCAAGCAGGGTTTCGTTCGCGCGCGGGTGAACGGAGAGATCGTCCGCCTGACCGACGATCTGCAACTCGACCGACAGATGCGGCACAACATTGAGGTGGTCGTCGACCGGCTGACCTGCCGCAAGGATGTTCGCACACGACTGAGCGAAGCGGTCGAACTGGCACTCAAGCTTGGCGACGGTAACTTGATCTGTGCTCCCGAAGGTGGCGAGGAAGCGTCCTCCGACAATTCAAACGGCGACGGAGAGACCCTCGCGGCTGCCAAGAAAGAGCCGGCCAAGAAGGAACCCAAGGCCACTAGCCGTCGGGCTAAGAAGAGCACCACGGTCCGGCGCGGTGTGGCAGGAGACATGCAACTCTCCGCCCACTACGCGTGTGCTAAGTGCGGACTCAGCTTCGAGCCTCCATCGCCGCAGCTATTCAGTTTCAATAGTCCGCAGGGGATGTGCTTCGAGTGCGACGGGCTAGGCGAGTTCTTCAGCTTTGACCCGGATCGCCTGGTGCCGGACGGAACGAAGTCGCTCAAGCAGGGTGCCGTCGAGCTGATCGGCAACTACAAGGATTGGGGTCGCTGGAAACGGCACATCTTCAAGGGCGTCGCCGAGACGATGGAGCGAAAGCTCGGCCTGGAAGAAGGGACGCTGCTGGAAACGCCCTGGGACGAACTCGACGAAGAGCACCAGTTCATCTGGCTGTGGGGCACCGGCGATCAGCACATTACCTTCACCTGGCGAGCCGGCCCTAAGGGCCAGAAATACGGCGGCACCTACGACGGCATCATTCCGGATCTGCTCTCCAAGTATCGCAACAGTCGCAGTAAGCCGCAGATTCGCCAGTTCGAAAAGTACATGAGCGAGATCGTCTGTCCCGACTGCAACGGAGCCCGGCTCAATCCGCAAGCCCGCGCGATGACGGTCGAATCGAAGCACGATCGCTTCGCCGATAAACCGAAACGTTCTTTGCCAGAAGTTTGCCAACTGCCGGTCATCGATGCGGTCGACTTCTTCAGCGACATGCAGCTCGATGCCACGCAGTCGTTGATCGCGGCCGAAGCCCTCAAGGAAATTCGCGGTCGCCTCGGCTTTTTGATGAACGTTGGTCTCGATTATTTGAGCCTGGACCGCACCGCACCGACCCTTTCCGGGGGTGAGTCGCAACGTATCCGTCTGGCCGGGCAGATCGGTTGCGGTCTGGTCGGCGTGCTCTACGTTCTCGACGAACCATCGATTGGTCTGCACCCGCGGGACAATGATCGCCTGCTGGAAACGCTGGTTCAACTTCGCGACATGGGCAACACCGTGGTCGTGGTCGAGCACGACGAGGCGACCATGTTGGCGGCCGATCACCTGATCGACTTCGGCCCCGGCCCGGGCGTGCGTGGTGGTGAGGTCGTCGGTCGCGGTTCGGCCAACGATCTTGCCAAGGCGAAGCGGAGCGTGACCGGAAAATTCCTCAGCGGGGAATCGGTCATCGAGATCCCAGAAAAGCGACGCCCCGAAGGGGGACACAAACTTTCGATTCTGGGTGCTCAGCACAACAACCTGAAAGATGTTACGGCCGAGATTCCGCTCGGTAACTTCGTCTGCGTGACGGGCGTTTCGGGGTCCGGCAAGAGTTCGCTCACCAACGACATCCTTATCGAGGCGCTACGTCGCGATCTCAACGGTGGCGACGGCGAGCCTGGCAAGCATCGCAAGATCACCGGCATCGATCATCTCGACAAAATGATCGCCATCAATCAATCGCCGATCGGACGCACCCCGCGAAGCAATCCCGCCACCTACATCAAACTGTTTGACGAGATTCGCAAGCTCTACACGCAGCTGCCCGATGCCAAGATGCGGGGCTATCAGCCAGGCCGCTTTAGCTTCAATGTCGACGGCGGCCGCTGCGAGGCCTGCGACGGCAATGGCTCCAATAAACTCGAGATGGATTTCCTGGCCGCGGTGTGGGTTACCTGTCCGGTTTGTGCTGGCCATCGCTTCAATCGCGAGACGCTCCAGATTCGCTTCAAGGGCAAATCGATTTCCGACGTGCTTGAGATGGACGTGCAGGAAGCGCTCGACCACTTCGAGAACGTTCCCAAGATCGCGCAGAAACTGCAAACGCTGCACGATGTGGGGCTCGACTACCTCAAGCTGGGGCAACCTTCGCCAACCCTTTCCGGCGGCGAGGCCCAGCGGATCAAGCTGGCTCGTGAACTTTCCAAGCGAAGCACCGGGCAGACGCTCTATCTGCTCGACGAGCCGACGACTGGTTTGCACTTCGCCGACATCAAGCTGCTGCTCAAGGTGCTGCACGACTTTGTCGACGCCGGCAACACGGTGCTGGTGGTGGAGCACAATCTCGACGTGGTGAAGACGGCCGACTGGATTATCGACCTCGGCCCCGAAGGCGGCGCCGAAGGGGGCCAGATCATCGCCACTGGCCCGCCGGAAGAGATTGCCAAGAGCAAGAAGTCGCACACCGGCAAGGCGCTCGCGCCGCTGCTGAAGGGGCACACACCCCCGCCGGTGAAGCGCAAGAAACCAAAGACCTCGCCCATTTCGCAGAACATCAAGGTTCGTGGCGCGCGGGAGAACAACCTCAAGAATGTCGACGTCGAGATTCCTCGCGATCAAATGACCGTCTGCTGCGGCATGAGCGGTTCGGGCAAGACCTCGCTGGCGATGGACACGATTTACGCCGAAGGGCAGCGTCGCTACGTGGAGAGTCTCGGCAGCTACGCCCGACAGTTCGTTTCCCAGATGCAGAAGCCGCAGCTGGAACATATCGAAGGCCTGTCGCCGGCGATCGCCATCGAGCAGAAGCACATGGGGCACACGCCCCGCTCGACGGTCGGCACGGTGACGGAAATCTACGATTACTTCCGCATCATGATGGCCCGACTCGGCACGCCCTATTGCCCCGAGTGCGACGTCAAGATCGGCACGCAAACGGCCGACGAAATCGTCGACAAGATCTTGTCGCTCGAAGAGGGCGCCAAGCTCTACCTGATGGCCCCGCTGAGCGTGAGTGTCGGCGAAGATTACGCCCGGATTTGGGAAGACGTGCGGCGTCGCGGCTACGTGCGAATTCGCGTCGACGGCGAAACCTATTCGGTCGACGAGCCGCCGCAAATCGATCGTCGTCGTCGCCACGCGGTCGAGGTGGTCATCGATCGCGTCACCGTGCGGGAGAAGTCGCGATCGCGAATCGCCGAAAGTGTCGAGGCCAGTCTGGTCCTCGGCGAAGGCGTGATGCACGTTGCCGTCGTCGATGAAAAGAAGAAGGAGCCGAAGTGGAAGGTTCAAATTCACAGCCAGCACTATGCCTGCGACAAGTGCGGGCAAAGCTTCGAGCCACTCACGCCGCATAGCTTCTCGTTCAATAGCTGGCTCGGCTGGTGCGAAGCGTGTGAAGGTTTGGGCACCGAAACGGGCGCCAACCTGGCGGCTCTGCTTCGCGATGAGAAGCTGACGCTGGCCGACGGCGCGGTGGCGATGTGGCCGAACGTCGACAACAAATTGTTTAAGGCGATGCTGGCGGCTCTTTCCGCCGAGACCGGCGTGCCGCTCGATGTGCCTTTGGAACAGCTTTCCGCCCGGCAACGGCGAACCGTTCTTTACGGGGCCGGCGATCGCTGGATCGACGTCATGCCTGGCGGCCGCAAGAAGAACAAGCAGCCGCTGTTTCGCTTTCAGTACAAGGGGATCTACCCGGCATTGGAAGAAGCGTCTCGGCTTTCGCCCCGCTTCCGCGCCAAACTGGAACACCTCATCGACGAGGTTCCCTGTTCGGCCTGTAGCGGAAGCCGGTTGCGCGACGACGCGGCCGCGGTTCGTTTCCGTTCGCTCACCATGCACGACGTTTGCCGGCTGCCGCTGGGACAACTACAGACGACGATCAAGAAGTGGAAACTCGACTCCCGCGAAAAGAAAATCGCCGGGCAGCTGCTCCGCGAAATCAACAGTCGTGTTCGCTTCCTGTGCGACGTGGGTCTCGATTACCTCTCGCTCGAACGACCGGCACCGACGCTTTCCGGCGGAGAGTCGCAGCGGATTCGCCTGGCCAGTCAGGTCGGTAGCGGATTGTGCGGCGTGCTGTACGTGCTCGACGAACCGACCATTGGACTACACGCCCGCGACAATCGCCGCCTGCTCGGCGCGATCGAAAAGCTCCGCGATCTGGGCAACACGCTGTTGGTGGTGGAACACGATCGCGAAGTCGTGGCGGCCGCCGATCAGCTGCTCGACTTCGGTCCGGCCGCAGGCGATCATGGCGGACAGATCGTCGCCCGGGGAACGCCGGCAACTGTCTCCAAGCGTCGGGCTTCGGTCACGGGACCGTACCTCTCCGGCAAGAAGGCGATCGGCGTACCGAGCAATCGCCGCCCGGTCGACGACAAAACGCCTTGGCTGGAAGTGATCGGTGCCCGGCACAACAATCTTCGCGACGAGTCGGTTCGTTTCCCGCTCGGCACCTTCACGGCAGTGACCGGCGTTAGCGGTAGCGGTAAGAGTTCCCTGGTTGAAGATGTCCTTTACAACGCGCTGGCCAAGCGACTGCACCGGGCGGGCACCGTGGTCGGCCAGCACGACGAGATTCGCGGCGTGGAACGCGTCGACAAGGTGATCCGCGTCGATCAACAGGCCCTTGGCAACACGCCGACCTCGAACCCGGCCACATACACCGGGATGTTCGAGCTGATTCGTTCGCTTTACGCCCAGCTGCCCGACGCCAAGGTGCGTGGTTACACACCGCGGCGATTTAGCTTCAACGTGGCAGGCGGACGTTGTGACGAATGCGAGGGTGCCGGTCAAATCTGCATCGAGATGCACTTCCTGCCCGACGTGTGGGTGCAGTGCGACACTTGTCGTGGCAAGCGGTACAACCCCGAGACGCTGGCGGTCAAGTATCGTGGGCGATCGATTGCCGACGTGCTCGAGATGTCGTGTGCCCAGGCGCTTGAGGTGTTCGAGAACATTCCCAAGATTCGCCACATTTTGCAGACGCTGTGCGATGTGGGTCTCGACTACGTGAAGCTGGGTCAGCCCGCTCCGACGCTTTCGGGCGGCGAAGCACAACGGGTGAAGTTGGCGGCCGAACTGGCTCGCCCCGACACCGGCCGCACGATCTACCTGCTCGACGAACCGACAACCGGTTTGCACTTCGACGATTTGGTCAAGTTGCTCGACGTGCTTAATCGCCTGGTCGATTTAGGCAACACCGTCGTGGTCATCGAACACAACCTGGATGTCATCAAGACGGCCGACTGGCTCATCGAAATGGGCCCCGAGGCGGGCGACCAAGGTGGTTTCCATGTCGCCAGTGGCACGCCGGAAGAGATCGTCAAGCATGCCAAGAGCGAACGCCGCGGTGGCAAGGTGAAAGGCAAGCGTCGCCTCCGCTGTTACACGGGTGAGGTACTGGCCGAAGTGCTCGAGGCCGGCCCGCACGTGACACGAAAAAAGCACGACTTCGCGGCCGCTGCCAAGAAGCGAGAAGACGACGTCAACATCACCGAGGTCGGTCGCGACACCAAAATGCCGTGGGAAGTCGACGGTCGTCGCTGGCACACCCAAGAACGCGTTGGCCGCAACGGCGAGGCGTGTCGCTGGGATGGCGAGGTCGTAGCCCGCGTCGTCGACCATATTCAGAAGTACGAGGGCTTCAGCGAGACGAACTGGAACGCCCGCGGCGTGGTGGAGATTGCTGCCGATAAGAAGTCCGACGGTTGGTTCTTCCACGCCCTGACTAGCGAGGAATGGCTCGTCAAGCTCAAGTTCCGCGTCGCGCAAAAGACCTTCAGCCGCGAAGACTTGATCCGCCGCATTGGCATGACGCCGCTAAATGACCTGGACGACCTGCCGATCTACGGCACCGATCGCCGCGTGAAGGTGAAGAATCTTCGCGGGGCGTGGCAGGAGATCGAACTCAAGGTCCACTCGCTCGACGAGATCAACTACGACGAATTCTGGAAGTTCGTCGACGAGGCGATCGCCGGCTTCGATCGTCGCGTCGAGAAGAAGGAACAGAAAGTCGAAGACTTCATGCCCTGGAAAGTCATGGGGCAGAAGTGGCACCTATCGCGAAAAGGATTCCCGATCGGGAAACGCGTTCGCTGGGAAGCCGATCTGCTCGAAGAGTTGCTGGAACTGTTGACCGACATCGCGCCGGAGGGGCAGTTCCTTTGGAACAACCAACAAGTGGTCCACCTGTTCCTCAAGGAGCAGAAGGAGCCTTGGGCCAGCCTGCACACCAAAAAGCCTGACGCGGTGGAGCTGGTCATGACCGGTCCGGCCGGCCAGTTCGCGCTCGGTAGCGTGGCCCACCTCGGCGGCGATCGTTCCACCCAGTCGGTCAACGACACGCGACAACAGGTTCGTATCAAGTTCGCCAGTCGCGACGAGCTGGAGCACCGCGACAACGATCATGGCGACCTAGAATTCTTCCTCCGCGAACATTACAGCTCCGTCAAGCAAAACGGCGCCAAGCAGGAGACCGTCCATGTCTAAGCAAGAATCGACCAACCTGTTGCCCTCGCCGATGCTGTTCCGTTTCTCGGTGCCCTGCTACCACCATGAAGGGCCGCTTTGGAAAACCACGGCGGCGGAGCTCGATGAGAAATATCGTATCCCGAGCTTTGCGGAGCTCGACGGTCAGCCGAGTTGGGCCGACCTGCGCGTCGCCTGGAACGAGACCGGCATGCTCATCAACCTGATGGTGGTCGGCAAACGGTCGGCCCCCTGGTGCCGCGAGAGTCGCTTCGAAGATAGCGACGGACTGACCATCTGGCTCGACACCCGCGATACGCAAACGGTCCATCGGGCCACGCGGTTTTGTCAGAGCTTCTGCTTTATGCCCGGCGGGACGGGGGCCAAGTTTGCGGAACCTTTGGGGCTGCCACTGAAGATTCATCGCGCCAAAGAAGACGCCCCGCTGGTCGGCATCAAGGATCTCAAGGTGCAAGCCAAGCGGTACGACGACGGCTACCGGATGAACGCCTTCATTCCGGTCGACGCCCTGCACGGTTTCGATGCCAGTGAGCACCCGCGGTTGGGCTTCGCCTACCTGGTGCGTGATCGCGAGCTGGGCGAGCAGACGCTCTCGGTTGGGAGCGAGTTCCCGATCACCAACGACCCGAGCCTGTGGAGCACGCTGGAGTTGGTGCGTTAACTCTCGGCCATTTCGCGGGCGTGGTAACTGCTGCGAACGAACGGGCCGCTGGCCACCTGGCGGAAGCCCATTTGCCGGGCGGCCTCGCCCAGTTCGTCGAATTCTTCCGGCGGAATGTAGCGAACCACCGGTAGGTGTTCGAGCGTTGGTTGGAGATATTGCCCCAGCGTGAGGAAGTCGCAGCCGACGTCGAGAAGATCGGCGAAGGTGTCGAACAGCTCCGTGTGCGTTTCGCCCAAGCCCAGCATCAGGCCGGTCTTGGTCTTGATGGCCGGGTTCATTTCCTTCACGCGGCGAAGCAACTCGAGTGTCCAGCGATAATCGGACTTGCGACCACGAACTTCGCGATAGAGGCGGGGCACCGTTTCGGTGTTGTGGTTGAACACTTCCGGCTGAGCCTCGACCACGCGAGCCACCGCTTCGGGGCAATGCAAAAAGTCGGGCGTGAGCACCTCGATGCTGGCACCCGTTCGCTCGCGCACCGCCATCACACAGCGATAGAAATGATCGGCCCCACCGTCCGGTAGGTCGTCTCGCGTTACGGAAGTGATCACGACATGCTTGAGTCCCATTCGCGCGGCCGCTTCGGCAACGCGCTGCGGCTCGTCCGCCTCGAGCGCTTCGGTCCGTCCCTTCTTCACGCTACAGAAACCACACGGTCGGGTGCATACCTCGCCCATGATCATCAGCGTGGCGGTCTTGCTCGACCAGCATTCGCTGCGGTTGGGGCACTTGGCACTCTCGCAGACCGTCTCCAGGCCGAGATCGGAGATCAAGTTGGCCGTGGCGTGCAGCCCAAAGCCGCTGGGGATGTTGCGACGCAGCCAGGGCGGCAGGCGGCGAACAGGCGGCTTCACTTCGGCCGCAGGCGGTTGGACAACAGGGAGTTCGAGCATGGTAGCCGTGTTTGGGGAGACTCTTGGGCAGTGGAAAAGATAGCAGGGGGGAAACTGGACGGCGGGAAGGAAGCGATGCGAACACGCTGCGCGAGCGGCGTGTCTATCGTTATAATAGCCGATTCGACCCGGCAACGGACAGGCATGGCGGAACAGTACTACACTGCAATCAACGCAGAACAGCTGCCAGATACGTCGGGGAACCGTCCAACTACGCAGACTTCCATGGCCAAGAAATCGAAGAAAAAGAAGGCCGATCCCGAGGACAAGAATTCCAAGCGGATCACCGACAACCGCAAGTCGCGGCACGAGTTCGAGGTTCTCGACACACTCGAATGTGGCATCGTGCTGGTGGGGAGCGAGGTGAAGAGCCTGCGCAATGGCAAGGTCTCGCTCGACGAGGCGTACGGCCGCGTGAAGGATGGCGAGGTCTGGCTGATGGACTGCGATATCGCCGAGTACACGCAGGCCAATACGATGAACCATGAGACGAAGCGTCCTCGCAAGCTGCTCATGCATCGTCGCGAGATCAAGAAGTTCGCCAGCAAGGCGTTCGAGAAGGGGCTGACGCTAGTGCCGCTGAAGATGTACTTCAAGGAAGGCCGGGCGAAGGTCCTGATGGGCATCGGCCGCGGCCGCAAGCTGTACGACAAACGCGAGAAGTTGAAGAAGGACAGCGTCAAACGGGACATCGACCGGGCCATGCGCGGGCGGTGATAGGAGTTTAGACGTTGCCTCGGGGGTGCCACTGGTAGCTCGCTACCAGTGCCGGGTGAAGTGGAGTTGTGCCTCCACTCGCGTCTCAACGACGGCTCGGCAGGAGCCTCGCCCTCCCGATACCGTTTTGGCCGTCACCCGAACCATTCGGCTCTCCCCGACGTACAGAGAAGAATATCCGACTTTGCCGCACGCGAGGCGTCTTCACATTTCGCTCTTGTGGGCAGGCGGCGGGTTAATATGATGGAGCTTCCTGCCGCCCCTCGCAGCGGCAGCAAACCATTCACGCCCGAACCCCTCGCACGCCTGCCGCCTGGTCTGCTCGATGTTACTCCTCCAAGACGTTCGCAAGTCGTACCCACAGCCCGGCGGCACGCCCCTGCCAATTCTCAACATCGCTGAGTTTTCCGTGAATGCCGGGGAGCAGGTGGTGCTGACCGGACGGAGTGGCGGCGGTAAGACAACGCTGCTGCACATCATCGCGGGGATTACCGTGCCGGACGCTGGCATCGTAAAACTCGACGGCCACGACATCACCAAGATGCCGGAGGCAATGCGGGACCGATATCGGGCAGCCAAGCTCGGCTACGTGTTTCAAACCTTCAATCTGCTACCTGCCTTCTCGGCCCTAGAGAACGTCCTGCTCGGCATGAGTTTTGGTGGCTCGAAGGCGGATTCATCTCGGGCCAAACAACTGCTCGACCGCGTCGGCCTATCGCATCGCATCACGCATCGGCCCGGCGCGCTCTCTGTTGGAGAGCAGCAGAGAGTCGCCGTCGCGCGGGCTTTGGCAAATCGGCCGGCCGTGCTGCTGGCAGACGAGCCAACGGCCAACATTGATCCGGCCCATCAGAAGCAGGTGGTCGACCTGATTCGCGAGACCTGTGCGGAGGAAGAGGTTGCGCTGCTGATGGTGACCCACACGCCGGAAGTAGCGGATCAGTTCGATCGCGTGGAACAACTGGAAACTTTGAATCGGACGGCGGAGACAGTATGAGTCTGTGGAAGATTGCCTGGCGAAGCATTCAACAGCGAGCCCTGTCGTCGTGGCTGACCGGGCTGTCGATGGCGCTCGGCGTGGCGCTGGTGGTGATCGTGGTGGTCATCAACAGTTTCACGCAGCAATTTTTTGGGGACGCGGCCCAAGGTTACCATCTGATCGTCGGTACCAAGGGTGGTAAGACGCAGCTAGTGCTGAACACCGTGTTCCACATGAGTCAGTCGCTGGAACCGATGCCGTGGAGCTACTACCAGGAGTTCGTCGGTGAAGACGGTAAGTTCTCCAAGCGCGTCGAGCAGGCAATTCCGTACTGCCTGGGCGATACCTACAAGGGCTTTCGCTGTGTGGCAACGATTCCGGATCTGTTCGACAACAACCCCTACACTTGGGACAAGAAAGGTAACCCGACGTACTACACTTTTCGCGAGGGTCGTAACTTTCGCGACGCGCTCTCGGTTTCGCGGAATGAGTTTGAAGCGGCGGCCTTCGAGGCGGTGGTCGGTTCGGTGGCGGCCAAGCAGACCGGGCTGAAGATCGGCGACCGCTTCGCCATTACCCACGGTGTGGAGGGACACTCGCACGACGAAGATCAGTTTACGGTTGTGGGTATCTTGAACCCGACCGGTACCCCCAACGACCGGGGTGTGTTCATCAACATGGAAGGTTTCTATCTGCTGGGTGGTCACGCGCTCGATGAGAAGAAGCCGGTTGAGAACAAGACCGACACTCACGAGGATGCGCACGCACACGGCGACGAACATGCCCATGAAGATGACCATGAGCACGAGGACGGGCACGCTCACGACCATGGCTCGCACGCCCATGGTTCCCGACGCCCGTTGGCCGACTATCGCCGGGAGGTGACGTCGATCATGGTACGGATGTCGGGCAGTGATCCGACGATGGCCGTGCTAAATGCCGGGGCCATGGCGAAGGAAATCAATGAAGGTCGCGACGCTCAAGCGGTGTTTCCTTTGCGTGAAGTAACGCTGCTGTTGAATATGTTCGTAGCGCCGCTGCGGTGGGTACTACTCGCCTTGACGGTGGCGATTGTGATCGTCGCCTGCATCGGTGTGATGGTCAGCATCTACAACTCGATGAGTGAGCGGACGCGCGAGATTGCCGTGATTCGCTCGCTGGGGGCCGGTCGCGAAACGGTGATGGCGATCGTGCTCTTGGAGTCGATGATGTTGGCGCTGTTCGGCGGGCTGGCCGGAATCGTGCTCGGACACGGCGCGATCGGTCTGTTCGCCCCCTGGGTTGCCAGCGAACTTGGCTTTCCGCTGGAGTGGCTTCACTTCAGCTGGCTGGAACTCGTTCTGGTTCCGAGTCTGATTGTGCTGGCCGCGGGTGCCGGTTTCTTGCCCGCCTTTACGGCCTATCGCACAGATGTGGCCAAGGCTCTAAGCGCTGCCCCGTAGCCCGTTGGATTGCCGCCTCGGTTTGCCCCGCCAGGGGCTGCGCGAATACGATAGAATCGATCGTGCTAACCGCTGCGCAGCAGGAAGCGATTGCGCAAGGGAAGAAAACTCCGCGGCGAGTGTGAATCGTTCTTAACCGCGGACGCGTCGCGGAATGGTGAACGAATAGAGCAGAACCACGGCTCCGGCAGCGAGTAGGCTGAAGGGAGCCCAGGGTGGCGGGTTGAATTCGCGGCGATTTGAAAAAACCGCTTCCGAGAACCAGCTGGCTGGCTTGAGCATGCGAGATTCTTCCAGGAAGGCCTTCTCGATGAACAGGAACTCGACCCCGACGATCAAGAGACAAAGGCCCAAGGCCAAGAACAGTGCGCGAATCATGACTAAATCCTCTTCTCTACGATGGTCCGGGAGTTTGTGCCTGGCCAGCTCTCAAGAGCGGCGGCAGCGACCATCTGCTTTCAATATCGTCGCCCGGCGGTGGTCGACTGAAGAGCAGGCGGCACTCGCCGTTCGCTTGGCATTCCGAATGCGCCGGTTAATCGGCGCCCGCGCGCCGGCTGTGCGGTTCGGTTGGATCGTGACGGTGTGCGTTGTAACGGCGCTGGTCGGCTTGGCCTGTTGGACTTCGCCCGCGGCGCAAGCGCAGCCGTTAGAGGACGTAGCGGAAGACAAGCAGCGGCAAGCAGCCCGAGCAACGCTACAGCGTGCAGGGCTTTCAGAGGTCGACGACCGCTGGATGTTGTCGGGAGAACTGCGACTTCGCCATCAGCTTGCTTCCTTTCAGCGGTGGCGCGTCGATGCGAGCGCTGCCCAGACGCAAGTGAACCGCTTGATCGCCGAGCAAAACGAAGTCCGTGGCGAATACGACCGGCTTATTTCTCGCCGCGAGAAACTGCAAAACTCGCCACCGCCGAATCTCAATCAGGACCAAATCGACGATCGCGTGGGGAAGATGACCGAGCGAATTGATGAGCTGGGAAATCAAATTGCCTCGCCCGCGGAATTGGCCGGGCGCGCGACCATGCGGAAGGAATTGATCCGCATGCTGAGTGCTTGCAATCGAATCATTCTGTTACGTTTCACGGCCGGAATGCGTCTCCGGCGGCTGACTCCGGAGTACGAACGGCTTGCCCTAGATCCGGCGGTGACCGCTTCGCTAGAAGTATTAGAGGCACGGGAACTGCTGGGTGGGGGATCCGATTATGCCAACGAGCAAGAACGGCTCCTGAAGATCGCTCGCCAGGTGATGATTCCGCGTTGGCCGGTTTACGGACAGAATGGCAAGTGGCGGACGAGTGTGATCCTCGAAGAGCAGCACCCGACCACGGTAACGATCTTTGAGGATACGCCCGAGCGGCCCTATCCCGCCTGGTTGCCGGCGAGTGTCTTGGAGGCGGCGGGAATCAAAATTCCCGCCGATGCCGCTCATCTACACCTAACGCTGCCTGGTGGCCGTCAGGTTCCCACACGCGTGATCCGCCTCGCCTATCTGCGGTTCGGAGGCCATCGTCTGGGAGGAATCGAAGTCCTGGCCCTATCGCCGGAGGATGAGGACCTGGGCGGCCAGATTAGTCTCGAACTGCTCAAGAAGCACGGTCTTAGCCTCGACACCGACCAGCTGCCGGCCATCTTGCGAAAGTAGCGTGCCTGGCGTTGCGGGTCGTGTCTTGTGACCGCAGAAGGTCCCGGTACGATCGGGTTGCAAGCTGCAGTTTCTGTGCCACGAGAGTCGGCCTGTATCGGCAGTAGGGAGCGTGGCGCGCGGGTGGAGCGAATTTGGCACAAGTCACCCGTGGCGGAGTGATCTCGCGTGTGGAGAGCATCCGATGCTAAGGATTAGCGAAGGCAAGGGCATCGTAGGTGTTGTTCGCCCGAATCACGGCACTTATAATTCCTTGCAGCATCGAGTCCTTCACCCGGTACTTCACCACGGCGGAGCGTGAGAGGTTTGGCGGACCGTCCCAAGATTCTGCTGGTTTCTGACGGAGAACACTGCAACACGCCAGTGTGTGCCTATCTCCGCGAACACTTTGAGGTCATCGAAGCATCGACACCTTTGGGTGGATCCGTCCGCCTCGATCGCGAACCGTGCGATGGTGTTTGGATCACCTCTTCTCACCTCGATAATCTGGCCCAGCTCGGACAGTTGCTTCAGAATCATCGAATTCTGAAGAACATGCCAGACGGCGTGGTGGTGCTCGACAGCGACAATCGCATTGTGCTGCACAACGCGAGATTCGCCAGTTGGTGCGACTCGGACCAACTCATCGGTGAGAACTTCTACAGCGTCCTGTCCGAACCCGAGATTCTTGGCCCGGACTACTGTCCGTTCCATACGGCGCTTTCGACGGGACACACCAGCACGTCGACGTTACGTGTCGGTGACAGCCAGTACCTGCAGATCAATGCAACTTCGATCGAAGAAAACGAGACCACGCCGCGTCAGCTGATCGTCTCGATTCGCGACGTTACGACCGATTACCTTCAACAACAGAAGCTGGCCGCCATTCATCAGGCGGGTATCGAACTTTCGGATCTTTCGCCGGACGACCTGGTGAACATGTCGATTGGCGACCGGGTCGAGCTGTTGAAGTCGAATATCCTGCACTTCACGAAGGACTTGCTGAACTTCGACGTGGTGGAGATTCGTATGCTCGATGTCGACAGTGGGCGTCTCACTCCACTGTTGACGTTTGGTATGGAGCCGGAAGCCGCTTCTCGCGAACTCTACGCCAAGCCACAGGACCACGGTGTCACCGGATTTGTTGCTGCCACAGGCAAGAGCTACCTCTGTGAAGACACGGTCGAGGACCCGCTCTATCTGACGGGAGCCTCGGGAGCCAAGAGTTCGCTGACGGTACCGCTGATTCTGCACGACGAAGTCGTGGGCACCTTCAACGTGGAGAGCACTGAGCCGCGGGCCTTCCATGAGAGCGACCTACAGTTCCTGGAGATTTTTAGCCGTGACGTGGCGGTTGCGCTGAACACGTTGGAGCTGCTGAGTGTCGAAAAAGCGAGTTCGACCGTACAGAGCATCGAGGCGATTCACACCGCCGTGGCGCTGCCCATCGATGATATTCTCAACGAAGCGGTCAACGTGATGGAACGCTACATCGGCCACGAACCGAAGGTGGTCGAGCGATTGGAAAAGATTCTGCGAAACGCGCGGGATATCAAACAGGTGATCCAGAAAGTTGGCCAGTCGATGACGCCCAGCGAGGCGGTTCCCGACGGCTTGCAGGCAGAGAAGCGTTCGGCCCTGGCATCGCGGCGGATTCTCGTGGCCGACGAGGACGAAAGCGTTCGCAGCGCGGCTCACGCGCTACTCGAGCGATTTGGCTGTATTGTCGAAACTGCCCACGATGGCACCGAAGCCCTCTCGATGGTTCGCAACATCAGTTCACTGGGCCACTACGACGTGGTGATTGCCGATATTCGGCTGCCAGACATGAACGGCTACGAGCTGCTGCTCAAGTTGAATGAGCTGGAAGACGCCTCGCCGTTGATCTTGATGACCGGCTTCGGTTACGACCCGGGACACTCGATTGTCAAAGCTCGTCAGGCAGGACTTAAAGAAGTGCTTTACAAACCGTTCCGTCTCGATCAGCTATTGGAAACGGTGGAACGAGTGCTCGATACGCAGGACACTGTCCGCCAGGGATAACCCTCCGTTATTCCCTTTTTTGGGGCCGCGCCTTCGCGACAAGGATGTCTCCATGGATTCGATGATCTGGGAGCCGATTGACATTAGTGGCATGTTCCTGGAGTCGCTGGCGATTCTCGCCGCCTTGTTCGGGCATATGTCGTTGTGGGTCGTGGCGTTCAACAATCTTCATGCCAGACGGATGCCATTCTGGTCGGTGCAAGCGACCTCCATTGTTTGTTACCTGTCTCTGGTAACCATCCCGTTCGTTTACCTTTATTGGTATCTCACGGGATATGGTCCGCTTCACAAGGTGAACGTGTTCGCTACCGGTCGCTTGGTCGACGGCTATGTATGGGTTTGCTGGGCGTTCACGCTGTTTGTGGTGCTCTATCGTTTCCGCTGGATTGGTGATCGGGCCAACTCGCCGATCCGTTCAAACTACACGTCTCGCCGAGACATGCTTGAGCAGATGGGGGCACGCTACGACGGTCCCGCTTGGGTGAAATCGCTAGCCCACGTTCCGGGCAATCAAATCTTTGATTTGCAGGTTCACGATCTGGAGCTTGAGATCGCCAATCTGCCGCAGAGCCTTGACGGCTTGTCGATCGCCCATCTGTCCGACTTTCATTACACGGGGGACATTGCCAAAGCGTTCTTCGAAGAGGTGATCGACGTCACGCTCGCCATGGAGGCCGATTTGATTGCCATCACAGGCGACTTGGTCGACAAAGCGCGGTGCTTCGATTGGATCGACGACACCTTCGGCCGGTTGCACGCTCCCGCAGGCGTGCACTACGTCCTCGGCAATCACGACGAACGGGTTGATGTCCACGAACTTCATCGTCGGCTTGCCGCCTGCGGGCTCAATCACATCGGCGCTCGCTGGCAGGAGATTACTGTGCGCGATCAGAAGATTGTCATCGCCGGCAACGAGTTGCCGTGGTTTGTGCCGGCGGCTGATCTGGAAAACGCACCACCGAAGAACGCCAACGGCGAGCCGTTACGAATCGCATTGGCCCATTCGCCCGATCAGTTCTATTGGGGACAATCGCACCAGATCGATCTGATGTTGGCCGGCCACACGCACGGTGGCCAGTTCCGATTTCCGCTGATCGGGGCGATTGTCTCGCCATGTTTGGAGGGAACGCGATTTGCGATCGGAACGTACTACCGCTCGCCAACGGTAATGCATGTTAGCCGTGGGCTCTCTGGTACGACTCCGGTACGTGTCGGATGTCCGCCGGAACTGACGCGGATCGTGCTTCGCACTCCGCTGTCGTAGAAAGGGCGACGCAACGTCTGGGCGTTGCTGCGGCGCTGTTAGCGCTTCTCAAGTTCCACGCAGATGCCGCCCGCCCGGAGTACCTTGTGCATACGGGTGAACCAGAGTTCCTGTCGCACGTGTAAATTCAGCTCGCGACAGGTTTCAATGAGTTCTTTTCGATTGTAGGTGCGGCAGCACCAGATGCGGCTCGTCCAGGCGCCGCCGAAGTTGTCTTCGGTGGTGAACAACAACATGCGTCCGCCCGGCTTCATGACACGGGAAAGCTCCGAGAGTCCGGTCTTTGCTTCCGGCAGATGTTCAAGAACGTAGCCGCAGGTCACGCAGTCGAATGATTCGTCGGCGAACGGCAAGTGAGCCAGATCAGCCGTGACGAACTTGGGACGGTCCGACTTGAGCCGCTTGCGAGCACGCTGCAACATCGTGGTCGAAATATCGATGCCGGTGATGCTCGCCTCGGGGTCCGCATACTTGAGCAGATGGCCAACGATCTGCCCGGCACCGCTGCCAACGTCCAAAATATCTCGGCAACCGTGTAGGTCGAACTGTCGTTTCTTGAGTAGGCGTTCTCCGAGCGTGAGGTGCCCGGAGATGCGACTGCACTTGGCCAGCAAGGCACCTTTAGGACCGCCGTAAACCTCTTGCACCTTGTCACGGTATTTGTCGTAGCTGACGCGGCGAATCAGGTCGTTTTCCAGCAGACCGTTGATCGCCTTCTTCTTGCCTGGACGATCTGTCCGTTCGCGGCGACGGGAGCCGGGCCGAGGTGGCCGTTCTCGTGGCGAGAGGGTGTCTGAGCTCATGGATACCGCCTAAGGGACATGCCTGCCGTCTTTATGTTCCAGCGATGCTACATCGCAATCACGACTGGAAATGATTGGTTTGACTCGCGCCGCCGTCGAAGAAGAGATCTCGCGATTTTCGGCACCGGCCATGGCTACTAGAGATAAACGCGACGATTGTAGATATACCACTCAAGGAGCAAAACAACCAGCCCCAGGGCGACTAGCCACTTCCAAATCTCACGCCGAGTCGGCTGCCATGACGTGCCTGCGGTGACCTCGACATGCCCCAATTGGACGGTTACGTCGGGAAGGGTTCGATTGTCGCTTTCCGCGGAATCGAACAGGTTTACGGCAAATTGTTGGACCAACTCGTCTCCATCAAAAATCTGATAGATGCCAACTTCGCGGGTGTCGGTGAATTCATACTGGTTCTGCCGATTGCGACGAACTGTCTGCTTCTGTTTACTCGGATCGACTACCGTGAGCTCGTCGCCGAGCGACGCCCCACGAAGCTGATAGGTCCGGCCAGGGGGAATGCTGCTCGACGAGTTGTCCGCTTCGGCGCCGCCTAGATAAGTCAGCATCTCCTTGATGAACACCGGGTAGCTCCATCGTGTTGGCCAGTCGGTGTTACTCCAGAGTTGGCCTTCTTCTTCAATCAGTCCCAACGAGAAGCCGAGCACCGCGTCTTCAAATCCGTCTCTCGGCGCGATCGCAAAGACCGGCCCTTCGGCGGCGTCGATCAGATTCACGCCACCTGAGGGACGCTGAACGACGGTTGCGTGATAGATGGCCACGTCACTCAAATCCAAGAGGCTCATCAGCGGATGTGTCGTCTCGGTATCGATAATCTGCACGCCGGTGGTAATCTTCTCGCCCAGCTTCCAGCGACCGTCTGGCGGCAGCGCGTTGATGAACAAGGTGTTGCAGGCGGGCAGCGTTTTCGGCCGGCATTCGTCGAAGATGATCAGGTTGTATAAACCGCCGGCAGCCGCGGTTTTGAATTCTTCCGTATCCATGTGTGCGGGATCGGCTAACTCGATTTCCGCCAACTCGGCCGCGGCGTCACTTTCGAAAGCCCGTTCCAAAGCATCGTTGCCCTTGCTGATGAACAACACTCGTTGCGGTTCGGGGCGATTAATCACGGTCCAGGCGTGGTCGTCGACCGCGAGCGTGTCGGTTGAATTGACCCGCAGTTCCAGCACGCCGGTCTCGACATCGTCGCGAGAGAAATCGACGTGACCGAAGCCGCCTGCTTCGATGGTGATATCGGCTGCGTCGACCAAGAAACCGTCGAGCAACAACTCCGCTCGCACGGTGATCTCTTCCGGCGAGTAGTTCTGAATCTTGCCGAAGGTGTGGATCATGTCGGGCCGATCTTCGTGCCGGCCGGTGGAGAAGTTGACGATCGCCACGTTCTTCGTCTGCGGGTCGCCGATCGACTCGAGCTTTGGCTCCAAGTTGCCCAGGGCGAAATCGGAAACGGTCGAGAAGCGGAAATCGCTGTAGACCTCGAGCGTCGCCGGCACCGCTTCAGCCGCCGCCAAGTCGGTGCTCCCCTCGAAACCGGATCGACCGGGATTCGCCAGCCCCGAAGCGAGCCGCAGGGCGTCGAGAATCGACGTCGGTTGGTTGGTTGGCTGGATGCTGGCCAGTTGTCGCTTCAGCTCCGGCCGATTGCCGGTGTACTGCTGCACGACCTGGGCCGTGTCGCTGAAGCTGATGATCATCGCCGTGTCGCCCGACTTCATATTCGCGATTGCGTCCGCAACGCGACGCTTCGACTCTTCGAGTCGGGTGCGTTTGCCCTCGTCGGCATCCTTGGTTTGCATGCTGGCGGAATTGTCGATTAAGTAGATCGTTCGTTGTTCACTCATCGCGTCGTCTCGCCAGCTGAAGTTCAACAGCGCCAGCAAGATAATCAAGAGCAACAGCAACTGAAGCAGCAAGAGAATGCTACGACGTAGCCTTTGCCAGAGACTGTTGACGTGCAGATCCTCGATCGACTTTTTCCACAGGTAGGTGCTGGGAACTTCCAGTGGAACCCGTTTGAGTTTGAGGAAGTAGAGCGCAATGACGACCGGCGGCAAGAGGCCCAGGACGACCCATTGCCAGGCAGGGAGCAGGTTGGTCAGCTGTGGCCACATCAGCGAACGAGCCCCTGTCTGCGAAGGAGGTTGAGCACCATTTCCTCGACGGGCGTCTGGTTGCGTACCAGGGCGTATGACATGCCGCGTCGGGAGCAGAACTCCTTGGCTCCACCGACGAAGGCGGAGAGTGTTTGCTGATATCGCTTGAGCAGAGGTGCACTGGCTGTGATCTCGGCCACGTCGGCATCTTCACAGTCGACGAGACGCAGGTCGCCGGTGACGTCCGGTTCTAGTTCCTCTTGTGAAAGGACGTGCAGCACGTAGACGTCCATCTGCTGGGCCATCAGATATCGTAAGGCCGACTCGTAACCCTCCTTGTCCATCAAGTCGGAGATCAGCACGACGATGCCTTTTCCGCTGTTGCGGAGACAGAAGTTGCGCACGCCTTCGTGAAGTGATGCGGTTTCGCCAGGCTCGATGCCCTCCAGGTATTGCTGCATGCGCCACAGGCTGCGGCGACCTCGCAGCACCGGTCCGGGGGCGTGCGACGGTTGGCCGAGCGTTTCGATACGGACGCGATCGGAGCGAACGAGGCCGACGAAGCCGAGTGCCGCCGCGAGCTGCTTGGCGTATTGCAGCTTTGTCGGATCGCCGAAGTCCATCGACGCACTGGCGTCAATCAAGGCGTAGAAGTGCAAGTCCTCTTCTTCCAAGAAGAGTTTCAGAAACAACTTGTCGAGCCGAGCGTAGGTGTTCCAGTCGATGAAGCGGATGTCGTCGCCCGGCACGTAGGTGCGGAAGTCGGCAAACTCGACGCTCTGGCCTTTGCGCGGACTGCGGCGCTCGCCTTTCATCTGGCCACGGTAAATCTTGCGACTCACCAGCTCCAGGCGTTCTAAGCGCGTGAGCAGTTCGGGATTCAGCAAAGGGGCGTCAGCGGTCGACATCAAGCTGGCTTAGTTCTCTCTTGATAGGACGTTACTCATGAAACGATTGGAAAGGTCTTGGCAAGCGCGCGAGGCGGTCGGCACGGCGAGGGACGCCTACGCAACCGGTTCCACGGCCATGGCCGCGTCGTCGGCTTTCTCGGGCAGTTGATCCAAGATCTCCATCAATACCTGGTCAGCTGGAATGCTTTCAGCCTGGGCCTCGAAGTTGAGGATCACGCGGTGTCGCATGGCCGGCAGGTAGACGCGGCGAATGTCTTCGAAGCTGACGTTGTAGCGACCTTCGAGCAGGGCCCGCACCTTGGCCGCTAGGGCCAGCGTTTGCGCGCCTCGCGGGCTCGATCCCCAACGCAGGTACTGATTGGTCACCGGCAAAGCGTAGGGGCCTTCGGGGTGTGTGGCCAGGGTCAGACGAACGGCGTAGTCCTGCACGTGCGGGGCGAGGATCACTTCGCGGATCAGCTGTTGCCACTTCACGATCTCTTCGCCGTCCATGACCGGGTCGACGTTGATCACTTCGCCACGCGTGGTGCGGTCGACGATTGTCCCGAGTTGCTCGCGACTCGAGTAGCCAACCAGCAGCTTGAAGAAGAAGCGGTCGAGCTGGGCTTCGGGCAATGGATAGGTACCTTCCTGCTCAAGTGGGTTCTGCGTGGCCATCACAAAGAACGGGGCTTGTAGCTGATGGATTTCGCCACCCACGCTCACGGAGCGTTCCTGCATCGCCTCGAGCATGGCGCTTTGCGTCTTCGGCGTGGCACGGTTGATTTCGTCCGCCAGGCAGATCTGCGTGAAGATCGGCCCCTTCTGGAATTCAAACACGCGGCGACCGTCGGGAGTCTCCATGACCATGTTCGTACCGAGAATGTCGGCCGGCATTAGATCGGGCGTGAACTGGATGCGCGAGAAGTCGAGCTTGAGCGTTTCGGCCAGCGTGCGTACCAGCAGCGTCTTACCGAGGCCGGGGACGCCTTCGAGCAGGCAGTGGCCACCGACGAACAAGCAAGTGAGCACGCCGTGGAGAATGTCGTCGTGTCCTACGATTACGCGTGCGAGTTGATCCTTCACGGCGTTGTACCGCTGTGCGAACTCTTCGGCCCGCTGCTGCATCGATTCGCCAATACTCATAAGAAAAAATCCTCAACTAAGGTTGGTCGTTGTATTGAATTGTGTTGGTGTCTGGAACCGTGTCCTATAGTGAGCCGAGCTGCTATTCTTTTTTGCGACCCTTGATCGCGTCCTTCTTGGCTTTCAGCAGCCGGCTGGTGTAGTCCTCGGCCTCGTCCTGTTCTTGCGGCGCGATCGGGCTCGGGGCCGTGCGTGGTCGGTCATCCGGTGTGGTCGTAGACCCTTCGGCCGAAAGAACCTCGACACCAGCGGCCGCGTCAGTGTCGGACTGCACATCTGGTTCGAATCGCGTGGCCGCTTTGCGCTGTTCGATGTCGTCGGTCACCTCGGCCTTTCGAGATCGGAGACGGGCCATCGTCTCGCTCTCCTGCGGTGCCGGTTCGCGACGGAGTACCTTGTCACGAGCCTTGGCAACTAGCGGCGGAACCCAGTCGAAGCGAACGTGGACGCGGCGATAGAACACATCGAGCACGAACAGCTGGCTGCCGACGAACAGTAGGAAGAACCAGATTCCCTGATTGCTTCTCGCCTTGGGAAGGTCGTGCCGGAAGACGTCGATCTCGAGCAGTTTCTCGAGCTGACCGGTGCCGGCAGCATCCTCGATGATCTTGCCCGGCTGTCCACCTTCGGGCGATCGCTCGGCCAGATCTTGAAGCAGGGCCAGATTTGATTCTCGTTCGCGATATTCCGACGAATAGGGAACGCTGACGCCGGCGCGAATCGGGGCGTTGCCTCCGCCGGGATTGATCGTCATGAAGTATCCGCCAGCGGCGTCTGCTGGAAATTCGCCTTCGTAGCGACCCGGCGCGGTTTGTTCGATTCTCAGGTCGCGTTGCTTGAGTTCCGGATCGACGACGTTGCCAACCAAGTTCAGGGAGTTGGCGAATTGCTCGTTCTCGTCGAGCGCCGTGATGACAACCTTGACCTTACCATCCTTCACGTCGGTCGCCACCTGAAACGAACCTGACTCATCGACCGGCCGCATCGACCAGCGGACAATCTGACTGAATTGCTTCTGGTAGTCGTCCCAGCCGGTCCACTCGTTCGCCCAGCGACTGCCGACGTCGGTCGTAAAGGCGACCGTACGTCCCAGTCCATATGTCCAGCTGGCTAAGAGCGTATTGTTGATTTCGTCGACCGGCTGAGGCGATCGCATCGAGACTTCTACCAACGGGCTTTCTTTGAGACGCGTCAATACGAAGCTGCTGATTGGGGGCGGCGAATCAATTCCCTGCACCATCTCATGATTGCTCACAATCTTGGGCTGCATGGTGCCCCCGCCTTTGGGGCGAAATTCGAGCGACTTGGCCAGCCGGCGAACTTCGCGCTGATAGATGCGCGGCAGTGCCTTGGCGTTCTGGACGTGGTAGTACTTTCCACGCGTGTGGCGAGCGATCCGACTCAGCTCGCGACGATTGGCAGCCCCGTGCGTGCCGACGCCAACGGTGGTCACCTTGACGCCCTCTTGGACAAGCGCATTGAGGGTGCTGTTCTTGGCCCCCGAAGCATCTCCGTCGCTGATCAAGATCATGTGTTTGGTCGCGGCATCGCCCACCCTGTTGACCTCTTTGAAACCTCGCAACGCGAGCTGAAGTCCCGGCTCGAAGTCAGGCATGTCGCCTGGGAACATGCGATCGATCTTTTGCAGCATGAGTTTGCGGCGTCTGCCAACCTTGAGCATGCCTTTGCGCCCATCGGACCAGAGCCAGTTGCAGCCCTGGATGCCGCCCTGACCGCTGTAATGAATCAGTCCGCAGTAATCTTCTCGCCCCAAGGTCTTGAGTGATTCTTGCGCGATTCGGTGTTGCCAGTAATTGCCGTCCGCCATTTCGCTGGCGTGCATGACCAGACAGAGCGCGCCGACCAGTGCGATCTTGGTGTTGTTGATCTGAAAGTCGACCGGCATCGCCTTTTCGAGCTCGGTATTTGTCCAGCCGCCAAGTCCGAACGAGTTGGGCCCGCCCAGCATCACCAGGCCGGCACCCATCTGTTGGGTGTTTCGCACCAGCATGTCGATTTGATCGTCGGAGAAGGCCTCGGCCGCCGATTCGTCGACGCGGGCCACGTTCGCCAACACGACCGTATCGTAGCGCTGAAGCTCCGCCAGGCTGTTAAAAAGCGTCTTCGGCGTCTGCTGATGGACGGCCAGATTTTCTTCTTTGAGTTTTTGCACCAGGAAGTCGAATTCACCGCCGTCGTCCTCCGGCTTGATCAACAGCACCTGGCCACGGCCGCGGACGTGCGTGAAGGTTTGAGCCCGGTTGTTTCGTAGCTGCGCGTCGACGGTCGCGTCGTCCGTACGAAAGCGCGCTTCGTAGGTGTAGAAGTCCGGGGCGTCGATCTGCTCCGGCACATCGGGCGTGATGACCGTCTTGCCCGGCGGCAGTTCCATTTTCGATTCGACGATCACGCGTTCTTCATCGCCAGAGCGACGAACGACTTGCAAGGTGCCCGCGACCGGCTTGCTTCCCTTGGGGGCATTGCTGTTGAGTACGACGCGGAGATCGAACGGTTGTCCGCGACGAACGTCGGAGGGAATGGTGAGCTTTTCGACCGCCACGTCGACATCGCTCTCGGTGTAAACCGGCAGAACATCGATGCTGACTCCTGCGGCCTGCAAACGGGCCGCCTGACGTCGGGCGTTACCGATGTTCTCGTTGCCATCGGTGATGATCACGATTCGCTTGGCGGTATTTTCTGGGTAGAGCGCGACCGCCATCTTCATGGCCGACTCAAGATTCGTGAACTCACCGTCGACGAACGTCTCCGTGGTCGAAATTGGTGGTGGATCATCCTCGACAGGGCCAATCTCGACATCGGCGTCGCGACCAAAGATCACCACGCCGGCCCGATCTTGCCGCTTGGAATCGCGGTGCCTCCGCCACGACGACTTCACGTAGTCGAGCATCTCACGCCGGGTCTCGGCCGGAATACTGTCCGACTGGTCGAGCAGGTAGATCACCGTGAGGCGATCGGTCGTGCGAACCAACTGGGCTTCGGCTAGGGCCGCGATCAGCAATAGCAACACGGCACTTCGCAGCAACAGCGCCACCACACTTCGCACCCGTCCCAGGCCAGCGAGGCTGCGCAAGCTCGTCCACCACAGCACTGGGAGCAGCACCAGCAGCAGCAGGAACAGTGGACTCTCGAAGGTCAGGTCGTAGCCGAGCATGCGTGGTTAGGTTTGCCGGGAATCGTTCTTAGTTGCGGAGAATCGTTTTTTTGTTTTGATTTTGTTACTTCGCTATTGTTTCAAATTTCGTGCATAGCGCGAACTTAGAACAGAACTCGCTGCACACGGTGATGATTCGTGTCGATAACGTGCAGCCGCTCTTGGCTGTCTCGTACCAGAGCCCAAGGGTTGTGCAGTTCGCCTTCGCCGTGCCCGGCCCCACCCCAACAACCGAGCGACTTGCCCTCGCGCGTGAATTTCTGCACCCGATGATTGCCGTATTCGCAGATGTAAACAATGTCATCGGCGAGCACGATGTCGTAGGGGTAGGAAAGTTGTCCCGGTTCGGTTCCCGGCGTTCCCCACATCTTCAGTAGCTTGCCCTCGGTGTCGAAGACCTGCACGCGATGGTTGCAAGCGTCGACAACCCACAGGCGGTCTTGCTCGTCGATTGTCATGTTCTGCGGACGGCGGAATTGGCCGGGTGCCTCGCCGTGGCCTCCCCACTGCGTGATAAATTTGCCCTCGGGCGAGAACTTCTGCACGCGGTCAAAGTCGCCATACTCGCAGACATAGGTGTTGCCGGCCGAGTCGACGACCGCGTCGGTAACGAGTCCAAATTCGCCCGGGCCCTGCCCTTTCTTGCCGCCGAGCGTGCGATCTTCCAGCAGCTTCCCCTCCGGCGAGTAATAGAGGATGCGATAGTAATGTGTATCGGCGACCATCAGATTGCCGTCGGGATCGATAGTCAGGCCGGTCGGTTTACCGAACTTGCTCTCGGGCGTCCGGATCGGTCCCAGGAGAAGATTGCCGTCGGTGTCGAAAACCTGAATTCGAGCCAGCTTGTCGACGATGTAGATGCGGTCGTTCTCGTCGATTGCCGCGGCGCGTGGTTTTTGAAGTCGGCCATCGGCCACGCCACGTTTGCCCCAGGTGAGATCGAGCGATCCGCTGCTGCTCCCCGAGGTGCCGGCCCCGGCCCGACCGATCCAGATTCCGATCCCGCCGAGCAAGAACAGCGCCAACACGAGCAGCAATTTCGCACTACCCCGTCGTAATTCCGCGCGGCTGCATTGAGGGCGATCTCGACGAGGTTGGTGCCTCGGCTCGGACCGATTGCCCCGCATCGACAATTTGGTTGGTCGTTGATTCATGCCCACATCTCGTCTGTCGAATAGTATCGTCGCGGAAAACGCTGGCAAAGCAAGGCTCGGTTGCCGATGTTGTCTATTCAGGTGTGCCTAACTGCAGGCCGCAAAACGCGCGTGGAGCGGTCGTGGTAGGCACCATCGATCGCGCCAGGCTCGCGGCTCAAAGCCTTGACGATATCTCGTAAAGGCCCTTATAGTAACACATTACGATCAAAAGTCCGCATCGGAAACGCCCCTATGAACCCCGTCGTGATTGATTTTCGCAGTGCCGAAGATGCGCGCGACGTGGTTCACCGAGCCGTTCAGGCCCTGGCAGAGGACAAACTGGTCGCTTTTCCCACGGAAACGGTCTACGGTCTGGCCGCCAGTGCCCTCTCTGAGAAGGCCGTAGAAGCACTGATCAACGCCAAGGGACGCGCCGAAGGCCACCCCATGGCCCTGGCAGTAAAGAGTGCCGACGACGCGCTCGACTACGTGCCCGATCTCGGGTCCGTAGGACGACGCCTGGCCCGTCGTTGCTGGCCTGGCCCCGTGACCTTGGTGGCCGAGAATCGTCACCCGGACAGCCTGGTGCGGCGTCTGCCGGAAGCGGTGCAGAAGGCCCTCCTGCCGTTGGGAACGGTCGGACTTCGTGTTCCAGCTCACGAATTGATTCTCGAGGTGCTTCGCCTGATGGCGGGCCCCATCGTCTTTTCCAGCGCCAACTTGACCGGCGGCGAAGATCCGCTCACCGCCGACCAGGTCGTAGAACAATTGGGCGAGCGAGTCGACCTAGTGCTCGACGACGGTCGTTGTCGCTTCGGACAAGCGTCTTCAGTCCTTAAAGTCAACGAAAACGATTACCAAATTCTCCGCGAAGGGGTCGTGAACAAGCAGACTCTGCACCGGCTTTCCAGCTTCATGTTGCTGGTCGTCTGCACGGGCAACACCTGTCGCAGCCCCATGGCGGAGAGAATCGCCAAGAAGCTGATCGCCGAGCGTCTCGACTGCAAAGTCGATGAGCTGGAACAGAACTCGGTCATCGTCTCATCGGCCGGCACGTCGGCCATGGGCGGAGGGGCACCTAGCCCGCAGGCGGTCGAGGTTCTCTCCGGTCAGGGAATCGACCTGGGCGATCATCAGTCGCAGCCAGTTCGCGAACAGCTCATTCGCCACGCCGACCTGATTCTGACGATGACCCGCGGGCATCATCAGGCAATCGTCAACACCTGGCCCGATGCGGCCGAGCGAACGCACGTTCTTTGCGAGGACGGCTCTGACGTCTCCGACCCGATCGGCGGTCCTGTCGAGTTGTACGCCGCCTGTGCCAAGCAGATGACTAAAGAGCTCGAGCGGTGGGTCGCCGAGCTGGACATCTAACGGCCCGGTTTCCGCTGCCCAAATTCGCCTTCAAACGGCGACTTCTGGCGAAATTTCTATTGCCGTGCGGCTCCGTGACAAAGGAGGCAGAATTCGCTAGAATAGGGCCTTCTCGGAGCCAATTCCCTGGCCTCCTGAACCATTCTCCCACTATCCCGGAACAGCAGACTTCTCCTATGCGAATCGCCGTTGGCAGTGATCATCGTGGTATCGACGTTAAGCGTCAGGTCTTGGAATACCTGGAGTCGCTCGGGCACGAGG
>CAYLRE010000005.1:0-50518 GCA_964385715.1 uncultured Planctomycetaceae bacterium
TGTTGGATCAACTGGAGCGGTCGCTGCATCAGCAGGCGATCCTTCGCCAAATGCGGGGGCTGCTCCCCCGCCCCAGTCGTATTCCACAGGACGATTCTGCCACTCGCTGAACTTCTTCCGCGCGACCTCCAGGGCCGGCGTATGTTCGATCACGAAGTAGCCAATGCCGCCGAGGATGGCCAGCATGATCAGGGCTCGAAACAACGAGGCGATCGAATCAAATAGTTTCTGCATGGCGGGAGTGGGGGCTGTAGGAATTGGGCCAAGTGGCTGAAGGCTCCAACAAATGGCTGATGGCTCCAAATCGAGCGGCGAATCATAGCCAGCGCCTCGATAAACGGGCAACGCCAATCGTGGATCGTTAAGGCTGTTTTGAACCGTTTAGTCCCTTCTCTCCGCGGCGCGTGGGATGGAACTGCTAGCGTCGGTATAATGCGGGAAATGGCAGCATCTCCCATCAATTTGGACCACAACGCGACGACCCCGCTGGCACCTACGGTTGCCGAGGCGATGGCGGCCGCGGAGCGTGATTTCCCGGGAAATCCGGCCAGTCAGCACCAGCTGGGGCGGGCGGCTCGTAGCCAATTGGAGCAGATTCGAGAGCGAATCGGGGCTATTTTGGGCTTGCATCTGGTCGATCGCACCGCGGCGGCCGATCGGCTGATCTTCACCAGTGGAGCCACGGAAGCGAACAATCTCGTGCTGCGAGGACTCGCCGGAAATGAGCCCGCCACGATCCTGGTCTCCGCGATCGAACACCCAAGCGTGCTGTTGGCGGCCGAAGCTCTCGCCGAGGCTGGGCACCAGATCGAACGAATTCCGGTCGATGGCGCGGGGCGAGTTCAGCTCGCTGCCCTGGAGAAACTGCTGACCGATAGGGCTGACGGACTCACGGTCGGACCTCCCATTCGCCTGGTGAGCGTGATGCTCGGCAATCACGAGACGGGCGTACTGCAGCCGATTCGCGACATCGCCACGCTTTGCACCGCCCACGGCATTCCACTGCACACCGACGCCTCGCAGGCGGTTGGAAAGATCCCGGTCGATTTTCGCGATTTGGGCGCCGGCGCGATGACCCTCTCGGCCCACAAGTTTCATGGTCCGCGGGGAATCGGGGCGGTTCTACTTAGGCAAGATATTCCGCTGTCGCCGCTATTGTTCGGCGGGCCACAGCAACAGGGTCTTCGCCCTGGCACCGAGTCGCTGGCCCTGCCAGCCGGCATGTTGGCGGCTCTCGAGGCGGCCGAGGAAGACACCACGGCTACAGAGCGAATGGCCCAACTTCGAAACGATTTTGAAGGCGAGATCACGGCCGCCGCTCCCGAGGTAACCGTGATTGGCCAAGACGCAGACCGGCTGCCGCACGTCTCCTGCTTGGCCTTCGAACCGCTCGATCGCCAGGCTCTGTTCCTGGCCTTGGACCTCGCCGGCGTGGTCTGTTCAACCGGTAGTGCTTGTGAAAGTGGGTCCAGCGAACCGTCCCCTGTACTGGCTGAAATGGGCTGTCGTCCGGGGCAAATTAACAGCGCTTTGCGGTTCTCCTTGGGCCGGCTCACACAGGCTCAGGAGATGGCCCAAGCGGCCAGTCGTATCCTACCTATCTACAAGGACTTACGCGAACGTTCTGAGGGCTCGAAAACGGCCGTCCCCGCTACGCGAGGCGGCCACAAAACGCTATAATTCAGGCTTTCCCAGTAAGCCTATTTTCGAGCCATTGCGCACCTGTGAGTGCGTGTTCAGAAATTGGACGGAGCCAACGTGGTCAGCGGCGTTTTCTCGATACCACTTCCGAACAAATCACGTTCGCATGTGCGTGGTTCTGCGCGCGAGGCGGGAAGCGAAAGTCGCCTGCAAGCGTTCATTGGCGGGCCGGAAAATCGTCTTGCGCACGCTTCGGTTGAAGCGGTGTTGCGATCACCCGATCACGCTTACAACCCGTTGGTGCTTTGCGGTGGAACCGGTTCTGGTAAGTCGCTGCTGGCCGGCGGACTCGCGCGACGTTGGCAAGACGCGAGTGGTTCACGCAGTGGCGAAGTGAAGCTCACCGACGCCGCTTCGTTTTCGGCCGAGTTCAATCGCGTTCGCACGCAGCCGCGTCGATTGGCGGAACTTCGTGAACGATATCGCTCGGCTTCGCTCGTCGTCATCGACGACTTGCACGAGCTGCCGACGAACACCACCATCCAACGCGAGTTGTGTGGATTGATCGACGAACTGACTGCTAAAGATGCCGGCGATCAGGGCGGACAGTTGATTGTTACCACGCGTACGCCTTGCGAATCGATTAAAGGATTTCTACCGGAGTTGGTCAGTCGACTCGCTTCCGGTTTGGTCGTTCCACTTTCGCCCGCGGGTGAAGCGGCACGACGTGCGATCGTGGAACTTTGCTGTACCGGAGCTGATGGCAGTGGTCCGGTCGAGTTGAGCGAAGAAGCGATCACCTATTTGGCTACCGGCGATCATCCGGCGGTCGCCGACTTGCCGCTGGCGATTGCTCGTTTGCCTAGAAAACCGGGCCAAGAACCACTTTCGGCGAGCATCGTTCGGCAATTTATTCCCCGCCCCACAAGCACCCGGCGGATTCGTATCGACCGCGTCGCTCGCACCGTGGCGAAGCATTTTTCGCTTACCGTAGACGATTTGAAGAGCAGCTCGCGGCGACGAAACATCGCCACGGCTCGGCGGATCGTCGTTTATTTCGCCCGCGAGTATTGCCAAAAGAGTTTCGGACAGATCGGCAAGTTCCTCGGCGGCCGCGATCACACCACCGTGCTTTACAACCATCAAAAGGCGCTCGAACTTTTGCAGTCCGACACTGCCACGCAGAAGGCCGTCGCCGAAATCGCTAGGCTGCTGAAAGACTAAGAAACGTTACCCAAACAAAAACATTACAAACACCCGTGGAGAAGTTGTTCGGCTGGTGTGCATAACTGATTTAAAAAATTGGCGACTTGTCGCTTCGATTTTTTTGTTTCGCGTCATGCACATTCACCGACAGAGATGCGACAAACGACCGACGTGAAACGAACATGATTTCAACCGCTCGTGGGTGCTTCGAGAAACGCGATTCACCCGTGTTTTTGAGAGCGAATCGTGATGGCGGCGTCGACCACTCGTCACCAAAAGCGTCCCCTTCTTCTACGACTACTAAATTTATTTATTGAATTAAGAAAAGAGCTTCACTAGGAAGATCAACGGGAAGGAAACTCTGATGAAGGTCAAATGCGATCGTGCAAAATTACTGGAGGCCCTGCAAACCGCGGCCAGTGTGGTTCCGCAGCGTAGCCCCAAGCCGGTCCTGCAAAACGTTAAACTCGAAGTGACCCAAGACACGGCCACCTTGATGGCGACCGATCTGGAAATTGGGATTCGCATTGTCGTGCCGGGCGTCGATGTCGAGGTGCCAGGCAGTGCCCTGCTCCCGCTCAGCCGCTTTATGCCGATCTTGCGAGAGTCGCCCGATGAAACGCTCGCGCTCGAAGCCGACCCGCAAGGCACGATCGTGCGAGGTGATCGCAGCGAGTTCAATCTGGCAGGTGCCAACCCGGACGAGTATCCGTCGGTCGCCTCGTTTACCGAATCGTCGTATCACGAGTTGCCGGCTCGCTTCCTTAAGGAAGTCATTCGCCGCACGGCTTTCGCCACCGATACCGAGAGCAGCCGTTATGCCCTCGGCGGGGTGTTGTTCGAGCTGGAAAAAGACAAGTTGACCGCGGTGGGTACCGACGGCCGACGCTTGGCCCGCATGGAAGGCCCTGCCCAGTCGGTGGGCGAGCATGCCACGGGCGATCAAACCACGATCGTGCCGACCAAGGCACTCACGCTGATCGAGCGGGCGCTCAGCGATGCCGATGCCGAGATTCAGATCGCGGTGCAGCCCAATAGCATTTTGATTCAGAGCCAGCGGGTCACGGTCTTCTCTCGCCTGGTCGAAGGTCGATTTCCGAAATGGCGAGAAGTCTTCCCCAAACGGAACGAGTTCCAGTCGATCGATATCTCCGTGGGTGCCTTTTTCTCGGCCGTTCGTCAGGCGGCCGTGGTGGTCAGCCAAGAGAGCCGCGGCATCGACTTCACCTTTGGTAACGGAAGTGCCGTGCTGGCCGCCAAGACCGCCGAGGTGGGGCAGTCGCGTATTGAACTGCCGATCTCCTTCGACGCGGAACCGATTACCACCGTGCTCGATCCCCGTTACATGGGCGATTTCCTCAAGGTGCTCGACGCCGAGAAGACGTTCAAGTTGGAGATCAAGGATTCGGAAAGTGCCGTCGTGACCAGCACCGACGACGGTTATGCCTATGTGATCATGCCGATGAGTCGGGATCGATAACGCCAGAATCGCTTTAGAAAGAGAAGAGAGCTCCCAAGTTAGGGAAAGAAACCCAGGCTGGGAAGAAACGCAATTTGCCGAAACGCGAATCGAATAAACCGCGCGGCCCTCAGGCGATTGGAGACTTGGTTTCCGAATTGCTCAGCCGCCGTGGTGTGGGGCGAAAGCTCGAAAGCCAGGGTCGCAACGCCGCCTGGCAAGATGCGGTGGGAGAGGATTTGGCCGGCATGACGCGGCCCGGTCCGATTCGACGCGGAGTGATGGAAGTCACCGTGGCCCATTCGGCCTTGGTACAAGAGTTGACCTTTGAGAAAAGCGAACTGCTCGAGAAAATTCGAGAGGCCCTCGGGCATGACGAGATTCGCGACCTGCGATTTCGCGTCGGTCCGGTGGAGGGTTAGCAGCGGAAGGATTGGCCGGGACAGGCTGAATAATCGAAGGCTAACACGAGAGAACAAATAGAAGAGGCCCGCCCTGCCATTAATTTGGGCGGACAACCATAGCAACGAGAAAGCGAATATGTCGACAGAACCGAATCAGAATCGCCCCGCCGCCAATGCCGATTACAATCCGGAGGATCTCGAGCGTCTGAGCGATTTGGAGCACGTGCGTGAGCGGCCGAGTATGTACATCGCCGACACGACGACGCGCGGCCTGCATCACCTCGTCTACGAAGTGGTCGATAACTCGATTGACGAAGCGATGGCCGATTTTGCCACGCAGATCAGCGTTTCGATCAACGAAGACGAATCGATCACCGTTGAGGATGACGGTCGCGGGATTCCGGTCGACAAGCACGATCAACTGAGCGAAGAAATGGGTCGCGAGGTCTCCACCGTAGAAGGTGTGATGACCGTGCTCAAGTTCGGCGGCAAGTTCTCCAAGGGTGCCTACCAGACCTCCGGTGGTCTGCATGGTGTCGGTGTCACGGTGGTTAACTTCCTCTCCGAGTGGTGCGAAGTCGAAGTTCGCCGCGACGGGCATGCCTATCAGCAAGAGTACGAACGTGGCGTTCCGACCAGCGAACTCCGCCGCGTCGGTAGCACCAAGCATGTCGGCACCAAGACGACCTTCAAGCCCGATCCGCAGATCTTCCCGACCACGAAGTTTTCGCAGAGCACGCTGCAAAAGCGACTGCAAGAGCTGGCGTTCCTGAATCGCGGCATCAAGATTGTATTCACGGATAAACGTAGCGGTGACGAGCACACATTCCAGTACGAACGGGGCATCGAGGAATTCGTCGAGTACCTCAATCGCACGACCGAACCCGCTCACAAGGATGTGATCTATCTGGAGGCGGCGCAAGACCACGTGACGATGGAGATCGCTCTGCAGTATTCGACCGAATACACCGAGAACGTCCACACCTACGTCAACAACATCTGCACGACCGAAGGTGGTACGCATCTCTCTGGTTTTCGAAGTGCCCTGACCCGCTGTCTAACGCGAGTCGGCAAGGCCCAAAACCAGTTCAAGGATCTGATGCCCAGCGGTGACGACTTCCGCGAAGGGCTGACCGCCGTGCTTTCCTTGCGTGTGCCGGAACCGCAATTCGAAGGACAGACCAAGACCAAACTCGGTAACGGCGAAGTCGAAGGCATCGTCAGTTCCGCGGTCAACAAGTTCCTCGCCAACTACCTGGAAGAAAACCCCGGCATCGCCAAGACAATTGTCTCCAAGGGCTTGCTCGCGGCCGAAGCCCGCGTGGCGGCTCGCAAGCAAAAGGAGCTCATCCGCGAACGCAAGGGAGCCATGAGTAGCGGCGGCCTGCCCGGCAAGCTGCGAGATTGCTCCAGCCGTGAAGTCGACAAGTGCGAGCTGTACCTGGTGGAAGGTGACTCGGCCGGTGGAAGTGCCGAAGGTGGCCGGCTGCGAGAGTATCAGGCGATCTTGCCGCTGCGAGGTAAGATTATCAACGCCTACAAGTCGCGAGAGGCCAAAGTGCTGGCCAACGAAGAAGTCCGCAGCATGATCTCCGCGGTCGGAATCGGCATTGGCGAAGACCAAGACCTGGCCCGCCGGCGTTACGACAAGATCGTGATCATGACCGATGCCGACGTCGACGGTTCGCACATTCGCACACTATTGCTCACGTTCTTCTATCGTCAGATGTACGAGCTCGTTTCCGAAGGCAAGGTCTACGTGGCCCAGCCGCCGCTGTTCCGTGTGGTGCAAAAAAAGAAACGCCACTACGTGCAGACCGAAGAGGAAATGAAGGCCCAGTTGCTCGACCAAGGTCTCGGCGATTCGACCTTCGATCCGCGCGACGGACGGATCATCGAAGGCGAAGATATGGTCAAGCTTTGCCGCACGTTGGCGGCCCTGGAAGACCCGCTCACCGCGCTCGAACGCCGCGGCATTAGCCTACGAGCCCATGCCCTTCGCCAGGATCCGGAAACGGCTAAGCTGCCGGTCTTCCACGTCTTCTTGGGTTCTCAAGAACACTGGTTCTCGACCCGAGCGGAATTGAACACCTTCATCCAAGAGCAGGAAGAAGCGACCGGTGGCGAGTTGACCATGGCCGACGAGCCAGGTGCCGACGCGGAAACCAACGGAGACGCTGCGGCGCTCAACAACCAGCTGCACATTGTAGAACTCAACGAAGTCCGCTCGATCAATACGGCCCTCAAGGACCTTCGCGAGATGGGCTTTGAGATCAGCACCCTCCTGCCGGAAGAACGAACGGGTGACGAAGAAGCTCGCTACATGCTCCGCCGTGGCGAGACCGAGATCGGCTTGGAAGATCTCCGTGGTCTGGTCACCGCGGTGCGGGCCGCCGGGGAACGTGGTCTGCAAATCACCCGCTTTAAGGGCCTGGGTGAAATGAACGCGGAAGAGCTTCGCGAGACGACGCTCGACCCGGAGAATCGCACGCTGCTGAAGATCACCATGGACGACGTCTCCGCCGCCGATGACCTGTTCCGCGTGTTGATGGGCGACAAGGTCGAACCGCGACGCGAATACATTGAGCAGCACGCCCTCGAAGTCCAGAATTTGGACGTGTAAGCGGCTTCTCGTGTGACGTTTCAGTGTTGTGGGCCTGGTCTCCAGACCTGCCCACGCATGAGACCGCGCGGTGTCATCCAGCCTACGCGACGACTTGAGACGTTCGGTCGCCCAAGTGAGACAGTCGGCAGACCGCCGCGCAACAAAGAACATGCCAAGCGGCAGTTCTATCTCATCGTGTGGAATCCGCTGCGCGCTACGAACGTCATGTCCAGCGATTTTCTTTTTTTGTCCTGGACATTTTTAGGGGGGCCTAACTATACTGGCACGCAATGGCTGGATGCGGGCAGGGAGTCGTCAGAATTCTTGTGCCGCGGACTGCCATTCTGTTCGCCAATCGCGGCGATCAGTAGAACTCAGTTCATCTACCGCGGTCCCTCTCTAAGGAGCGATTAAATGGAAATCGCAGGCGTGATTTTTGTCGTTTTATATCTGGCTCTCATCGTCTTAATGATCGTGGGACAGTGGAAGATGTTTGTGAAAGCTGGTCAACCAGGTTGGGCCAGTATCGTGCCGATTTATAACTTCATCGTGTTCCTCGCAATCGTAGGAAAGCCATGGTGGTGGCTCTTCTTGTGCATCGTTCCGTTTGTCAACATAGTGATCTGGATCATCCTATGCATTGATCTTGCTAAGTGCTTTGGCAAAGGAACAGGTTTTGCGGTTGGTATTATTCTCTTAGGCTTTATCTTCATTCCGATCCTTGGTCTTGGTGATGCTAAATACCAAGGCGCGGGGCAGATTGCCTAGGTAGCCGTTGGTAACTACGAAGTGGCTACTGAACGGCCACGAGAAACGCCACGTAAGCTAAGAACAGAAACAGTGCGATAACGAACCACACGACCGGGTTCTTGCGCGCGGGATAGGCTTTGCCTGTTTCGCCGTCAAACTCGCATCCGCAATTGTCGCAGCGGAGTTCCTGGATTGCTTTGGGGGCTCGACGGCCGTACCACGCGCTGTAGGGAACGGGCGTCGCGTTTTCGCCACCGCATGAAGGGCACGGTTTTGGCTTGGCCATTTCGACCGGAGCCATTGGCTTGAGACTGGGTTCTTCGTATTCGGGGGTTGCGTACGGATTGAAGTCGGTGTCTGGCTTGTTTTCCATAATGCTGCCCTGATCTGTCATTAAAGGGACGAACGTCGAGCTTCCCAAACTGTCGATTGGGAGCCTCATGTTCGCCCAAAAACGCGCGGTCTAGCCCCATTCTCGCGAAGTGACGCTCTGCTGCAAGCTCGCGTGACCGCGCGGTGCCCAGATCGTGGGAAGACTTGAGACTTTCGGTCGAGCCGGCTGTCGAGCTATTGTTGCGCCGATGAGTTGCGGAAGGATCAGCACTGGCAGAGCCAGTGGCACCCGAGATTAATCCCGTCTTATCCTGTCCAATATCGAAGCACCAAATGTTTCTGGTATGCGGTCGGTAGCCCCGCTACTCAGTCACCAACAAGCCCGATTTCGCCAGCGAATCAATTGCCCGGTCGAGCTGCGCGACCGGCAGCGCGATTTCGGTGGTCGTGGTCATATTTCCAATCACGCCTGCTGGAAAGAGTGGCTTGCTCTTCGTACGGGCAGTAGCGGGGAGCGCTTCTTGGAATTCGGCATCTGCGGAGAGAGTTTCCGCGATTTCTTGGCGTGATTGTCTTCCGTCGAGTTGTTGTATCAATAGGCGCGAGCCTTCGTCCAACTGCACATTGCGGTGATGGGGAGTCGTCACATTGGGAGACAGCTTCGCCTGCTCACGCACCAAGCGGCTCACCATCGGGTGATCGACGTTGCTATCCGCAAAGGCCGGCGGGTGGGCGAAGATTTCCAACATTCCGTTCGCGAGTGCTTGCATCATGCAATGGGCCAAGGCACCGGGCAGTTGCTCGCTCTCCGCTTGAGAGATGAGTCCCAACTCGACCAGCTTTCTCTCGGTCTGCCGCTGTAGCTGCTCGAGAGTGATCGCTCGCGGCCAGGCGTCGATCAGTGTGGCCAAGGCCACTTTGCCAGCGGGCGAGTCGGTTTCGATCGAACGTCCACGAATCTCGACTCGGCCATTCGAGTCGTCATCGAGAACAAACGTAGCCGATTCCGGTTTCTGATGATAATTGAACGACAGGTGGAAGCGATCCAGCACCGCCGGGCTGAGGGCACGATTGATCGGCAGCGAAGCGTGGCACAACAACGACTGGCGAAACGTGTTGTTGCGCAAGAAGTCCATGTACTGCTCCTGCTTGATTAGGGGAGCATTCGCGAGCGTCTTGCGGGCCGCTTCGGGGAGATGTTGCGGCAACATGTCGGCAAAACAAATATCGGCCAAGTATTGCAGGCCCTGCTTGTCCGCCCGCCGACAAAACTCGTGAAAATAGATTGGATTGTTTTCGGTTTCCAAATGATCGTGGAAAAGGTAGCCATCTTCCGCTTCGCGAGCGAGTTCGAGTTCGCGCGATAACATGTTGCTATAGGGCGTATCTTGTAAGCAGTTTTCTGCCATGAAGTCGAGCACGGCACGGGCCTGCGAAAGTTTCTCCTCCGGGTCGTCGAACTGGGCCGTGTGGTAGAGCATCATGTCGCGAACGATACCGCGGAAATGCCAGCCTGGAAGTACGTTGTAGGAAATGTGCGCGACTCCGTCGGGAGCCAAGTTTTCCTTCGAGATTCGCATGATCTCGTGTTGCACTTCTGGCGGAACCCAAGAGTAGACCCCGTGGCAGAGGATGTAATCGAACTTTCCCCAGCTCTCGTCAATCTGACGCAGGTCGGCCTGTCGCAATTCGATATTGGTGAGCGAGAGCGACTCGACGAGTTCCCTACCCGCGGCGATTTGCGTGGCCGACGCATCGACACCAATGAACTGACTATCGGTGAACTAGAACGCTTGAGGAACTAAGTTCCAGCCGGCCGCACAACCGAGTTCCAAAACTCGGCAGCCGGTGATCGGCGTTGGCTTAAGATCGAAGAGCGTAGCCAATGTTTCGGCGCGGCGGATGTGGGCGCCGGGGTGCGACTTCTTTGGATAGGGCACGGCGTCGTAAGTTGGCGCGCTGTTGGTTGCCTGGCTGCGGCTGGCCTGGCTATTGATCGCCAATTCGGGGGCGGCGGTCTTGGACGAAGGGCGTCGGAACATGGGGGAGACAGTTTCCGAAGGGGAACGCGAAGTGACGATCGGCTAAGGACTTATCGACCCGCAGCAGGCGGTGCTATCTGCCGAAAGAGACGGATTCTGAGGGCCCTAATGAGGGGGGGCGATCGGTCATTCCGAATGCGCCTGATTTGCGGTCGGTCGACCGCGCTAATCGCTACAGCCTGACCGCGGCGATTCGTCCTCGGCAGCGGGAAAGCGGCACCTTTCTGCTGGCTTTGAGCGGCCTTCTCCCGGCTGAGCAAGCTAGGTTTTAGGTAGGGAAACTCTGTCCGTAGCGAGCCCGATTTCAGGCGAAGCAACCATGCGAAAATCAACCACCACGACACGACTTACGACCACTCGGTCACGTTTAACAACGGCCACGAAGCGTCGCTCCCAAAAGCGTTCGACGCCGACTCGCGCCGGTGGTGTGAAACTCGTTCTGCTTGTCGCCTTGGTGCTGGGCACATTCACCACGGAGCTGCTGGCCGCCGGGTTGGATACGCGGACCGCGGGCATCTTCGGCTACGGGCTTCCCTTCTCCAACTTGGGAGCAGGTATTCTAACGCTGTTGTTGATGTCGTTTGCGGCTGCCAAGACGATGGCCGCCACCTACTACGTTCGCACTACGGGTAACGACAGTAACTCGGGTACCTCGGCCGGCAGTGCCTGGGCGACGTTTGATCACGCGGCCGATAACACATCTGCCGGCGACATCGTCTACTTTGGAGCCGGAACCTACAACGAAAAAGTGGAGCCAAGCGTGGATGGATCAAGCGGCAATCCGATTCAGTTCATCGCCGACACCGATGGTTCGCAGACCGGCGACGCCGGTGACGTTATTCTCCGGGGATATGACACCAAGGATTCCAAATACACCGAGGCGATCAAGCTCGATAAGGACGACTATCTAGAGTTTATTGGCATCAAATTCACGGCCAGCGGCAAAGATGTTGTCAAAATTAAAGACAGTGTTGGTATCAAGCTGACGAATTGCGAAGTCTACGACTCCAACATTGGAATCAAGCTTGAAGAGAAATCGGAAGTTACGCTCATAAACTGCCTGATTCGCGATAATGCCAAATCAGGCATCAATCATAAGGCTAAGGATGATTACATAATCACGGTCACCAACTGCACGATCGTGAACAATGCGGAAGAGGGAATTCTGCAGGAAGATGGCGATCTTGTTCTCACCAACACAATCATCAGTGGCAGCGGAAAGGAAGGAATCGAGGACGCCGGCAAGAGTTTTATTCATACGTATAATCTCTTTTACAATAATGCCTCTGGCCATATCAAGAATGGATCTGCGAGTACGGGTGAAATCTTCGTCGATCCGAACTTCATCAGTGCCAGCAATTTCCGTCTGAACTTCTCCTCCCCGGCAATCGACGCCGGAACCAGTAGCGGTGCCCCTAGCGACGACTTCGACGGTGCTTCCCGCCCGGCCGATGGTGGGTACGATATCGGCTGCTTCGAAAAACGCTTTGGTCTGATCGGTCACTGGAAGCTGGACGAAACGACCGGCACCACGGCCGACGATGCCTCTGGCGAAGAAAACGATGGCACGCTATACGGCCCCACTTTTGCAACTCGTAGCTACTCGCCCGTGCCCGATGGTTCCACCGCCGTGGAGCTCGACGGTTCGTTCGATTACGTCTCCATTCCCAACGACTCCTCGCTACAAGTGACCGACGAATTCACCATCATGGCTTGGGTGCGGGCCCACGCTTTTGGTGCTTCCGATGATGTCGACACGATCCTTCGCAAGGGAACGACCAACCCGGTGAATTACTCGCTCGCCATCGTCGATGGTAAGGCCTCGGTCATCCTCGACGGCAATGACGGGCCCTCAGGCAACTACTCCGGCGATACGGTCTTGGACGTCGATCGCTGGTACCATGTGGCGGCCACGTGGGATGGCACGGAAGTGAAGGTCTACGTCAACGGCGTGCAGGATCATTCCACCACGCACAGCCATAGCACGTCGCTCGGCACCGACACCCGCTCGCTCTATATCGGTGGTCACGACAATGGCGACGCCTTCGACGGTGTCATTGACGACGTCCGTTTCAACGACGTCGCCCTGCCGGCCGATTACATCAGCAGCGTCTACGGGCTGATGGCCCACTACAAGTTCGACGAGTCAAGCGGAACCACGGCCGACGATGCCTCGGGCAACGAAAGCGACGGTACACTCGTTTCTTCGCCCACCTGGCAGCCATCGGGTGGTCGCGTCGACGGAGCAGTCGAGTTTTCGGCGTCCAATTCGATCACGATTCCTGATCCGGGTGTCGGTAGCGGTTCGTTCAGTGTCTCGACTTGGATCAAGTCGACCGACCGTACGGGCTACGAAAAGGATTACGGCGCAGGTGTCGTGCGTTCGACCCACGGCGACGAGATTGGTGACTGGCTTATCTCCGTCGACAAGAACGGATCCTTGTGCTTCTATTACTGGCACGAATCCGGTAACGCCCAAGACGCAATAGCCTACACGGCTGACGACGTGATTGCCGATGGTGCCTGGTATCACGTCGTGGTTATCTGGGACGGAACCAATCAAAAAATCTACGTCGACAACGTCGAACAAACGATTTCCGGAACGAGAGACACATCTACCGGCTGGGGTACCGCCAGTGAGGTGGGGCAAAGCTACGATGACGTCAAGTATCGCTTCGATGGCTTGGTCGATGAACTCAGGATCTTCAATCGCGAGATCATCGTGGACGAGATCGACGATCTCTACGGCGAAGGGGCTCCTACCGGCATCCGTATCCTTAAGTGGCAGGAAAAAAAGTAAGTCGGCGAGGAGGCCGGCTGCTTTAGTCGCTTCTTTGGGCTTGTCTTTTTCTCACCGTTCTTGAGAATCTCTAGCAGGTTGCGGCCCGCTTGTGCGCGAGCGACCGTGGGGCATTTTCCATTTCATCCTGCTGACTGAGGTACGCCCGCGTGGCTGAACCGGAACAAATTCTTGTCGCCCTGGCTGCCGTGTTTGTGCTGGGTGTCGGTGGGCAGTGGCTCGCCTGGCGAATTCGTTTGCCGTCGATTCTGGTTCTCATGACGCTTGGCGTGTTGGTCGGTCCGGTCACCGGCTGGATCCAACCCGACGCTTTGTTCCCCAAGGTGCTGCTCCCCTGCGTGTCGCTGGCGGTGGCCGTGATTCTATTCGAAGGGAGCATGAATCTGCGGCTGGCCGACCTGCGTGAGATTGGTTGGCCGCTCGGCAGTTTGCTGACGCTCGGCGTCGTCATTGCCTGGGCGCTGATCGCCGCCAGTGCGCGGTACGTGCTCGATTTCGACTGGAAGATGTCGCTGCTGCTCGGCGCGTTATTGACCGTAACGGGTCCGACGGTGATTGGTCCCCTGCTCCGGCACATTCGTCCGCTCGGTCGCGTGGGACCGATCGCCCGCTGGGAAGGCGTGGTGATCGATCCGATCGGTGCGGTCCTCGCGGTGCTCGTTTACGAAGCCCTGCTCGCCTCGCATGCGACCGACATGGGTAGCGCGTGGCAGATTGGGGCCAAGGGACTGTTCGTGACGCTCTTGATCGGTCTCGGCATTGGGGCTGGCGTCGCCTATAGCCTGTTGTTCGTACTGCGGCGGCATGCCGTGCCGGATCACCTGCAGAGTCCGATGGCCCTAATGGCGGTGCTTGGTTCCTTTGCCGCCTCCAACGTGCTGCATCACGAGTCCGGCCTAGTCACCGTGACCGTGATGGGGCTCATACTGGCGAATCAAAAACGGGTCACGGTCAAGCACATCCTCCGATTCAAAGAGAATCTCACGGTGCTACTGATCTCGACCCTGTTCATCGTGCTCACTGCACGGCTCGAGTTCGAGCACATCACCACGCTCAGCTGGCGCGGTCCGCTGTTCGTCGTTGTGTTGATCGTGCTGGTCCGTCCGGTGTCGGTCTTCTTGGGCACCATGGGCACCGGGCTCACCAATCCGGAACGAGCGTTTCTTGCCTGGCTGGCTCCGCGGGGAATCGTGGCGGCAGCGGTCGCCTCGGTGTTCGCGCTGCATCTGGCTGGCGGGGATCACGGGGCGGGTGGAGAACACGGCAGCGATGCCCTCGGACAACAGTTCGTGGCCGCGACGTTTCTCGTCATCGCGGGCACGGTCATCGTTTACGGGCTAACGTCTGGCATCGTGGCCAGGAAGTTGGGCCTGAGCGTGCCAAATCCCCAAGGCGTGTTGATGGCCGGCGCTCACCCGGCCGCCCGCGCGATTGCCCACGCTTTGGTCGGGCAAGACATTGCGGTGCAGCTGGTCGACACGAATCCCGACAACATTCGTACCGCGCGGATGGAAGGGCTGACGACGATGTACGCCAATGTGTTATCGGAGACGACGACCGAAGAGCTCGACCTAGGTGGCATCGGCCGCTTCATGGCGCTCACTTCCAATGATGAAATCAACTCGCTTGCGGCGGAACATTTTCACGAGCTGTTTGGTCGGGCCGAGACCTATCGTTTGGCCAAACATCAGGCGAAGAGCGATCGCAAGGAAGTGGCCGAAGAGCTAATGTTCGGCCGCACGCTATTCAACGAAGAGCTAACGCACGAGGTGCTCGACAAGCGGTTTGAAGAGGGGGCCGTCATGAAGGCGACGCGATTGAGCGAGGAATTCGCCTGGCCAAAATTCCGCGAACAGTATGGGGACGAGGCGATTCTGATGTTCGCCATCGACGGTGCCGGGCAACTGTCGATTTCTACGGCCGATGCTCCCCTTAAACCGGGCCCCGGCGACACGGTCATGGCCTTGGTTGATCCGCCGGAGGAGAACGCCAGCTCGACGGGCGCTGAGGCTTCCGAATCGAGCTAAAGCGAGTTGCGCTAGCGTACGATTGCGCCGGGCGGACGTGATTCAGATGCAAAAACCGGCCACTTTGCCCGGCTTCGGCCACCTCATTCAGGTGCCCAAAAGCGGCTACAATGGTGGCAAAGATTTTGCACCGTGGGAGTTTGCACCGTATGTCGCTTGCGCGTTCGTCTTTCGCTCGTTTCTTGCTGCGTTCTTCGTTGGTGACCGCATTGCCGTTGAGTCGATGGTTGGTCTGTCTGTTCGTCGCTCTTGTGGCGGGACCGCTGTCGGTCGTCGCCGCCGCTGCAGACGATCGCTTCGATCCGCAGCGATACGAAAAGCAAATCTTGGCGCGCGGGCTGCACGACCCGATGCAGATTTGTGTGCTCGACGATGGGCAGATTTATTTCAATGAAATCGGCGGCAAGATCAAGCACTTCGATCCCGCCACGGGCAAGGTTCGTGTTATTGGTACCGTGCCGAGCGAGCAGTATCGCGAAGTCGGTTGTATGGGCCTCGCGCTCGATAACGACTTCGTCAACAATCACCGGCTGTACGTCCTATTCTGTCCGCGCGAGAAGCGAGACCATCTGCGAATCTCCCGGTTCACACTTGCCGACGGCCGACTCGATCTTGACTCCGAGATCGTGGTGCTCGAGTGGCGAATCGATCCGAAGACCGCTATCCACATGGGCGGCGGTCTGTTCATGGCGGCCGATGGCCTGCTCTACGCCGGTACGGGTGACAACTGTTTTCCGATTCCGCAACTTCCCGTCGATCAGCGCGACGGTGAATATTTCAACGATGCCCTGCGAAGTTCCGGCAATACCATGGACCTCCGCGGCAGCGTGCTACGCATTCGTCCCGAGGAAGACGGGAGCTATACCGTTCCGCCGGGCAACCTATTCCCCGAAGGCAAACAAGGTCGCCGCGAGATCTACACGATGGGCGTGCGAAACGCCTTTCGGCTGTTCGTCGATCCGAAGACGAACTGGGTTTACTGGGGCGATGTGGGACCGAACATTCGCCTCGACTTCCAACTTGGCCCCAACGGTTACGACGAAGTGAACCAGGCTCGAACCGCCGGCAACTATGGCTGGCCGATGTTCACCGGACCGAACGAAGCGTATCGCTGGTGGGACTTTGAAAAGAAACAGCCAGGCATCTGGTTCAAAGAAGACAAGCCGCTCAATACGTCTCGCAATAATACGGGGGCCCGCATTCTCCCCCGGCCGCGATCGGCCTTCGTTTGGTACCCGACCTTTGAGTCGAAAGTATTTCCCGAACTGGGGAGCGGCGGACGAGCCGCCATGGCGGGGCCCATCTACCACTACGACGACAAGCTCGACTCACCACTCAAGCTGCCTAAGGTGCTCGACGGCCGGCTCTTGATCTTCGATTGGACACGCAACTGGATCAAGCAGGTCGTGCTCGACGAGAACGGCGACATCGATCGGATTGAACCTTTCTTGGGGCACATGATCTTTCGCAAGCCGATCGACATGAAGTTCCGCCGCGACGGCACGCTCTACATGATCGAGTACGGGGATCGTTGGAGTGGCAACACCGACTCGCAAATTGTGCGGCTCGTCTACCGCCGCGGAAATCGAGCCCCCGTCGCGATCGCCCAGGCTGACAAGACGGCTGGCCGGCACCCGCTCACCGTCCAGCTCGACGGCACCAACTCCAGCGATAAAGACATCGATGATGCAGACGGGGCCGATGCGAACGGGGCGGAGCAGCTCAAATACGTCTGGCGGCTGCGGCGGCGCGGTGAAAATGGCTCTCCAGCGAGCGAAATTGGCGAAGGCATTTATTCGCGTAACCCCAAGACAGAGGTCACTTTAGAGCGACCCGGCGTGTACGACGCGGAGCTCACCGTGAGCGACCTGGCGGGTGAGACCAGTCGCGCGAACATCGAAATTCGTGTCGGCAATACTCCACCGGTGGTACGAATTCTCGATCCCCCGCACGGCAGCTTCTTCGATTGGAAGGAGCCGATCAGCTTCACGGCCGAGGCCGAAGACGCCGAGGATGGGTCCACCGCTGCGAGGGAAATCGACGATTCGCGGATCGTGGTGCGGACTAAGTATCAGCAGCGGCGCCGTTCGACCAACCTCGACACGCTCGGTCAGCAGGAGCTCAATGACGACGCCACCATGGAACCTGGCTTGGCGATGATGCGTCGTACAACCTGTTTCGCTTGTCACACGGCCCGCAATGCGTCGGCGGGTCCACCCTATGAGCAAGTCGCGCAGAAGTATAAGGACGACGAGTCGGCCCGTGAGCGACTGGCGAACAAAATCATCACAGGTGGTGTGGGTGTATGGGGAGCCAAGCCGATGCCGCCTCACCCACAACATACGCTCGACGAGACGCGGCAGATGGTCGATTGGGTGTTGTCCTTGGCCCACTCGGCCAGCAGTGCCCCCATGCCAGGGCTGAGCGGTGCGTTTCGGGCCATCAACTTTCCGGATATGCGAGCTGATGCCGGCGTCTATGTGATCAAGGCGAGCTACACCGACAACGGGGCCGAAGGCGTTCCGCCGCTGACCGGCGAGGCGATCCACCTGCTCCACTCCCGCAAGAAAAAGGCCGCCTTCTTCGATACCCGTCGCGGCACCGAGATCGTCGATGAGTTTGAAGGAGAAGGAACGATCGTCGGCCGTTTCGCCCACGGCGACTATGTCAGCTTCTCGGAGATTCGCCTGCAAGGTATCGAGGCGTTGTCTTTCCGCGCGGGCGCTCTCCGCGATGTGGGTGGCCGTTTGCAGTTGCGACAGAACGGGCCTGACGGTCCACTGCTGGCCGAAGTGAAACTCCAGCCGTCGGTCGGCTATCGATATCAGATGGTGCGAGTGCGTGATCCCGGCGGGGTGAACGACCTGTATGTGGTGGCGGTGCTCGACGACGAAGCGGCCCGAAATGCCCCGGCGAAGGAGAAGTATTTGGGGCTGAACTGGATCGGCTTCCACGATTCGGCTGAGGAGAAGGAGCTTCGAGCGGAGCGGCAGAAAGTTGCCGAGAAGCAGCTGGCCGAACAAAAGAAAAACGCCCCGGTGACTCGCCCGTTCGTACGGAATTGGGTGCGAGAAGATCTCGTTGGCAGTCTGTCGAAGCTCGCTGAGGGTCGTTCGCTAGAGAATGGTCGCGAGTTGTTTAAGGCGGCTTCGTGTGCGTCTTGTCACAGCAGCGGCACCGCAAGCAAACAGGCCGCTGGCGAGCTGAAGATCGGCCCGCCGATGAGTGACGTGGCGGCTCGACTGCTCAAGCTCGAGAAACCGCGCGAGGCTCTGATGGAAGCGATTTTGAATCCATCGGCCAGTATTGCCGACGAGTATCGCACTCACATGTTCTTCACCGACGATGGTAAGCAGTTCGCTGGTTTGATCGTGGCTCAGGACGAGAAGACGGTCACGATTGTGACCAACCCATTGGCGCCCGACCAAAGTACAACCCTTGGGCGGACCGAGATCGAAGAGACGGTTTCGTCGCAGGTGTCGATGATGCCGCAAGGTTTGCTCACCACGTTGACGCGCGAAGAGATTCTCGATCTGATGGCGTATATCCTCAGCGGTGCCGATGGGGATGGTGAAGGAGACTAGCTTCCGTAGGTCAGTGGCAGTAATAAGTGCGAAGCGTAACACGTTCTTGCATCAAACGACGCAACTGGTTGAGTAGCCTTACAGCAACTAACCCGAAACGTGAGTGAGGGACACTACAAAATAGGTACCACAATCAATCGGCACTTCACGTTGGCGCGGGCGCACATGCCGAACGACTATGGGCGGTAGCAGCCAATTGAGTGAAAAGCTTCCTAGGGCTACTTTTAGTTCTCGCATGCACAGCATGCCCTACCAATCCAAGCACTGGCGAAGCCAGTGGCACCCAAACATTAACCCGAAGCGTCAGCGAGGGACACGACCAATCGGGTGTCACAACCAATCGGCGCTTCACGTTGGCGTCACGGAGTGCCGCACGACTATAAGAGAATCCGGAACGTGATCGACGGAACAAGAGTTCCAGCTCGATACCAACCCTTCCCACAACCAGGAAAACTGACAATGCAACGACGATTCCTTTCCCCTCGCGTGACTGCCGTCACGGTTCTGTTGCTGTTGTTCACTCTAGCCCTGCCCTCTTGCTCGTCCGATGGACCTTCGAGTGACGCGAAGGCGCAAAAGGAACAGGCGACAGCCGCGCCGGCCGCAGAAGTGTCCGCAGATGAACCGGGAAAGACCGGTTCCGTCCCCCCGGAAGCCGATCTGCTCGACGAGGAGCAGCCGTACGTAAAAATCCTTCTGATCGGACACGAGCTCGATCATCCTTGGGAGACGCACATGTATATGCCGACGTGCGAGTTGTTGGCTACGTGCTTGCGGCAGACGCCGAATGTCGAAGCGGTTGTCTCGCATGGTTGGCCCAAAGATGCCAAGACACTTGAAGGCGTTGTCTCGATCGTCATGTACTCCAGCCCCGGCGCCGAGTTGATGCTCGATGGGCCGCACGCGAAGCAAGCTCAACAGCTAATGAAAGATGGCGTCGGCCTGGTCGCCATTCATTGGGCCACGGCGGTGAAGGACGCCAACAAGGAGCGGCTCGGCAAGCGCTATCTCGAGTATCTCGGCGGCATGTGGATTCACTTTGTTGGGCTCGTGATCGCCGAATCGGAACTCAAGCAGCTGGTCCCCGAGCACCCGATCTGTCGGGGCTGGAAACCGTATCAGCTCAACGACGAGTTCTATTTGAACCCGACTATTTCCGAGCAAGCGACACCGCTCTTGCAGGTTCAAGCCAAGGGCGAAGACTTGGTCGTGGGTTGGGCTCACCAGCGCGCCGGTGGCGGTCGTTCTTTCGGGACAACGCTCGGCCATTTTCACCGCAACTTCAAGCTTCCGGCCTTCCGCCGGATGATGGTCAACGGCATTCTTTGGTCTGCCGGCGTTGAAGTTCCCAGCGAGGGCGCGTCGGTCGACGTGGTGCCCCAAGATCTGGAACTTCCGGAGAAGCCGGCGAGCGGCGAGTGAGCCCTGTCGCACGGCGTGCAAGTATTTGTCAAAAAACAACTTGCGCTGCGTCGATAATTCTAGACAGGATTTCGCATCAAGCTTAAAATAGAGAGTTTGATGAGGACGGTACCGGTGCGCTCGTTCGTGCCGGTTGGTTCCATCAAAGACGCGCATGATGCCCGCCCCCCAATCCCACCCACAATCCGCGCCATGACAAGCATCACCATGCGGTTTCTTTTCGTTGCCACGTTCCCGGTTGTTGGGTTCGTCATTCTCGGCCTTGGGTTCTCAGTCCAAGATGCTCAGGCGGTGGAGAAGGCAGAAGAAGCTGCAGCCGCGGCCACGGAATTTTCTGCTCACGATCTAGAATTCTTCGAGAACAAAGTTCGTCCGCTGTTGGCCGCTCGTTGCTACGAGTGTCACAGCGCCGACGCCGACGAGCTTGGTGGCGAACTGCGACTCGACTCCCGCCGTTTGATTGTCTCCGGTGGCGACTCCGGTCCGGCCATTGTCCCCCACAAGCCGGACGAGAGTCTGTTGATCGAGTCGATTCATTACGGCGGAACGTACGAGATGCCGCCCGACTCGAAGATGTCGGACGACGAGATTGCTACGCTCACGAAGTGGGTCAGTTTGGGCGCTCCCTGGCCCACCGAAGCGGACGTAGAGGACACCCACGCCACGGCGAAGAACAAGTTTCCATTTGAAGAGCGACTCGCCACACACTGGAGTTGGGCCCCGGTGGCCGATCCGGCCGTGCCCGATGTGAAACAGACTAACTGGTCGCGCAGTCCGGTCGATCGATTCTTGTTGTCCGCCATGGAGCAACAAGGTTACGCTCCGGCCGCGCCCGCGGATCGTCACAACTGGCTTCGCCGCGTAACGTTCGATCTGACGGGGCTGCCACCCACGCTAGAAGAGATTGAGGCGTTCATCGCCGACGAGTCGGACGAGGCGTATGAGAAGGTGGTCGATCGCCTGCTCGCATCGCCCCGCTACGGAGAACATTGGGCCCGCCACTGGATGGACTTGGTTCGCTACGGCGAGACCAAAGCCCACGAGGCCGACTACTCGATCCCCTTCGTGTGGCGTTATCGCGATTACCTGATCCGTGCGATCAACGTTGATGTGCCGTTCAATCAATTCGCCCGAGAGGCGATCGCCGGCGACCAACTCAAGAATCCGCGACTCAATCCGGAAGACGGCTCGAACGAGTCGGCCCAGGGCCCCGGTTTCTTCCAGCTGACCGACGGACATCACGGTCCGCCTGATATTCATAGTGAAGAAGCTCGCGTGTTCGACGGCATGATCGACACCACGGGCAAGGCGTTCATGGGTCTGACGATGACCTGTGCTCGCTGCCACGATCACAAGTTCGACGCGGTGTCGACCAAGGACTACTACGCCTTCTACGGCCTGCTTGCCAGTTCCCGATTGGACTACCCGAACGTTGCTTCACCGGAGCTGCTCAAGACGAAGCGAGCCGAGCTAAAAGATCAACAAGCGGTGGTGAAACGCGAGGCGATCGCCGCGGTGCGAGCGAAAATCGACGCCTTCGATGCGAGCGCGTTAGCAACCATTGAGCAGGCCGCAGACAATCAGAGTGGCGAAGAGAATAAGACGAAAGACAAGTACGCCGACAACCGTCATCCGCTCTACCCACTTGCTTCGTTGCTGAGAGCGGAAACGACGACCGACGTTGCTTCTCGTTGGACGGAGTTGGCCACCGATGCCGGTACGCCCGCGGCAAGTTTTGAAAACCTCGGCGGGCTCAATGAACAGAGCTTTGGCGATTGGCTCACCAGCGGTACCGGTTTTGAGAACGCACCCCGTAAGCCGGGCGAGTTTGTGATTGGTCGCTCGGGCGACACCCTGTTGCATACGTTTGTGGGCGGGTCGGCCGCAGCCGGGCAGTTGTCGAGCCGCTACGACGGTTCCATCAAGTCGCCGCTATTCACCGTTACCGATCGCCTTAGCGTAAGGGTAAAGGGTTCCCGTGGTCGCGTGCGGCTCTACATCCAGCACTACGACATCGTGGGCCAAGGTCCGACCACGTCGAAGACCGATATGGGCGTCGACAAGGACGAGTGGCATTGGATTCATTTCGACACCCGATTCTGGACCGGCGCGACGGCCTACGTCGAGGTCTTGCAGAACGGTCAGGAGATGCGCTTCGTCGCGAACCAGCAGCATCGACCGGTGCACAAAGACGATTCGTATGTGGCGGTCGATCGCATCGTGGTCGGCAGCGGACACGCCTATCCGCCCCGTTACAACGGAAAGTACGCAGCAGCGTGGGGAATCGAAGCAAGTTCGACTCCGCCAGCCGATCAGGCGGCGGCGGTCGCCTTCGCCAAGGTGCAACTGACCGAGCTTGTCGATCGTTGGGAGCGCGACGAACTCACGACCGCGCAAAATGACATTCTCGAAGCGCTTGTCACCGCCGGCGGACCGCTAGAAATTTTGGCGACCGACTCCCCTGCCCTACTTGCGGAGGTGGAGCGTTATCGCGAGACGTGGAAAACGATCCCCGAGCCGGTCTATGTTCGCAGCATGACCGACGGGCTGGGGCACGACGAACCGGTTTACGTTCGCGGTAATCCCCACGCCACCAGCGAGGATGTCGTGCCGCGGCGATTCTTTTCCGCGATTGACGGCAAGCCGTTCAATCCCAGCGGCAGCGGTCGACTCGAATGGGCCGAGGCCTTGGTCGACGAGAATAACCCGCTTACGCCGCGGGTGATTGTGAATCGAATTTGGCAGCGAGTATTCGGTCGCGGCATCGTAGCCACGGTCGATAACTTCGGCGACGTGGGCGATCGCCCGAGTCACCCTGAATTGCTCGACTACCTGGCCCGCGAGTTCATGGAAGATGGCTGGTCCCGCAAGCGGCTTCTGCGACGGCTCGTGCTGACCAGTGCCTATCGCATGTCGACGACGCCTTCGGCTGAGGCGGCGGAGAACGACCCGGACAATGTCTACTTGCAGCGAATGCCGGTTAAGCGATTGCCGGCCGAAGCGATTCGCGATGCGATCTTGGCCACCAGTGGTGAACTGCGCCACGAGATGTACGGTCGTAGCGTGATTGTGAACTGGGATCAGATGCCGATGAGTCGTTCTCGTCCGAACAAGAATGGCCCTCGCGACGGGAACGGTCGTCGAGCGATTTATGTCGAGATGCGGCGGAACTACCTGCCGAGTTTCTTGACCGCCTTTGACATGCCGGCGGCAGCCGAACCGGTCGGACTGCGATTCACCACCAACGTGCCAGCCCAGTCGCTGGCCATGATGAACGATCCGTTCGTGCTCGATCAGGCGGAGGCCTGGTCGAAGCGGGTCTTGGATCAGACCGACATGAGCGTGTCGGATCGCATCGATCGCATGCACCGTCTGGCCTACAGCCGTCCAGCCAGAGAGGCCGAGATCGAACGTTCGCTGGCCATGCTTCGTGACTTGGCGGCTTCGTATGAAGTGGCTATCGACGACGCGGCCGATGAGAGCGCAATCACTGACGATCGCGTCTGGAAAGATTTCTGCCATCTGATGCTGAATCGCAAAGAATTCATTTTCCTTTACTAATCGAACGCTATTCATCACGCGCCGCGGCGCGGGAGACTTCTGATATGTCGATCACACGGCGCCAACTCTTGTCGCAGGCTTCGCTCGGAATTGGGGCCCTGGCGTTCGGCGATCTCTTGTCGAAGGAGGCCGCCGCCGCAGAGCAAAAGCCCCGCGAGCTCGGTTCGCTCGCCCCGCGGGAACCGCACTTCGAGCCCAAGGCGAAGAGCGTCATCTTCCTCTACATGGATGGCGGCGTGTCGCAGGTCGATAGCTTCGATCCGAAGCCGCTACTAGCGAAAGAGCACGGCAAGAAGCCGAAGTTCAAAATCGACGCCACGGTGTTCAACAACATCGGCACGATTCTCAAAAGCCCCTGGACCTTCGATCGCTACGGCGAATGCGGCATGCCGATCAGCAGCCTGTTCCCGGAACTTTCCACCTGTGCGGACGATCTGTGCGTGATCCGCTCGATGACCGGTCCTCTGCCCGATCATCCCAACGCCAACTATGCGCTTCACACCGGGTTCGGCATGCGGGGTAAGCCCTCGATGGGTGCCTGGGTGACCTACGGTTTGGGCACGGAGAATCATAACCTGCCCGGCTACGTGGTAATTCACGGTGGTCAGATTCCTTCCGGTGGCGTGGCCTGTTTCAGCAACGGATTCTTGCCCGCCAACTACCAGGGTTCGATCTTCATGCCGACCTCGCCGAGCGTGCGCAACATTCGCTCTCGCGATGCGTCGGAAGAAGTCCGCATGAAGAAGCTTGAATACCTGCGAAAGTTCGACGCCGAACTGGCCCAAGAGGTCGAAGCGGGCGACGCGATTGAAGCGGCGATCAAGAACTACGAGCTGGCCTTCCGCATGCAGAAGGAAGTGCCCGAGGTAATGGATCTCTCGCAAGAGACGCAGGCCACGAAGCGGCTCTACGGGCTCGATGCTCCTTACAAATACACCCGCGTTTACGGCTCCCAATGTTTGCTCGCCCGCCGCATGGTCGAACGGGGTGTGCGGTTCATTCAACTCACGATTCCGCAAAAGCCGGGTGTCGATCGCTGGGACCAGCACGCGAACCTGATCGATGGTCATAACAAGAATGCCAGAACCGTCGATCAGCCAATCGCCGGTTTGATCAAGGACCTGAAGCAACGTGGCATGCTTGACTCGACCCTACTGGTGTTCACTGGCGAGTTCGGACGAACGCCCTTCGCGCAGGGTACCAATGGACGCGATCACAATCCGCAGGGGTTCACCATCTGGATGGCGGGCGGAGGTAGCCGAGGCGGTACGATCTACGGCGGTACCGATGAGTACGGCTATCGTGCGGTCGAGAACAAGATGACGCTACACGACATGCACGCCAACATCTTGCACATGATGGGGATCAATCACGAGCGATTAACCTATCGCTACAGCGGTCGCGACTTCCGTCTGACCGACGTACACGGCCGAATCATTCCAGAGATTCTAGCCTAGCGTGTTCTTGAGTTCCGTCGCGCTGCTCTGCCCTGCTTCGGACGAGGTTGTGTTTTCGTCGGTCGATAGGTGCAGCAGGTGCGAAATATCGTAGCGAAGCGCCTGGAGGCTGCAATTCGCACGTGAGCTGAGCTGCTCGGCGGTCGTCACTCCGCATGCCAGCAGAGCCGAAGTGCTGAGCGACAAGAACAGCACGATCGACACGGCCACCGCCTGGGCGTATCGCGTCAGGGCCTTGGCCAGCGGCGGGTGGACCTTCGAGCAGACGTAGGCGGCCATGCATAGCAGGCTGGCGAATGCCGCGAAGTGGATGATCAGTCGATTGGTCTCGAACGGAAGCAGGTCGAAGAACATGGTCGTCTCCTGGCGAGAGCGACGAAGCGAATCGTCGCCGCTGACTCACCGTCTATGAATCGTGTGGCGTTGTCTTGTTGCGTAGCTTTGGTAGGTCGAGTGCTGCGGCTGACTAACGGGAAGCGCGCAGTTCTTTCTGCTCTTAACCAACAATACCTTACGAAACCCTTGAATGGCGGCTTTCAGCCGAGTCCATTCGGCACAATCGCTATGGCCGTTGTGGTGATCCCGGCGACCCTATGAGGTTGCGAGACGACGGATTGCCTCTAGAGGCAGTTGTTCCACGTCTGCCGGTTGTCGGTGGCGTTTTGTCAACATCGGCCGCCCTGGGGCCACGCGGAGGTGAATCCGCCGGTGGGCAAAAAACATCTGCGGATTACCGCGGATGAACGCGGTGCGAACGCGTTTTGTCTTAGCCGGAGCGCTGTTTATTACTGCCGGCGGGCCGCTTCGATGCTGCGACGTAGAAAGTGATACGGGAAATCGCGGGCGAAGTTTAGTTTCTCGGCCAGCGACAACATTGCCTCGCGATCGACGGCATTCTCCGCCAGGGCCAACAGCATCAGGGCTTTCTGCGAAGGTTCCATATTGATGTCGACGACTTCGGCCTGCGTGACCGGTTGCTCCTTCGATCGTTTCAGCAAGTTGGCCACATAGACCGACTCGGGCCCTTCCTGCATGAGCAAGTCGATGGCGGTAGTTCGCCACTTGTCCGCTTCCTCGCGATTCCCCTTCTCTCGCCAGGCGATCGACAACTCCAACGCCCAGTTGCTGGTGACTTCCACGTCGCCCGAATCGAAAATGCCGGCCGCTTTGGCCGGATCATTTGTCTCGATCGCTGCGGAAACGGCCGCTGTTTTGTCCGCCTGCGGAATGCCGCTCTCTTTGGAGTGATTCACAAAAGCCTGGAAATCCTGCTTGCGATAATCGAGGCTCATTACCGACATGGAGCGATATTGTTCGGCTCCCGGCAGCCCCGACGCGTTGAGCTGGGCCACATACGTGTTGTGGGCCTGCTCCGCCTCGGCCTCACGTCCGGTCCGGCAGTAGAGATCCATCAATGCCAGATGTGCGTTCAAGTTCAGGGCATGCTCCTTGATTTCCTTTTTTAAGGCTGTTTCGACCGGGCCGTATCGCTCCAGGGCGAGCATCGTCTGCCGTCGCTGCCGCGTAATTTGTTCGTCTTCGGGATTGATCAGTTTGGCTTTGTCGAGAGAGCGAAGCGCTCCGGCAAAGTCGGCGCGGGCCATCTGTGCGAACGCCTTGCCTGCCCAGGCGTTCCAGTTTTTGGAGTCGGCTTCAATCGCGCGATCGAAGTAGGCGGTGCTCTTATCGGCGGTTGGTTCCAGCCGGCCGCGCAGGTAGAGAAGGTGTGAGTTGTTCGGTTCCTTTTCCAGATAGGCGTCGTACCGCTTGAGCAGTTCTTCCGTCCGATTGTCGCGCATCAAAAACGATTGGTAATAGCGATGCCATTGCACGCGCAGAGGACGCTCATCGAGCCCGGCGGCAAGGAAATCTAATGCTTGATCCATCGTGTCAGCCGCATTGGCAGCGTAGATGTACGAGGACAAGACGGTCGTATCATCCGGGGCCGCCAGCAGCAGCCGCTCCAGAAGCTCTGATTCGGCGGCCGGGCTGACGTTGTCCCCATACATTCCTAAAAGATCGATCGCCGAGCCTTTGTACATGGCGACTCGCGTGCGCCGCGCTTGCTCATTGTTCTTGACTTGGATGCTCTCGGGGAACTCTTCAAACAGGTAATCAACATCGTCGTAGTAGGTCAGCGGTTGACCGAAGTGAACCTTCGACTTTGCGTCCGCCTCGTCCGCAAGGCGCGGGTTTTCCGCGTAAACGGTCTGCTCCCAGGTCACCGCGGTCGTGCGACTTGGATCAAGGACGAAGGCCGGCGTGTTGAAGAATCGACCGAACCAGCCCGATGAAAAGCTAAACTCGACCGGCCCGGCGAGCGACTCTGGTTTGACGATCTCTACCTGATGCGTTCCCTCCGGCAGCTCGACCGTGCGGTAGCTCACCGCCGGCAGAGACACCGTGTCTTCGTCGTCGTTGAGTCGAACCGTCATCGGAACCGGAAGCCCGTTGACCACATACAGATCGCGGTGATTGGCAATGTAACCGTTGAGCAGAACCAGGCCGATCAGGGCGGCGGTGACAAGAGTGCCAATGACGAATCCGCGAGATTTGAAAAAGTGGTCCTTCGGTACGCATGACTTCTCGCGCCCCAGCGCTTCCTCGGTGACACGAACCGCCTGGCGAAACGACTTCTCCTTGGCGACTTCAGGCGAGGCAGCCAAGATGAGCTGATAGACTTCGAGTGCTTCTTCGGGACGCTGGTTCTCCTGATACGCTTGGGCCAACAGGAACCAGACCAGCGGATCGTAGTATTCCGACGGCGGCTTCAAGGCGGAAAACAGTTCGCGAGCTTCGTTTAGCTGTCCCTTCGCCATCAGCTCGATGCCGACTGCCCGACGCGGAGCCGGATTGTCCGGTTCCAATTTCAAGGCGTGCTGGAAGTGCTCTGTCGCACGTGCGTCGTTTCCTTGATTCTCGTACCAGGATCCCAGGTACATCTGCACGTCGACGTTGTCTGCAAAGCGTGCTTCGAGCATCGTCAACAGTTCGGCCGCTTCGTCATGTCGGTTGCAGGCGACGAGCGTCGCGTGCATCGACGCCATCGACTGCGGGTCGTCGGGGTTCGTCGCCATGTGTTGGGCACTTTCCTCGATGGCCGCCTGCTGCGACTCCGCCCACTGCTCCGGCGTTAAGACGTAGTGCCGGCGACAGTGCGAGCAATCGTTCAGGATCTGCTTGCGCCCCAGCGGGATGATCGGAATGAAGACGATTGTGAACCAGAGTTTCGTTTCATAGTTCCGCAGGATCGTTTCGTTGTTGCACTGTTCACATATGCCTGCGTGTTGCTCCTCGTTGGAGCGACCGTAGTACATCGTTCCGATTCCGTTGACGGTACCCGGCATGAGGAGTTCCTTAACTAACGATTGTTGATTGCCCGTTGGTCGAAATTGCCCGTTCGCTTGCCAGTTGCGACCTGCCCAGCACTCGTTTGCAACGGGCCCGCAGGCGTTTGCAAACGGATGTGATGAGCCCCAACCTAGGCTACGTCCGCGGTGTTCTCAAGAGTTGGCGAGCAAAGTTTTTGGAAAGGCCTGTTTGTTGACCACACAACAAGCGGCGAACCGCAGAAAAATTCCCTTTTCGACGTCGACATTCGGCTCTTCGACCTGTTCGCGAAGCTCGCCGCACTGTGTTACCTTTCACCCGCAGCCAACTGCCACACGTACTGGGCGAAGGCCTGCAAAGTCGCGTACTTGGTCCCCTGCCGGTAGAATGACGCGGTACTTGGCGTACGGGGCATGCGGTTGAGGATGGCACGGGGGCAAAAGGAAGCTGGAACAAAGGTGTCCATGGATAAGATGGCACTGGAACAAAGTGGCATCGGGATACGGTTCTTGGCGAGGAGGTGGCCCGTGTGGAGGAGCAAGCTGATGACGAAGTGGCTGCGGCGATGGTTTCTGCTTTTCATTCTGGCGGGATCGTGGTTGGTTCCCACGCCGATGGTGCTGGCCGATGGCTGCTACATTCCCGCCAAGGCGATCAAAAAGTTGCCATCGATTCCCAGCCAGCGGGCGATCGTCGCCTGGCAGGAGGGAACGGAAACGCTCGTCATCTCTTCGACCTTGGATTCGGCCGCCCAGCGTCTCGGCTGGATTGTCCCCGTCCCAAACGCACCGACCGAAATGAAGAAAGTTTCACCAGGCGCCTTCAAGACACTGAGCTTCTGTCTGCAGCCGCACGTCACGCACGATCTTTCGCGAGATGTTTTCGCCGTCGCCCTCGCGGCCGTGATTGGTGTCGCCCTGTTGGGGACGATGCTTCTTAACAGCGAACGGCTGGCGTCCGTCGTGCTCTTAACGTTGGTGGTCCTGTTCTTCTTGGGAATGCTGATGCCGGCTTACAGCGGGTCGACAGCCGGTGCGTCGTCGGTGCAGGTTGATCGCACGGCCCGCGTCGGCGCCTACGACATTTCCGTGCTGCGGGTACAGCAGCCGGCGGATTTGAACGCCTGGCTCTCGGGGAATGGCTTTGCGGAGCTCCCTCAATCTGCTCTGCCCGTGGTCAAAGACTACGCCCAGGCCAACTGGGTCTTCGTGGCGATGAAGCTCGCCCGGCAGGAAGGGGGCGTTAGTGCCCCGCACCCGATCAAGCTGGTGTTCCCGTCGCCGGAGATCGTCTACCCGCTCAAACTGACCGGCCTACCCGGCGGCAGCACGTTCTTCGAGCTGTTCGTGGTGGCCGATACCAGGGTGGCCAACTCCCGTTTGCAGGCCGAGTTCTGCGACACGTTTCAGCCATCACAAGAAGAGGACCACAATAAGGAGGAGGACGCGGCAGGCGAACTCCCGCTCCGGCAGACGTACATTGCCGCCGACAGTCATTTGGAAGTTGGGCATCCGGAACTGCTCAAGCTGTTGTGGCCTGGCTGCGTGGTGACGAAGCTCTCGGGCGAGATTGCCGCCGCTGAGATGGGCAGCGATCTTGTCTTTGCCTCCATGAAGACTACACCAGAGCGGCAGTGGTTCTTTACGAACGAGGGAGCTCGCTCTCTGGCGGCGATTGTCTTCATTCTGCTCCTGGCCCTGTTTTGTGTAGTCACATTCGTCATCTGGCGAAAGCGGCTCAGCGACGTGGCCCACCGGCTGCGGTACTATCGCGAGACACTGCTGCCGGCCGCGGTGGTCATCTTGCTGCTGTCGGTCGGCGTTTTCTTCTGCCTGCCAAGACTGGGGGCGGATGAGACTCACGTCACACGGGGGTGGGGGCATGGCTATTACGCCCAACGCGCACTGTACTACTCGATCCAAAGCTATCTGGCGTCGGAAGAGGGACTGCTGGAGAAGAGCGAAGACGAGATCGCACAAACAATCCTGTCCGGGATATCCGAGTCGGAAGACATTCGCCTGCACCATGGCGAGACTAATCAGGTGGCAGGTGGCCTGCTCGGAATCGAAGACTCGCCCGGCAACTTTACCGTTGAGAAAGATGGGCGTCGCCTGGTGGTTCGCATCTACGACTATTGGGGGCGGCCGGAGGTGTTGGAGTACCCGTCGCCGGAAGATGTCGACGGGTCTTGATGCGGGTGGGCGGTAATGCGGTAAGCCGCAGGTGGGTTCTTTTTGAAAATTGACATTTGGGGCGAAATCGCTATAGTGGCACCCTAAGGAAATAACCCGAAGCGTCAGCGAGGGACACGACCAAGAGTCATTGAGGCGTCAGCCGATGGCACGTGCGAATCACTGCAGCGAGGTAAGTGGAAAGCTAGGCGATCAATTCAGTCAACCGTAATGAAGCAGCTCAGCGTCAGCAGCTAGTGGAACACGTATTGTTGTGTCCCTCGCTGACGCTTCGGGTTAATGAATGAGGGCTCGCGCACAAGGTTTGTCTCTTCAAAACAAAAGCCACCACCAAACAAACACCAAACATCCATTGAACATTCCTCGAACAACCATGGAACATCGGCCGGACATTCGTCAAAATGTTTCGTACGGAATCGCCCCGCGGGGCGACTTTCGTCTATCGCCCACAACACCGCCCAAGACGACAGCCGCCGAGATAAACCCATGAAAAACCAACGACTTATCACCCCTTCACTGGTCACACGCCCGCTGGCTGCCCTGCTGCTGCTCACGCTCATCGTGCCGGCGGCTCGGGCCGATAATCACGAGGAAAAGGCGGCCCCCGCGAAGCGAAGCGATCGGCCCAACATCATCTTCATCCTGGCGGACGATCTCGGCTACGGCGACCTCGGCTGCTTCGGCCAACAGGTGATTCAGACGCCGAAGCTCGACCAGCTCGCCCGCGAGGGGATGCGGCTGACCAGCTTCTACGCCGGTTCGACCGTCTGCGCCCCGTCGCGCTGCACGCTGATGACTGGTCTGCACACCGGGCATTGCCTGGTGCGTGGCAATCGCCGCATCGATCTGCGGCCCGACGACCTCACGGTGGCCGAGGTGCTCAAGACCCGCGGCTATAAGACCGGCCTCTGCGGGAAGTGGGGGCTCGGCAAGGAGGGTGACACCGGACTGCCGACCCGTCAGGGCTTCGACTACTTCTTCGGCTATCTCGATCAGGGCCACGCCCACAACTACTACCCGACGTATCTCATCAAGAACGAACAGCGGGTGCCGCTGCCGAATGTGGTGCCGAACGAAGGTCGCCTCGGCCGCGGGGTCGCCAGTGAGAAAAAGGTCTACAGCCACGACCTGGTCATGAAGGAGGCCTTCGACTTTGTGGAGCGAAGTCAGGGCGAGCCCTTCTTCCTCTACCTGGCTCTGACCATTCCGCACGCCAACAACGAAGCGAAAGAGAAAGGAATGGAGGTGCCCAGCCTGGGACAGTACGCGAATCGCGACTGGCCGGAGCCGGAGAAAGGTCGAGCGGCGATGATCAGCTATATGGACCGCGACATCGGTCGGCTGATGGACCAGCTCGATCGGCTGGGACTTGCGGAGAACACGGTCGTGATCTTCTCCAGCGACAACGGCCCACACAGCGAAGGGGGTTCGAAGCGTGAATTCTTCAACTCGTCCGGCATCTATCGCGGTGGCAAGCGGTATCTCTACGAAGGGGGCGTCCGCGTGCCGACCATCGTTCGCTGGCCGGGCGTGGTGAAGCCGGGCAGCCAGAGCGATCACCCGGGGGCCTTCTGGGACTTCATGCCAACGGCGGCCGAGATTGCCGGAGCGAAGGTGCCGGAGGGAATCGACGGACTCTCTTTTCTGCCGGCACTCCAAGGTAAGCCACAACCGCAGCACCGCTACCTCTACTGGGAGTTCCACGAGTACGGCAAGATTCAATCGCTCCGCTTCGGTCGCTGGAAGGCGATTCGTGGGCTGGGCAAGCCGGTGATGCTCTACGACCTGGCGATCGATCCGCGTGAAGAGAACGAAATGGCCGCCCTCGCCCCGAGAGTGGTGGCCTTGGCGGAGAAGTACTTTGAGGAAGCGCGCGGGCCGTCGGAAGAATGGCCCTGGACCTACGAGAAAACGGAACGCTGATGAGAAGCGCAGCAAAAAGCACTGAGACCATTTGGCCCCAGTGCTCTTGCTTGAATTCGCAGGTGGTCGTGGCGACTACTCCGCCTTTTCCACCACAGTCCCTTCCTCCAGGACAACTTCTTCCGGAGCAGCTTCCGCAGGCACGCTGCCCGCAAAGGCGGATCCGCGTCGCGGAGGGCCATGGTAGCGAACGGTGCTGCCGCTGTGGCCGGTCCAATTGCCGTGGCAATCGCAGGCGTCGCAGACGTCAGGTGGATCGTTATGCCATTCGCTCCAGTAGAGCGGGCCGCAGCCACTACAGGCAAACAGATGGGCAAACGGGTTCGGCCAGTTGTGAATGCCGCAACCGCAGGGCGACTTGCCGCAGGTGTTGCAGGTCTGACCACAGGAACCGTCGCAGCTGCCTTCGCAACCGCAACTCGCCTTGGTTACGACCGGAGCACGGCTGGTGCAGGAGGTGCAGCTGGAGCCGCAACTTCCGCTGCCGCAATCACTGGTACAGGTGGGGCCACAATCGCTGGTGCACATCGCACCACAAGAGTGACAGGGACCGTAGTTGTCGTAAGTCATCGGAGCCCATCCTCCACACGGTCCGCAGCAGCCAACACTGGCGACGGCGAGCATGGCAGCAACGAGCAGAATGCTGGATCGCATCATCATTGGTATCTTCCCCCCCGGGTGGTGAACGCGACGGATGCCTCCGACGCGATCGCCGAATTTTGAAATGGAACGGCCTCTGGCGGCTGTGTGAGCCAATGCATGCGAGCCAGTCGCGGCCAGAAGCTTGGTTGGTATATCGGGCGTTAGAACCGCGAGAATCGAGAAAATCACGCCAGCCGGAAGAGTTTGCCGTGGCTGCCGTGGTATCGCTGCTTGCCCAGTTTTATGCCCAGGAGGCTGCCTTGCCGCTATTTCCGACCTTGGGCGGCCGTTATAGTGACGCTGACACAGAGAAACCGCACACGAACCTGTCGATATCGTCGCCACCGCTGGCGGCCGGTACCAGAAACAACATCTCAGAAATGGCATCACCGCTAGCAATCAGGCGACTTCATCACGTCGCCGTGACCACTGCCGACCCCGAGGCGAGCACCGCCTTCTACCGGGACCTGCTTGGCTTCGCCGAGATCCCACGGCCTGAATTCAACTTCCGCGGGGCCTGGCTCTACGACGAGGCGGCCGATCTACAGATCCACATCATCGAGCACCCGCAGCCGACGCAGCTGGTTGGCGAGATCGACACCAAGACGAACCACTTCGCGATGGAGGTGGACGACCTGGACGCGGTCGAGGCGATGCTGAAAGAGCGCGGTGTCGAATACGTACGCCAGGTCAATGCCGGCGGCTACCAACAAATCTTCATCCGTGATCCCGACGGCAATCACGTCGAGCTGGGAATGTACCCGGAAACAGAAACAGAATAACGTGACCGATTCAAACAATGCCACCTTGCCGGAGATGCTCGCGGCTCACGAAATCGAGCTCGCCGATGAGCAAGTCGCAGGACTCGAGAGCTACTGCCAGCGGCTTTGGGACTGGAACGAGCGGCTCAATCTGACTCGCCACACCGACTACGAGAAATTCGTCGCCCGCGATCTGGTCGACGCGATGGCGATCGAACCCTTTATCGAGCCGGGGTCACGCGTCCTTGATCTTGGTAGTGGCGGAGGCGTGCCCGGCGTGCTGCTGGCAATCTTGCGGCCTGACCTAACGGTGGAGCTGAGTGAATCGGTCGGCAAGCGAGCCCGCGCCCTGCAGGAGATCGTCAACGAGGCGGGATTGGATATGAAGGCTCATCACGCCCGCGCGGAGACGGTCTTGGAGTCGGCCAACTTCGACGCCGTGGTGGTCCGCGCGGTTGCCTCGCTCGCCAAGCTAGCGACCTGGCTGGAACCACACTGGAACGCCTTCGGCCGACTGCTGGTTCTCAAAGGCCCGGCCTGGTTGGACGAACGCCGCGAGGCCCGCGAGCGCGGACTCTTTCGCGGCCTGCAGCTTCGCAAGCTGGTCAGCTACCCGATGCATGGCACAGAAAGTGAGAGCGTCTTGCTAGAGATTCGGCCGCAGGATTAGTTAAGCGGTCTGAGAGCCGGAAAAATTGGATGACAGCTGGCCGATCAGCGGCAAAAATAGAGGAAAACAGCGGGGCGCAGGACAATTTACGGGGCTTAGCGCGGCGGCGAGGGAACGAATCTCGCCCCTGCGGCGTCTCAATGCTGGAGCAGTTGTGACGGACGAAGCGGCACTGATTGACGAAATCCTCGCCGGCCAATCACAGGCATTCGGCCAGCTGGTCACGAAGTATCAGGACCGACTATATAACGCCATGGTCCATGTGCTCGGATCGGCAGAAGATGCCCACGATGTGGTCCAGGATGCCTTCGTGCAAGCCTTCGTCAAGCTCGACAGCTTCAAACGGACCAGCGCTTTTTACACCTGGCTCTATCGAATCGCCTTCAATCGCGCGATGAGTCTCCGCCGTCGACAACGACCGACGACCTCGATCGACCACGTGCGTGAGGCCAGTGGCGAGGAACCGACCGACACGCAAGGCTCGCCGGTCGATCACCTGGTCCAACAAGATCGGGTGAATCAGGTGCAGGCCGCCTTGAGTCGGCTCAGCGAAGAACATCGCAGCGTGATCGTACTGCGCGAGATGGAAGGGCTGAATTACGACGACATATCCGAAATTCTCGAACTGCCGGTCGGCACCGTGCGTAGCCGCTTGCATCGAGCCAGAACCCAGATGCGGGGGCAACTAAAAGAGGTCCTACAGGAAGACTCGAAGTAGATGAGGTCGCACAAGGCGAGTCGCCGCATCACGCGCACCTCGCCTGGCGACAAAGAAGCCATGACAAATCCGCTTTCCAACGACGAACTGATTAGCGCCTATCTGGATGGGGAACTATCCAGCGAGGAGCGTGCGCGGGCTGAAAGACTGGTGGCCGAAGACGCCGACAGTCGCCAGCTGCTAGAAGAGTTGCGTTCGCTCCGCGACTCGATCTCCGCCCTGCCCCGTCATCAGCTCGATGCGAACTTCGCGGAGACGATTATGGATCGCGCCGAGCGAGCCATGATTGGAGGCGAGACGGTCGATGAGAACGGCGAAGACGAAGAGCGTGACAGCGAGAGCGACGACGGCGATGCGAATTTGGAATCGCCCTCTTTGCCGACGACCACGCTGCCGCCCAAGCAGCCGATGACGCGTGATCGACTGGTGCGCCTGCTCTCCTATCCGGCGATTGCCGTGGCAGCAGCGGTAATGATCATGTTCGTCTTCCCCGAGGGGGAAGAGAATCTGGTGATGAGTGATGCGGAAGCCCCGGCAGCCACGGGAGACGAAGACGCCCCCGCACTGGGCTACATCGGCGAGGAAATGCCACCTGTGACCGAAGGCGAGTCGGTGGCTCGGCCGTCGCTCGGCCCACGTCAATCACTGATGGGCAAAGCGGAAACGGCTCAAGCGGGAAAAGACAGAGAATTCCAATCCGTAGAAGCTAGACAGGACGTTGCGTACGACGATGTGCCTGCCGCGCCCTCGAAGGCGCCGGCCAAGAAGAAGCAGAGTTACGGTAAAGCTGGCGGACCAGGCATCGCCAATACTGCCGATGCAAACGCGGTCCAAGCGGCTGACGCAGCGGCCAACGAACTGCCGGCGGCCGGACTTCCTGTGCCTCTCGACGTAGAGCTGAGAGCCCCTATTCCGCTCGCGGACCGAGAAGAGGAAAGTCCCTATGCCGGAAAGCAGGCGGGGAGTCGGGCAGAGAGCAATGAGAACGCCGAGACCGATCGTGGCCGTGAGGCGGCACGGATTGCCGCTCGACTGTGGGAAGCGAAACAGCCGCGTGACCAGTTGGAAACTGGCGCCAACAGTCGCTCGCGGGTGGCCAGGCGTGGCCTGCGACAAAAGATTGATGCGGTGGCCGTGGTCGATTCGCAATCCGTGAAAGGAAAACTCAGGGAGCGACGAGATTCGGAAGCCGCTTTGGCGCCGCTTTGGTCGCGACATCAATTGCTGGCGAAAGCCCTGCCGGCGGCAGTGGCTGGCGTGGATGATGCGGACGGTGAATCGAATCGTCAGGCTGCCATGCGTCGATCCAAGCAAAACGAATCGCTCGACCGGGTGTTTCTAGTAGAGGGAACGGAAGAGCAGGTCCGTGCGGCGCTGGCCGAATTGACCACGGCGAATAGAGGACAATCAAACCGACAACAGATTCAGGCGTATGCCTGGTCGGAGGTCACGGTGCCGAAGGCCAGCCAGGTTGCCGGTGGGCAAGCTGATCGTGATTCGGCGGACGACGCGGTTGAAACGAATTTGCCATCCGACAAGAAGGATCGATCACAGGCTGGCCAGGTGAAAGCCGACTTGCCGTCGAAGACGCGGCCGGAACCGACACCGCCGAACGAGGAATCGCCAGCCGTGGATGATCTTCGCGAGGCCGAGAAAGATGAAGCTGCTGGCGATGGCCAGCATGAGTCTGCCGACGTGGCGGCCGAGAATGACGAGGCCGAGAGCCTCTTTGCCGATGAGGTTGGCGAAAAAGCTGGCGAAGACAAAAATTCCCCCGCGGATCCAATGCCGGTGGATGATACGTCTGCGGACAAGGAAACCGAGTCGCCGGAGGACTTTGAATACAAACCGCTGCCGCGAAGAGGGGGAAGCCAGCGGCGGATTCGCGTCATGGTCGTAATCCGAGGTGGCCTTCCGGTTGTCGATGTGCCGGCGCCGTCTGAAACGAATGGGGCAGAAACGGACGATGCGGAAACGGACGCCGACGATGCGGCAGAAGAGTAGCAATCGCCTGCTCCTCTTGGTTGAGCAACTGGCTTGATCCTGTCGCTCTTCCCCTCGTTGTTGCCAGATGGAGCGATCCGCTAGAATTTGCCCGACGTGCATTGCCTGCCGCAATCCGCACAGGCGCGTTGCGTCAATGAACCAATCCATACGATCTGCACACACTTGAGGAAGACAGACATGTCCGATGTGACGATTCGCTGCCGAGATAACGGTCCTTTCCTGGTCGAAGGGACGGTGACCATCGTCGATGCCGATGGCAACAAGTTTGAAACCAACCCTGAGAAGCCGGCCATCGCACTCTGCCGCTGTGGCGGCTCGGGAAATAGTCCGTTTTGTGACGGTTCGCACAAGTCGTGCGGATTCGAATCAGCCGAACGGGCCTAGGATGCTGGCGGGAAACGAATGGCCATTTGGAGACGGTCATCGAGCGGCGGCGGCTCATTTGTCGACGCCCAAATGACACGTTTTCCCCAGCGAGTGTAGCCCCTGGCGCAGCCATTTTTCGGCCGGAAACCCTGCTATTTCAGTCTCTCGCGAGCCGTGACCGGTGAGCGGGAGATTTTTTTGCGCCCTGTCTCACGGACGGTTTTCGACCCTTCCTAGAATCGTTGCTTCGCACGTCGCCGAGGAATCGTATACGGCGGCTCAAAAATAGAAGAACGACTCTGAAGTGAGGATTTGGCCATGACGACCGAAGCAGGTAAGGAAACCACGTTGGAAACTGCGGAGATGTCCGAGCCGTTTGTGGGCCAATGGCGACATCTGGTTAGCAATACGAACTGGGCCAAGGGCCAAATCATTCACGAGTGGCGAGAAGCCCTGGTTGCCGCTGAGGCTCCGGTAAGCGAGTACAGTGATGAGACTTGGGCCGCTCATGTCGGTCAGGTCAGCCCCCAGCATGTCGGTCGTCTGCGACGTACGCACGAGCGATTTGGTGCCGTCCGTGAGCAATACAGTGGTCTCTCCTGGAGCCATTTCCAAGCGGCCCTAGATTGGGAAGACTGCGAGATGTGGCTCGAAGGTGCCGTGCAGAGCAAGTGGAGCATCTCGCAGATGCGTCACCAGCGTTGGGAGGCCCTCGGTGGTGCTCCTGAAGACGAGCCGCAGGACCAGCAGGTTGTCGAGGATGCCAGCGACTTCGACGAAGATGGTGCCCAGAGCGAAAACAGCGAGGGCGAGTCGGCGACGTTGACCGCGGAGCAGGATGAAGTTCGCGACCCCGAACGCGACTACAGTGGCAGCGGCGAATCGTTTGAGCCTGACTTCGGCGATGAATCGTCGGAGGCCAGTGGCGAAGCGGCCGCCAGCGATGACGTCCCCTTCGACGCCGATGAGGACGTGATCGACGGCCCTGCCCCGGCCCCGCGACGCACGTTTGCCGACTTGCCCGAGCTGCCGACTGATTTGAGCGATGCATTCGAGGCCTGCAAGTTGGCGATTCTCAATCACCGCGTGACCGGCTGGCAGAGCGTGAAGCAGGACGATGTGTTGGCCACGGTCGACGCCCTGCGTGAATTGGTGCTCGCGGAGAGCGAGTCGTAGTGGCCGCCGCCGAGCCACCTCTTTCTAGAGATCAAACAGCAGCGGCTGTGAGATGACTTCGGTTCTCTCACGGTCGCTGCTTTTTTATGCCCTTTTGAAAGCTACGACCGACGCCGCTGATTATTGGAACCAGGCCGGTGCGGGTCCGTAAATCTCTTCCAGCTGGGGGGCGAATGTCTCTTCCAGATGGATCGCCTGCATGCTGCTTGTGTGTGCTGCGTATCTCAGCGCCGCTTCGTTCACGATCGGGATAATGTGATCGTTGTAGGGGCTCACGCCGAGAAACTGAAAGGAAACGCCGAATCCCCATGCCGGGCCAGTTAGTGAAAAGGACCCGAGGATCTCGCCCATCATTGGTGAGAGATCGAAGCTCACGTTGATTCGGTTGTTTTCGTTCGTTTGCTTCTTGAAGGAATAACGTCCGCGACCGCTGTCGGAGGAGTTGTATCGAAAGCCAAGCGGCTTGTAGGTGTCGGTGAGAACCTTCTTGGGGGAAGGTAGGTTGGCCATTTTCCATTCGAATTGAGTTGTGCCACGTGTCGCTCCACGCAAGCTCTCGGGGGGCGTCGGTTTCGTTCCCTTGAATCGATGGAAAGGGTCTTCGCGAAACGTGTCGACGATTCCTTGTGCGAGCGATTGCTTCTCCTCCAGTGCCGCGCGTTCTGTTTGATTGGGCAAGATGATCTGTCGCGGTTTGCTAGTCTTGCCAAGCCGCTCCAGTAGGGCGCGCGTTTCGGGCGTTACGGTGGGCAGATCTGGGACATCGTCGTCGGGAGCGTCCTGAACCGTCATTGCCGAGAGGTGGATTTGCCGGCGAGTGGTCCACCAATCCGACACCAAGCAAATCCCGGGAACGGTCGATCGCAGGACATAGGGCTTCTCTATCGCCAGCGGAGGCGTCTCGAGATTGCTGCGAAGATCGAATTGCGGAAGCCCTTCGAAAATGAATTGTGCATGCCAGAAAGAATACGATCGCGGGATTCCTGACGCGATTGTCTCCAGTGCTTCCAGCGGCACGTAGCCATATGCGCCGTTTGCGTTGGGTTCGGAAAAACGTTCGTCGAGATTGGAGAAGACCTGAAGTGTTGAATTGTTCAAGACCCCTATCTGCTCGTAATGATAGAGCTTGAGTTCTGGAAACCGCTTGATCGTTCGTTTCGACGTCGCATCTTTGTCTAGTTCTTCGAAGCGGAAGCGAATCTTGGGTTCCCCCGCGGCCTCACTCTTGAGCAACTCAAGAACTCGAGAAAAGACGTCGCCAGTCTTGCCAGCCTTGACCACCTTGATGGTTGTTTCCTGGAAAACGTGCATAGCCCATTTCCTTTACAAGAGTCTGTCGACGAGTCTGCCCGCATGAGATTCCGCCCCTGCGTTCCGTCTTGACTATCTTAGAACCGATGACGGCAATCAAGAGACGGCTAGCGGTTACGCGGGAAGATCGGACAGGGTCCCCCCTGTCAGCGCGTGCGTCCCCTTGGCCACGACGGCGAAGAACCAAAGAAAGAACCGCCCTTACTTCTTCTTCGGGCGAAAGGCGACCAGCTGCGATTCGTCGGTGGTTAGATACGGACCTTCGATCAGGTCGACGCAGTAGGGAATCGCCGGGAATACGGCCCCCAGGCACTCGCGAATGGCCTTCGGTTGGCCGGGCAGGTTGACGATCAACGAGCTACCACGGATGCCGGCGGTTTGCCGGGAAAGAATAGCGGTCGGAACCTTCTCCAGCGACACCTGACGCATCAGCTCACCAAAGCCGGGCATCATCTTCTCGCTGACCGCTTCGGTCGCCTCGGGCGTGATGTCACGCTTGGCCGGGCCAGTGCCGCCGGTGGTGATGATCAGGCAGCAGCCTTCGTCGTCGGCCATTTCCGCGAGCGCTTGTTCGACGACCGGCAGGTCATCGGAAACGATTCGCGCAACGGGCTCCCACGCGGAGCTTAGGATCTCGCCGAGATACTCGACAATCGCGGGGCCGCCACGATCTTCGTACTCGCCGCGACTAGCGCGGTCGGAGACGGTCAGAATGCCAATCTTGGCGGGAGTTGCTTCGGCCACTTTGCTCGCTCGCTCGGATGGCCGCTTCAAGAGTTACCACCAAGAGAGAGTGGCGGCGACCAACTCAAGAGGCACTTATTTTTCGGAGACGATTTCACGACCCATGTAGTAACCACACTGCGGGCAGACGACATGCGTGGGACGCATGTGGCTGCAAGCGGGGCACGGAGCCAGCTGACGCGGCTTGATGGCGTGATGCGAACGGCGCTTGCCGGTTCGGGAATTCGAATGTTTGCGTTTGGGTACGGCCATGACGGGTCGCCTACTTAATCTATTTCAGTTGTTTCTTGTTGCTCCATCCACACACGCACTGTGCGCGGACTGTCGTTTCGCGGAGCGGGTTTACCAGCTGGCGGCTTTGAGCCCGGGGATCACTCCCTGGTTGGCCAATTCGCGAAGCTTGATTCGCGACACGCCAAACTTACGGTAGTAACCACGGCTACGACCGGTGAGCTTGCAGAGGTTGCGGAGACGGGTACGGCTCGAGTTACGCGGCAACTGGGACAGGGCCAGGTAGTTACCTTCTTTCTTGAGCTGGGCGCGACGCTCGGCGTAGCGGTCCACCATCTCTTCGATGTGCTTCATCTTGGCAATTGTCGACTTGGAAGCCATTCGGCAGTTTCTCCACAATACTCAGGTTCATCTCGCGAAACGAAGACCCGACATTATAGCGCGGGCAGCCGGTCTTGTGAACCGCGGTTGATGCGTTCCCCGGCCGGCTATTTTCCTGACCTGCCAGACGGGCATTCGGAGGCCGTCTTCGGATCCGGGATCGTTGGGTGCCCCGGCTCCCCTGCTTGGACAGCAGTCGCACTAGTGCGGCGGCGCGAGTCGCCAGGAGGCCGGGAATTTCCACTATTTCGGCCGAAATGGCCTCGTTTCGCCCGCTTTTTCGGCGATTTTCACGGGCACAGGGGCTGAGCGAGTGGGATTAGTCTACTCGCCGGCCGGCTGCGGTTCGCAGTACGAGAGGGCCAACAGGGCGTAGGCGGTGACCAGATTGGGGTCCCCCTCCATCCAGCGGTCCTGGGCGTTGATCCAGGAGCCGTCGTCGTTTTGGTGGCCAGCCAGAACATCGACCAACTCCCGACGCCAGTCGTGTTTCACGCCCTTTTCGTCGGTGAAATGGTCGTCTCCCAGGACGTCCATCGTCTTGGCGAAGGTGTGGTAGTAGTAGAACAGACCGTTGGGGCCGAGTCCCGGATTGGCGTCCAGGCGGTAGTTCTTGGCGATCCAGCCCTTAGCCGCTTTTACCCGTTCGTCCTCGGCCGTCAGGCCGGCGTAGATCAGGCTCTTCAGTCCCATGTAGGTCATCGAACCGTAGCTGCGGAGGCCACGTGCTTGATTGAGCCGTTGGTTTTCTTCGTCGCTAGCCTCGGGATCCCACTTCGCCTGGCTCTCGCCGCCATCGCGGGTGGCGTAGATGAAGCCACCTTTGTCGTCTTCATTCTTGATCGCATTGGGCAGCGACGTATGTTCGTCTTCGTGGTTCTGGAGCCGTCGCATGAAGATCAAAGCGCGCTGCACGTGCGGGTCGTCGGGACCGTTGCCGGCCGCTTTGAGTGCGTCCAAGAAGATGCCGGTATTCGAGGCGTCCGGTCGTTTGTGTTTTCCGTAGCCGGCACCGCCGTAATAGGGATGCGAGGGATCGTAGCCTTCGCCCTCGTCATTTTGCAGACGTTTGACGTAGGCCTCGGCTCCGTCGATGAGGTCTTGGTAGCGGCCGTCTTCGTTGGCCTCGATGAAGCACATCATGGCGATGCAGGTTTCGTAGTTGCGGTACATGCTACCCGGGGCGTAGATACCGCCGTTCTTCTTACGGAAGCCTTGCAAGTACTTGAGGCTCTTAGTTACCAGTGGATCGTCAACGCTACGGCCGGCACGGATCAGGGCTGCGGTGACCAGGGCGGTGATGCCGGGGCCGGCGTTGGCGCTGTAGGAACCGTCGTCAGCTTGGCCTTGGGTGCGGAGATAACGAATCGAGCGGTCGACCAGTTTCTTGTGCAGAGCGGCGTCGGGGCCAACTGTGGAAGCGGGGCCGACTGTGGACACAGGCTTGTCATCGGCGATTGCCAATTGGGGACTGCTCTGTGCTGCTAGCCCAACAAGAGTCATCGCGACAAGCAAACAAACGATTCGACGTGCCATGGATCCTACTCCTCGATTCTGGTCATGGTGACGACTTGGCTTTTCCTGCTGGCAGCTGACGCAGGATTGCTTGTTCTAGACGTCGACCATGGTTGTGGCGCCCCCGCCTCAGGTTGCCGCGGACACGTGAGCCTGGCTGCATCGCGCCAGCGACAACGGCATTATACGATTATACGCCTCGGAAGATATTCGAGGCGACCGGAGCATTTTATTCCGGCATTTGCAGGGATTTACCCCGCTAGGGTGGCCACTCGGGCGGATGTCGGACCGAGATTTCAGGCGATTGGAGAATCCAACGACTTAGCCAAGAATGGCCAGAATGTCGTCTTCGGAGATGATTAGCAGTTGCTCGCCATCGACGGCAACTTCGCTGCCGGCGTATTTCGAGTAGAGCACTCGATCACCCTCTTTGACCTCGTGAGCGGCACGACTGCCGTCGGCCAGTTGTCGTCCGTCGCCGACCGACAGAATTCGACCTTGTAGGGATTTTTCCTGCGCGGCGTCGGGAAGCACAATTCCGCCGGCGGTCGTCTGCTCCGCCTCTTCGGGTCGGACGATGACTTTATCTCCCAGGGGCACGAGTTTCATGGCGACGACAACTCCCAATTGGTGAATTCAATTTCAGCTGGTAGGCAAATGCGGAGCAGGCGCTCACGCGAAGGACACAGATTGTGGCAGGCCAGCAGTGCCGATTCAAGGGTTCGCCGCGGTCGTGAGTCCGCGACCGGAGCTGGTCTGTGGGGATTTTTCCTTGGCAATCTAGGGGAATACCGGTTGCCAGGAGGTTCCTGGCCAAGCTTGACGTGGCGAGGTCCAGCCTGATTCAGCTGGTCAGGGCGACGAACGCCAGGAAAGTCAGCCAGGCGAACATCGCCGTGGCCGCCAACAGTAGCAGCCCCTTCCCCGCGGATTGGTCTGCGTGCGGTCTATTCTCCCCTGCCACGGTTGTCTTTGCCGCTTGAGTGGCGGAGGTTGCCGCCGAGGCATCTTGTTCGGCCTGTCGCTGTCGTTCTTTACGCTTGGCCGATCGCTTGGGGCGGGACATGGTGTGCTTGGGGAGCCGTGACTAGGAAGCTGGGACGAGCGGGCTGCCGGAAGTCGGCCGCGCTGGTGTGACGCGTTAGTCGTGCGAGACGATTTTGTACTGGGTCACGAGTCCGTCTTCGAAATCGAAGACGTCGTCAAAGTCCTCGCGGCGATCGCTGTCGGTCTTGCGCATCTGCCCAATCTCAATCAGGTTGAAGACAATATGGCCGAAGTCTCCGGTTTTGGTGACGCCCCACTGATTGAAGACCAGCTTGGCCATGTAGCCGAACTGCTCAAGGGCCAGAAGCCGAATCGCCTCACACAGCTGTTGGCCGGTAAGATGTCGCTCTTCTTCCTCTTCCGGTTGTTCGCCCTGGCTGGCCTCTTCAGTCTGGCCAGCGGGCGCTGGCAGTTCGGCCTCTGCCTCGGTCGGCTCGTCGGCCATTAACTGCAATGTGTCGCGGGCGAATGCCAGGGCATCGAACACGAACAGGTAGGCGTCGACGTGATAACGTCCGTCTTGGCGGGCTAGCGAGGCGATCGATTGTTCGATTTCACTCATGGTTTCTTGTCACGTCTCACGCCGATGTGCGTGCCCCGTTTGGTTCTCTGCGTGGTCTTTTTTCTTCGGCCAGTATCTTGATTCTTCCTAGAGCATAATCCGAATCGCGTGGGTACGCGAGTTCGGTCGCGGGGGTCTCGGTTTCCTCCGCACCCTGAGGGCGAGGCGCTATTTCTTAGACGAGATGACTGTCAGTACCTCAGAGCTGTCGATCATCACTCGCCGCATGTCTTCGGTCTGGATCAGCAGCTGCCCCGCTAGGATTTCCTGGGCCAGTACGGTCGCCCGACCCTTGTCGGTTACGATCGAGGAGCCGACCTTGGGAAGTTCTTTTTGGAGCTCGCGGTAGGTGTCGTACTCGTACCTTAGGCAGCACTTGAGTCGCCCACAGCGGCCGGAGATCTTGGTCGGGTCGAGCGTCGCCTTTTGGATCTTGGCCATCTTCATCGACACCGGCGGCATCTCCGAGAGATGGGTGTTGCAGCAGACCGGCTTGCCGCAGTCCCCGTAGTCGGCGAGCAGTTTTGCATCGTCACGAACGCCGATTTGCCGCATCTCGATGCGGGTTTGGAATTCGGCAGCCAGGACTTTGACCAGTTCGCGAAAGTCGACCCGGTTTTCAGCCAGGTAATACGCCACGATTCGTTCGCCGCCAAAAACGTGATCGACGTCGACCAGCGTCATGGCCAGGCCTAGCTTCTCGATCGACTGCTTGCAGAACTGGAAGATCTCGTGCACGTGATCGCGAATACGAGCCCGTTCGCGGTGATCTTCTCCTGTCATTTCGCGGAGAATCTGTCCGTTGTCAGCTTCGGTCAAGTCTTGCACGGCCCGTTCGGTCGCCTCGCAAAGCACCGTGCCGGTCTCGAGTCCCCGTTTCGTGCGGGTGATCACCTGGGCCCCGCGCAGGAATTCGTTGTTGCCGCGAGTCGTGCAGACTCCCAGCTGACGCAAGGCTCCGTAGCGGACGACATATTGCGGCATGATTGCCGGGGCCTGGGGGTGAGGTGGATAGTCGAACTTTGTGGCCGCAGCGGTGGTGACCACTCGGCGAGCTTCGTTTCCGCGGTGAACAAAATGACCGATTTCACGTACTTGGAGTATATCGGTCGCTCTCAGTAGTTAACAGAGAGAGATTGGGCTGCTGCTTGGCAGTTGGGACGATTGCCAGGCGGGCGTTCGTTGACGTCCCTCAGCGGCGGCGCTATAATTCTCCCCCTGTTCGGGCGTTTGATGACGCTTCCTGCACAAAACCATCCACGCGGACCGACCCATCGGTCGGTCTTAGCAATTAATTTGCTCCCACCTTTCCACCTAGGAGACGATTCATGGGTACCGTAGCTGAATTTACCGATCAGAATTTCGAAGGCGAGGTACTTCAGTCCGGCGAGCCGGTACTGGTCGACTTCTGGGCTCCCTGGTGCGGTCCCTGCCGCCACATTACCCCGGTGATTGAAGAACTGGCGGTCGAGAATGGCGAGTCGGTCAAGATTGGTAAGGTCAACATCGACGACAATCCGAGCCTGGCCGAGAACTACGGTGTCAGCAGCATTCCCACGTTGATGGTCTTCAAGAGTGGCGACGTGGTCGAGCGACTCGTCGGTGTGCAACCGAAGCAGCGGATGCAGGACGCTCTCGACGCGGCCAAGGGTTAAGGGCCAGAGAGCGTCGGGCTTCCGGCTGTTCTCTCTAATAAGACACGCTAGCGGTGCGTGCGCTCAGGTGGTTTCTGCCACCGGTCGCATGGCACCGCTTTTTCTTGCGCGCCGCTAGGGTTGGTCGCGAATTGTGGTTGCCGCTAGTCGATCCCGCTGGCGCCGCTAGCATCTCTCGTCCGACGATTGCGGTCAATTCTAGGCACCCACTGGTCGATGAAAGAAGCTGGTTAAGCTTTGCCGGTTAGCGAGAGTGTTTGGCGTGGATGTTTCCCACCAAGTCTCATGCAATGAAACATTGAATCGCAGGGATCGCGATGTCTAAGTCGGAATCTGAGTCGATCAAGACGACGTCAACACGACCAGAGGATCTGCAGGAGAAGGTCAGCACCGGACCGGTCGATCTAACTTCGGCGCTCCGCACCCCTCCCCGTCGAGATGAAAGTGGTGGACAGCAGCGGATCGATGCTGCGCACGCGGCAAGTCGGGTTCCCTCGGACGAGCCTACGCACGCGATCGCTGAGTCGTCAGATACGTCCGTGAGGTCGCAGCCTGAGGAATCGGCCTCGCTCACGGAGCAACGCGAGGCCGATGGTAACGTCACCGCGGCAGCTGAACCGACCCTGGCTCAAATGCAACAGATGCGGGTCCAGAGTGGTCAGCTGGCCGACTATCTTGATGAGATGCGCAGCGAGCTCGATCGCCGCGAGTCACAGCTCAACGCCCGTACGGCCGAAACGGAGAGTCACCTACGGCAGGCTCGCCTGTGGCTACAACAACAGGACGACAAGCTCTCGGAGCGGGAAGAATCCCTCTCCAAGAGTGAAGCAGCATTGTCCGAGAGAACCGTGGAAATCGACGAGTCTCAGCAAAAGCTAACTGAGCGGGGACAAAATCTTGATCAAAGGACCGCGGATCTTGAGCGTCGCGAAGCCGAACTTGCCGAGCAGGCGCGTCAGCTCGTCGAGCAGCAGCGGCACCTGACCCAACAACAGGCGGTTACGGAGAGTGCCACGGCGCGGTTGCAAGAGCAGCGACAACAGACGCTCGCGGACTTGGAACGAGAACGACAGAAGATCAACCGCCGCCGCCTGGAGTCGCATGAGTTGTCTCGCAAGTTGATGCGAAATGTGGAACGTCGCTCGACCTCAGCCATCGAAGAATGTGAACGGCAGCTGATCGCCCGTCAGGCGGCCGCGGAAACGGAATTTGAAAAACAGAATCAAGAGCGGCTCGCCGAGTTTGAGGCCCGCCAGCGATTGGTCGACGATGCCGAAGCGTTGTTGGCCGAGGGGCAGAATGAACTGGGCACACAGATTTGTCACTGGCAGGCTCAAAAACTGCGAGACGAGAATCACTTGCAAAGCGAACGCAAGAAGTTAGCGGAAGAGCAGCGTGAGTTTGAAGAACAGTGCGAGCTCTCACAGGCGACCCTTGCTCGTCGGGCCGAGCAGCTCGATGCCCGTGAGGCGGGGCAAAATCAGGCTCGCGCACGCGTGGCGTCAATGCATCAGGAAACGCTCGAAACGCGTCTGGCAATCGAGGAGTTGTGGAGCAAGCTCACCGCGGCCGTGCCGCAGGCGAAGCTGGTGGCGGAGTTGGAGCGTATACGTGGCGAGGTGGCCGATCATTACCACCTGGAACGAATGACGATCGAACAGGAACGAGCCCAGCTGGAATCGGCCGAGGCACGGCTCAAGTCCCAGCACGAACGGCTCGACCTGGAAAAGCAGGATCTGGCCCGCTGGATTGACCGCCGGGGTGAGGAGATCGAACGTCAGGCAGCCCGGCTCGTGGCCCGCGAGCAAGAACTCGATCGTCGTGCCGCGCAGCTAAATGAGCAGTCGTCCGACTGGGATGAGGAGCGACGTGCCTACCAACGCGAGGTTCGTTCACTATTGGCGGAACTACGCGGTCGTGGACAAGACAGCGAGACCAATGACCAGGCGGCGACCGAGATTCTGTTCTCGTAGCTCTGCCCGCTCTTTGTAGGTCGGCCCGCTACTCTTTCTCTGGCACGCTCTCAAAGATCGTTGTATCGCTTGAGGGCGTGGTGTCCTCGGACGCCTTCGCTTCGGCGCCCGAAGCGGTGATCTTGTCGAGGTGAGCCACCAGGCGCACCGCCTGTTCGAGTTGGCTGCGGGAGAAGTAAGGTTCGCTACCACCGCCGAGCCTCTTGCGCTGCTTGGCAGCCAGCTGCTTCCAGCTCATTTCGTTTTGCAGGTGCCAGGCGGCTGCCTGGGCAGCGGCGTGGCTGACCTTGCCCTGGCTGTTGGCGGCGATCAGTTTGGGAATTCGCGGATCGGTCGAAAGGGTTTCGATCGGTTTGATCTCGTACTTCATGTCGGAGCGTGGATTCGGTTTGCCATGCTCCAGGCAGATGAAGTTGACCTTCGTCGAGGCGAACTTCTCGGGCGGCAGGTTGAGGAAGTCACCGCCGCCGCCGCCACCTTGGTTTTGAGCCAGGATGGGCACCGCGGCGAACGCTTCCGGCATTTCAATCGTCAGCGGCTTGTCGGTCAGATTGCGGGCCACGACCCGTGCTTCCTGGTCATCTTCGACCGTTAGCTTGACTTCGATCTGACCGTTGTCGATGGCGTTGAAGAGTGCGACCTTCTCGGCAGCGGGAAGGGATTGGGGCTTGGCGGCGATTGCGGCGGCGGCCACAAGGGCCAGACTGGCCAGAACGGCTACCGCGGCGATCGGTTGAATTCTCATTGATTGCGACATGTCAGATTGCCTTGTGGGTCACTTGCCTCGAAAGTTCGCTTGATGGGGGTAGCCACGATCGGAAAAAGCGGGCCTCTCACAACGACGCATCGGGGTGCCCGACACATCGGTGACTACCTTTCTACTCGGCCCTCTTCCTTACCAGGCCCTTTCCTACCAGGCCCCTTCCTACCAGGATAGTTGGCCGGCGAGCGCAATCCAAGCAAATCGTGGCCGTCGAGGGCAAAATCCGCGTCTCGGGGTTCTATTTCCTGGAGGCGAGTAGGAGCTCTCCGGCGTCCGGAGAGGGGGTGGTCCGCCGCCTGCGGGAGCTCACCAGGCGGAGGGAGGCGCGGGCCTGGCCTGCCGGCCAGCGATAAGCCATGTTTTCCGCAGTATCCGTCGGCACCCACGCAGGGCGATCCATTGTTGACACTGTTCAGCGGGATTCATTAAACTCCCTGGCTCAAGTCGGTCGAGAAATAGCGCCTCGACGGGTGCCGGTGGCACCCAAAATCCTCTCTTCCGACGCCATGAATAACATGCAAAATCCCCCCGTTCGGAACCCCGGATGAGCGACAGCGTCGAGGATGAGACGGACCGGCGGTGCGAGGCGTGCTTCTAAAACGTACGATCTCCTGTGCGAAGGAATGGCTTCCCCACAGACAAAGGCCTTTGGCCGACACAGACAGATGATAGGCGGTTTCTCATACTAGCGTGGCTCTCAGAGTGCGTTTGGCAATGGCCCGCGACGGTTGCCCGAGAATGGTGATTCGCCTCGCGTAGCGAGATCCGCATTCCACTGAGACATAAGACAATATTCGTTGACAACGAAACTACCCAAAAAGGTACCGAGAAAATGTTAGAAGGTTGGCCTCGCCGCTGTGGCAAGATTGGATTGTTTCTGGTTGCGCTTGTCGCCCTATTGGGCACGGCCGCGCCAGTGTTTGCTGAAGATGGAGCGGGCGCTTCTGCCGCCGATCCGGATTCCAAGTTCTATGTCATCTGGGCGATCGCCTTTGGAGCTTCGGTCCTGGCGCTTGTTCAGGCCTACGTCTTCTACAAGAAGATGATGACGGCCGATGAAGGTAACGAGCGGATGGTCGAGATTGCCGGCTATGTTCGCGAAGGTGCCAACGCCTATTTGACGCAGCAGTACAAGGTCGTGGCGATCTTTTTCGCGATCATCTTCGCGCTACTCGCGGTAGCCGCCTTTGTGCTTAAGGTGCAAAGCGTGTGGGTGCCGTTCGCCTTCTTGACCGGTGGTTTCTTCTCCGGTCTGGCCGG